>JBCDAA010000077.1:0-26828 GCA_039186435.1 Myxococcota bacterium | reverse complement strand
GGCTGGACAGGATGGCGCGGATTTCGTTCGAGGGCCCGGTAGGGAACGCCTCGAAGAAACGCATACACAACGAGTTTGGCGCGAAGCGAGGCGCGAATTCGCGCCACCTCTGCCTGCATCCTCGCGTGCTCGTCCGGATCGGAGCGCGCGGCAACACGGCGAGCCTTCGCTCGCTTTTGTTCGGCCGCCTGGCTGACGATGGCGGCCTTCAACTGGCTCCGGGCGCGACGCACGTCGGCCTCGGAACGATTCTCTTCTTCGTTCATTAATCTTCTCCTCTGTTTGAATTCGATGGAATGGGTTCGTCATCGAACGAGAGGAGGTCCACGCGGTTCGCCCGGCGCAAACGATCGTGGCGATCGCAGTTCGGACGACTTGTGCGATCGCGGCCTAGCTCGCCAGCGTTCACGCTGCGGGGCTGCGTATCGAGGGTGTAGCTAGGTCCAGGTCACGGCAGGAAGGTGAGCACGACGAAGCGGAGCGTCAAGAGCGTCGGTGCGAACTCTTGCAGTATGGTCCTCGGATGCGAAGCGCGATGGTGGCAGCGGTAGGTCTCGTGGTCGGGATCGCGGTCGGTGCTCTAGGTCGGGGCATACTCGGAGAATCGACTGAGGTGATCTCCGAAACGCCGACGCGTTCGTCGACTGAGGTGAGTGCAGCGCCAAGTTCGGTCAGATCGGGCGCCGGCGAATCCCCTGGCGAATCTACCGGGCCCAACCGTGGCATCGACACGCCGCCGATTCGTGAACGACGCGCACTTCCCCAAGACCGCGGCGAGGTGACGGACTCCGAGGAGCCCCGACGCTTCGAGTCGTTGCAGCGTGAAGTTCGTGCGCTTCGAGCAGAGCGGAGAGAGCTCTTGGGCGAGACGTTGCGCTCGCAGTCCGGCGCGGACACTCCTCCGCGTCTGCAGGCGTCGGTCCTCGGTTCGGCGTTTCGTGGTGCGCTGGTCGAGGAGGGTATCGGCGGGGACGTGGAGGGAGTCGATTGCAGCGAGTTTCCCTGCATCGTCTTCGGCCGTCTGGAGGGAGACGAAGAAGACTTCGAAGAACTCGAGCGAAGCGAAGCGCTCGCCGCGTACCAAGAGGACGTGCTCACGTTGCTGCTTTGGGCCGTTTCGACGGAGCGGGACGTGGACGACGCGGACGATGAGAGCGACGAAAGCCATGCGCGAGAGTCGGCGCTCTTTGCGATCGCGTTTTATACGGAGGCGGATCGAAGCGAGCTTGGTGATCGCCTCGATCGGCGCATTCGAGCGCGCGTACGCGAGGTATGGAATACCGATCGCCCAGGCGCAGCGGCGTCCGACGTAAGTCCCTAGCGAGTCCGTCTACTCACATGCTTCGTCGCCGAGGCGAAGGCGGGTGAGGTCGCAAAGGCCAATCGGTCGTCGCAAAACCCACGCTCGCGAATTCCGAGGTCCATCAGAAGTTCGGTGCAGTCGTCGTGTTCACGGGAGCTACAAGCGAGCAGAAGCGATACGACGAGCAAGAGCGCACGCATGCCACGAAGCGTGACGGTGACGGCTCGGGACCGCAATCCTCTCTGCGCTTCGAATCGTCGGGTTAGCAACGTGACGGCCGTGCGACGCGTTTGCCCCGTCGCGTTGTCGTCCGCGCCGCACGCGTCGATCGCTCCGAGAACCGAGGCATCGTGATCCCTACGAAAGCGCGTCCTTGAGCTCCGCCCATTCCTCCGGGCGAAGGATCAGGATTCGGCGCGCGCCTTCCCCGAGGGCGAGGCGGAGCCGCACCTGTCCATCACGCTCCTCGACGGTCCAGTCTTCGGCTTCCTGAATCGCGCGCCAGGCCGCTCGAAGCCGACCTTCCGGGAACTTCGCTTCCGCCTCGAGACGAAGCCGGTTCTCGTACACCAGGTACTCCACAGGCAGCTCGTGGAGCTTTTGGGTTAGGCCTGCATACTCCTGAAGGAGCTCGAAGAGAAGTTCCGCGGCCGACGTTTCCAGCGAGCCACCGCGAAAGAGACCGTCATCCGCGAACTCGACACCGTCGGCGACGACCACGAGCTCCTCGCGGCGTGTGTCGTAACCGCGAACCTGACTGACAAACTCGTGGGTACCGCCGTCCGGATGGTCGTCGTCGATGAGGTTCTTCGCTTCCACCTCGTAGATTCGAGAGCCGCGTGTAGCGATCGCGCGCAATACAAAGTCCGGGATCTCGACCCACGCCCGGGCGCCTTCTCGGTAGACCGCGAACACCTCGCGACCGCGTCCAAAGCGATCCGTTGAGGGGTTCGTTCGTATGTGTCCGAGGCCGTCCATGATCTCGTCGAGAACTTCGTGCACCAACGTCGCAAGAAATGAGCCCGCAAGGAGACGGTGAACGTGGAGCTCCATCGAGGTGCAACGTAGCATCCGCCGCCTTCGATTCGGTCGTTGACCGATTCATCCTGGGGTCGTCACACAACACGAAGGGGCACGTCGGCTAGCGTGCTCGGGTGGCGACACGGTTAGCGGCCTTCGGGATCGTCCTTCTCTCGTGCGGTGATAGTTCCGCCGGTTCGGACGCCGGTCGGGATAGCGCTCGTCCGATGATCGACGCTACCTCCGCGGACGCGCCTTCGAGCGATGCGAGCACGATCGACCCGATGCCCGGCGAAGGCGAGTGCGCATGGGAGGTTGGGACGCGACCGAGCGCGGAACTTCCGAGCGAACACACCCGCGAGTATGTGATCGAGCTTGAGCGCTGGAATCTTCAGCCGAACGGCGACCCGATCGAAACCCGGGCGCGCTTTCACGAGGCGATCGAATGGGCGACGTCGAACGACTTCGACAAGATCGTGGTGCCTCCGGGAACGTTTGTTGTCGGGGAAGCGACCACGGATAACTACGCCGGCGGAATTGACCTCGAAGGCGACATGACCCTCGAGCTTTCGGACGACACGGTCCTTCAAATGGCGACCAACGACCGGTGGAACTACTGCGTCGTCAACGTCAACGGCAAGAGCAACATCACGATTCGCGGCGGTGCGATCCGCGGCGATCGCGAAACGCATGTTTTTGAAGGTGGCGGCGCGCACGACGAGGGCCACGGCGTTTGCGTGTGGACCAGCGTCGATCGCGTGCTCATCGAAGATACGGAGCTGCACGAACTCACCGGGGACGGCGTGCTGATCGTGGGACGTCGCGGCACGGACGAAGAGCCAGAAGCGCCAACGACGAACGTGACGATTCGAAATAGTGAAATCCATCACAACCGTCGTCAGGGCGTGTCCGTGGTCGGTGGTCACAACGTGGTGATCGAAAACAACCACATTCACCACATCGAAGGGACGTCGCCGCAGTTTGGTGTCGACATCGAGGGCGCGGGACGCAGCGATCAAGACATCCTGATTTTCCGGAACAACTTTCATGACAACGCGGGCGGCGATGTGGTGACGTCCACCGGGCGCAACGTGTGGATCGAAGAGAACACGTTGGTGCAGTGCCAGGTAAACGACGAAGGCGTGTACGACCCGGCGCTACCTTGCGACCTCGAGGCGCAGGTCGATGGTCCGATCGTTCACTGGAAAGAAACGGACAACGTCATCCTCAACAATTCGATTCGGATGTCGATGCGAACGGTCAACGGTTTTTGGGGAATCATCGGCTACACCCGTCGTGACGGTCCGGTTCGCGACAACAAAGTCGGCAACTTTATTGCCGGTAACACGTTCTTCGACGCCGGGATCCACATGGCGCACAACGCGCGCTACTTCGTGTCCAACAACACGATCAACAACGGTCTTATCCTCGGGTTCAACCTCTCCTGTACGCGTCTTGAGGACAACCGAATCAATCGAACGGAGCGTGAGCACTACAAGCTCCGCAACGTTGCGGGCGAAGCGAGTGGGAACATACTGAACCGCAGCGAGGGCTTTCCGGCGTCGGATGACATCCGGATGCACTTTCCGATGGCGGACGACGCGCCCTATCGAAACTCGTCTCCGGTGTTTTGGTGATGCGCACGCTTGGACTCGGGCTCACGCTGGTGGCGCTGCTTTGGCTGGTGGAGCGCGACGGCGATGTTGCGTCGATCGTTCCGGACCGGGCCACTCCGCCGGGTCAAGCCGAGTGTCCGGCGGGTACGGGCCCTTCGATGGTGCGTCTGCCCGAGGGGTTTTGCATCGACACCACCGAGGTGACGCGCGGGCAATACGCGGCTTGGCTGGGAGCGGAGCCTTCCCTCGAAGGACAGCCGAGCGCGTGCGCAGCCAACGACGACTACACGCCCACCTGCGCGTTTGACGGAGCTTCCGCCCGCGAGAATCAGCCAGTGGTCTGCGTCGACTGGTGCGATGCGAGAGCGTTTTGCGAGGCTGCTGGCAAGCGGCTCTGCGGCGGCGTCGAAGATGGCGAAAGCTACCCGTTCGCCGACTATGCTGACCCGGCAGTGAGCGAATGGCAGGCCGCGTGCACGTCCGGCGGCGCGCACAGCTACACCTACGGCGATGAGCTCGACACGGAGATCTGTCGCGGGGCGGACGCGGAGACTGCAGCCACCTGGGGCTTTGCGGACGTCGGGAGCTTTCCGGGATGCCAATCGCCCGAGGCCGCGTACGCTGGCGTCTTTGATCTGAGTGGTCACGCCGCCGAGTGGGACAACAGCTGCGATGGCGAAGGCGCGGACGCGAACTGCCGCATTCGCGGCGGAAGCTTCGAGCACAACGAACATGGACTGCGCTGCGCGATGGGCGAGCGTCTTCATTGGCCGCGGATGCGAACTGTTGTCTCGGTCGGGTTTCGCTGCTGCGCCGACTGAGAACCTGGTCGATCACGCCACTGATTCGACTTAGACGCGCAATCTAGTGATTGACCTCTTCGTCCAGCCACTCGAAGAGCCGTGCGATGGCGTCGGAGTCCGGCATGTCGGGGTTGTCTCGGGCGTACTGGCGATCGATCTCATAGTCGAGGGTGTCTCGGTAGTGGCGAGGGTTGCCCTGGAAGTCTCGCCAATGCCACACCGCGATCTTGCGGCGTCGTTCGACGGCCACGGGCCATGACGCAAGCGTTACGCGCGATCCCGGTCCTCGTTCGGCGATGACGGCCTGAGCCTTGGCGAGGGAGCGCGCGACGGGAAAGCCTTCGGCAACGGGCAGGGGTCGGGACGCCGGCTCGCGGAAGCCACCGCCCTGAAAGTCCGCGCACCAAGGAATCACCGAGAGGTGCTTTTCTCGAAAGGGGGCGAGGAGTGCCTGCACGACGTCCGGCGGGAGAACGACCTCCGACGCGATACTCGTCCCGCCCCAGGCATCCGAGGACGCGAGGACGGCGCTCCAGCGTTGAATGGTGCGCTTGGGCGCGAGGGATCGAAAGAAGCGTCCGATCAGACCGGTGGGTTCGGCCTCCTTAACCAGCGGCGCGAGTTCGCGAGGATGCTCCATGGGCGGACCCTAGACCGCGCGCAGGGTGCGTCGATCCGAAAATCGCAGCGTCTTCAGCGCACTCCGTTACGGTTGTGCCGCGGAGAGTAGGACGTAGTAGCGGGAAGTCGCGGCGTCGCGATAGCCGGACGGTGGACCGTAAGGTCGCGCGCTCCGTCGAAAACGCATGAGCACACCTCGAAGGGGCGCCTGTTCGTTGTCGGGCAACCACTCGTCGGAAATCGCGACGTTCAAAAAGAGCTCCGAAGAGCTCGGGGTGCCATCGCGAACGTGCCGCACGCCGCACCGGTACACGTGTCCCCAACCGTGACTGGCGTTGTAGTCGCAATCGACGACCCCACTCCATTCGTTCGTGGCGCTGCGGTTGGAATCAGCGCTGCGGTCGGAATCAGCGCTGCGGTTGGAATCAGCGCTTCGTTCGGGCTGCGCGTTCGATGTGCACCCTGCAAGGGCGACCCAGATCGCCGCGCTCACAACCTTTTGGATCACGCTCCCACTCTCGCACACCGGAGGTCGACCAGCTTCTCGAGAGCGAGGGCTTTGCTAGGGTTTTACACTGGGTCTTGGTCTCAGCGGTTCAACGACCGCGACGACCACGCCTGCGCCGACGGCGCGCGCGCGGTTCGCCCGGAAGATCGGCCTCGCCGATCGCGGGCAGTCCCTCGGCCATCGCGCGGCCTTCGTCGGAGGTCCAGCCGACGCCGAAGAAGGGACCTCGCGCTGCGTGATCAGGCGACACGCGGGTCTCGTGGGAGTTCTCGGTCACGGTGATGGTTGCGAGGTTCGTCCGCGGCGCGAGAAAGACGCCGCCGGCGGTCTGTTCTGGATGCGGCTGGATGCGGCCGTCGGCGACGACAAAGCGAACGGTCCGATGCACCTGACGACCGTGCCGGATCTGACACTCCCACTGACCGGGGTGCTCGTCCATGTTTGCGGCGCCGGGAAGGTGCCGTCCGGTGTCGCTCCCAAAGGTGATGGGGAGGCGAACGTGAAAGAGCTGGAAGTCGTACTGGTTTCGCTCGTTCTGGCGGCCTTCGCCCCAGCTCGCCATGACGCGCGTTCCTCGGTCGCGAATGGTCCGGGTGTTGGCGCGGGCGTCGGTCGGCAGCCGCTCTCCGTTCACGCTGCAGCGCACGTTGATGTCGCGGGCCCAGTCGTCGCCATCGGGCTGCACGCCGTTGCTCTCGCTCTCGGCAACCCAGGTGTAGAGACCGACATAGTTCACGTTCGTGCGGGGCGCGCTGGTCGGGTTTCGTTCGGACCCGATGTACTCGTGGAGCATCGCGGTGGCGACCTCGCCGTTGAGGACGAGGTAGTACTCGGGTGCGCGGCGGACCTTGTCGAAGCGTCGTACGACGATGTTGTGGGTTCTCACCAAGGCGGTCGAGTCGTCGTCGCCGTTGATGAAGTAGACCTCGATGGTGATGTCGCCGACCGCCTTCGTGAGCTGGTCGTCGTCCTTGCAGCGACCGACGTCCATGTAGCCGGGGACGCCCTCTTCGAAGTTGTAGCGAGGGCGCTGCCGGAGGTCTCCGTTGCACTCGACGGTAGCCAGCGTTCGTCGCCCCTGTTTGACGACGTACCTCAGGCCGCTGTCGCTTGGGATTCCGTCCCCATAGAGGCGAGCGTTGAACTTCAGGTACCAGCCTTCGTCCTCGCGGCCGCTCGATTCGCTCTCTAGGATGAAGTACGCATCGAAGTCCGAGTACATCAGGCCCTCGGGTACGTCCGCGTGGGCGGTTCCCACCAACGCAGTGGCGAGGGCCAAGGCTCCGAGTGTGATCGTTCGCATCAGTGAAGTCCTCCTGGCGTCCGTTGCCCTCTGGGTGAGGAACGTCGCCGCGCGAAACACTTCACGCTCCGTGCCAGGTCGAACGCTTTGTTCGCGGAGAACGAAGACCCGGTATTTGCCGAGTAGGGCGGCCAAGTGAGCGAGTGATCCGATGCGAAACGACGACGCGCTGCCGTCGAGTTTGATCCCTCGACGTCAGGCGGACGCTGTGGTTCTCGTCGAGTTGATCACCGATCCACTTGCATGAGACTAACGACTTCGGTGCCAGGCCACGCCGAGGAAGGGCGCGAGGTTCTGCGTGCCGTGCACGACGCCACCGGTGAGGTCCTCGCCGCCACGCTGGTCGTAGTAACGCACGCGGTATTGCATTCGCAGGACGACGTCGACGTTCGGGTGCACCGGTACGAACGCGCCGACGCCGAACGACCACGCGACGCGCGGGGAGACGCGAAAGAGGCCGCCCTCGCCATCTTCGTTCGGAAGATCCGTGCGGGCGCGATCGCGGCGGATTCCAAGAGCGCCGTAGGCAAACTCGCCGAAGAGACCGCGCCACTGAACGCGCAGAACGGGTCCGAGCCAGAGTTCGAGGAAGCGGCCGCCTTCGCGCGTGACGATCGGATCACCGTCGGCGTCGATGCCCTCGAAGCGCCCGACCTGGCGTTGACCTCCGTCGAGCTGCGCATAGAGGCCGAGGCGAAAGAAGCGCCACACGTTGTAGGTCGCCGTGACCGCGAGCCCCACGCTGCCTTCTTCGACCACCGGGTCGACGGTCGTGCCGCCGATCTCGGTCTTTACCTGCGATTCGAAGCGGTGAAAGGTGAGGACGGCTTCGACGCGCCAGGTTTCGTCTTCGGCATTCGACCAGGTGTCGTCGGCCAAGGCCGGTGAGGCTGCGAAGACCACGAGGAGAGCGAGCAAACGCATGCCCCCCGTAGTGGCACAAACGCGCGGCGTTAGCCCTTGCATGATCGCTAGAACGGAATCTCGTCGTCCTCGAGCGCGTCGTCGTACACGCCCTGCACCGATTCAGGGTCCGTCAGGCTGATCAGCTGGGCCCGTTCGCTGAACAGGGTCTCCTCGAGAAGCGCGCGGGTCGTGAGCGGACCCTCAGCGACGAACGCCATCCATTCCGGTCCGTTCATTCCACCGAGCGGGTAGGGCTCCTCGCTGGGCCAACCTGCGTAGCGTGAGAGATGGAGGATCGTTCGCGGCAGGCCGCGCCAGGACTGAGAGTTGCCGTGCTGCGTAAGGGCGGCGCTTCGCGGGAAGCTCGTCGATGGCGTCGAAGGCCATCCGGTGGTGAGGGTCCATCTCGCCCATCCTACGGACCGGTGTGTCGGTTCTGCCCGACAGATGCCTGGCCTGCCCGTCACTCTCGACCGCAACATCAGCCGAGCGGTGTACGGCACGGGCCTTGCGACAAGTCTGGGAATGCGCGCGATCCTCATTCTTCTTTTGCTCGGCTGCACGACGTCTGCCGATCCCGACTTAGGCGACAGCGCGATGATCGATGCCGCTACGAACGACGCGGACCCCAGGGCGGACGCGGGCGAAGCGGACGCGGGCGAAACGGACGCCAGCGAAGCGGACGCGGGCCCCAGGGCGGACGCGGGCGAAACGGACGCAGGCGAAACGGACACTGGGTCCGATGCCGAGTCCGACGCCGGCGCGATGGAGAGACCCGATCCCCTCGCCCTCGAGGGCTACGGCGCGGTCTCCGTGGGCGGCGCAGGCGGCGATCGCTGCATGGTGACCACCCTCGCGAACGACGGTCCGGGATCGCTCCGCGCGTGCATTGACGAGCGAACCGGCACCGGCGAATCGGTCGTACCGCGCATCATCGAGTTCGCCATCGGCGGAACGATTCTTCTCGAGAGCGACATCGTCATCGACGAGCCCTACCTCACCATCGACGGCTACACCGCGCCGGCGCCAGGAATCACGATCGTGAAACGCACCATGCGCGACGGGGAAATGATCATTGCGGGACGGCGCACGGGTCTGCACCCGCACGATTTGATCGTTCGTTATCTTCGCTTCGATGGGGTGTGGGACGGCCGGGAAGAGCACGACCAAAACACCGCCACGATCACCATCGATGGCGAGAACAACCCCGAGGGCGTTTACCGCGTCGTGCTCGACCACCTCGCCTTCGTGCGGGCGAGCGACGGTTCACCCGACTTTTGGGGAAACGTTCGGGACGTGACGCTCTCGTGGTCGCTGCTGCATCACAGCCTGCACCCCACGACGATTTCCCACAGCGGCACTGAGCAGACGCGCGAGCGCATCTCACTTCACCACAACGTCTACGCCTACAACCACGAACGAAACCCGCAGGTGCGTGGCCGCGTGCGAAACCTCGACATCGTCAACGACGTGGTGTTCGCGTGGCGCATCTTCGGGGGCGGCTACGGCATTCGTTTGCGGGAACGCGGCAGCGTCGTGCCGACCGATGTGTCTCTCGTCGGCAACTTCTTCGCCTCTGACGAGGTTCCGGGTTCCGCGCTGCTTCTTTCGCCGACGGACTACCCGGGCGATGTCTATCTCGAGGACAACGTTTTTCCCGTTGGGCGCGACGAAGATTTTCGGACTGTAGAGACGCCGCCGGCCACGCCTCCCGAAGCCGGCGTGACGCGCTACCCGGTCGACGAGCTCGCGGAACGAATGCTCCCTTACGTGGGTCTGCCGGTGCGCACCGAGGAGGAGGAAGCCACCTTCGCCGCGATCGCCGCTGCAATGTCTCGCTGAACGGTCTCGCTGAACGGTCTCGCTGAACGGTCTCGCTGAACGGTCTCGCTGAACAGTGCGTTCCACAACCGCAACCTGTGCTGGACGATCCGGCACACCCTTCGGCCGATCGCGCACGTCGTCGCTCTCATGATGGTCACGCAGACAACGAAATGGGAGATGAACGATGACGCAGAAGACCGAAGCCACCCCTGTTGACCTCCTTGTCCTAGGCGCCGGAAACGCAGGCCTGGGCGCTGCCGGAGTCGCCCGCGAAGCCGGCTGGACCGTGCGAATCGTGGAGTCCCGGGACGTGGGCGGCACCTGCGCTCTTCGCGGCTGTGTCCCGAAGAAGGTTCTCGTGGCGGCTGCGGAAGCCCTCGACGTGATTCGCCGCGCGGGCTCCCATCACATCGACGTGGGCGAGGTCTCCCTCGACTGGGGCGCTCTCATCGCGCGGGAGCGGACCTTCGTCGAAGGTGTTCCCGAGCAGTTCGAAGCGAGTCTTGAACGGCGCGGCATCGAACTCGTTCGTGGCGCGGCGCGCTTTGTCGGCCCGAACGAGGTCGAGGTCGATGGGGTTGTCCACCGGGCGAAGAAAATCGTCGTCGCGACCGGATCCGCGCCACGAGTGCTTCCGATCGAAGGGTTCGAGCACGCCCTGACGAGCGACGATCTGCTTCAGCACACGGAACTTCCAGAATCGATCGCCTTTGTCGGCGGCGGCGTGATCGGTCTCGAACTGGGCCACGTCATGGCGCGCGCTGGCGCCAAGGTCACCATTCTCGAAGCGGCGCCGCGTCTCTTGCCGCGGCACGACGAGGATCAGGTCGCGGAGCTTGCGCGGGTGACCGAGTCGATCGGCATCGACGTCCATGCGAGCGTTCGCGTGCAGCGGATCGAGCCGCTCGACGGGCGCTTTCGGGTGCACTTCGAAAAGGACGGCGAGGCCCAGACGCTCGTGGTTCATGCGGTCGCGAACGCCGCCGGGCGCGCGCCGAATCTCGACCTCAATCTGGAGGCCGCAGGCATTTCCTTCGACGGCCGGAGCCTCGCCCTCGACGGCTTTCGCAGCACCGAAAACCAGAACGTTTTCTTTGCGGGCGATGCGGTTCCCGGGCGTCCGCAGCTTTCGCCCATTGCGAGCGTGGAAGGACGCGCGGTGGGGCGGAGCTTGGTCTCCGAATCTCTCGAGGACGTGCACTACGACGACGTTCCCTCGGTCGTGTTCACGGTGCCGGCGATCGCGCGCGTTGGACTGACGGAAGCGGAAGCGAAGGCCGCGGGTCTGTCCTTTCAGGCGAAGGTCAACGACATGCGGACCTGGCGCTCCGCGAAGAGCTACGGCGAAGAAGCCGCGTGGGCGAAGGTCCTCGTGGAAGACGAGACCGGGCGGATTCTCGGCGCGCACCTGGTCGGCCACGGCGGCGCGGAAACGATTCATGCCTTTGCGGCCGCGATCACCGAAGGCAAAACCGCGAGCGACCTCAAGAGCCGGGTGTACGCCTACCCGACGTTTCACTCGGATCTGAAGTACCTGGTCTGATCTACTCGCAGCGCGAGGCGGGAACCCAGCCGGCGGTCATTCCACGAATGGGATGGCCGTTGAGCTGGTCGCTCGCGGCGGTCGCGGTCCAGGTCAGCCCGTCCGTGGAGCGAAACGCGCCGGAGCCTTCGTAGTAGCTGCCCCACTCGCTCACGATCCCGAGAAGCGTTCCGTCCTCATGGCGTGCGACGTGGCGAATTCGGTCGGCGACGCGCTCGCGAGCGTCCATCTCCCAGGTCTGCCCGTCGCTGCTTCGAAAGCGAACGCCGACGCCCCAGCCCCAAAACTCGCTGCCGGTCCATACCAGGTGGCTCTGAATCTCCCCGGGGAACGCAAAGCCGCTCCAGGTGCGTCCGCCGTCCGACGACGCGCACCCCACGTTGTCGCGCCGCGAGTAGAGGACGATGACGTCGCCGCCCGCCGCTCCGAGGACCGAGCCGTCAAAGGCGCACGCGCTCGCGTCGTCGGGCTGAAAGAAGGTCTCGCCGTTGTCTTCGGTGATCCACGTGTTGGCGACGGTGTCACGGTAGAGGACGTGGCGTCCGCCAAGCGCCGGCGAAAAGAACGCGCCGCGCGGCGTGCCGCCGAAGAAGCCTTCGTGCGTCGTAAAGCTCTCGCCGTCGGTCGAGATTGCGGGGCGGGACGAGTTTGCGATGAAGACCCCGTTGCCGAAGGCGACGCCGTTGTAGGTGTTGCCGGGAACGTGCTGTATCCAATCGGCGGAACCGTTGGAGGCGAAGAGTCCTCCCTCGTCGTCCTCGAGGGCGCCCCAGCCCGCGGTCGTGACGAACATGCCGTTGCCATACGCGACGCCGTTGTTGGACGTCGGGTGATGGTCGCACTCGGGTCCGGTGCCGCCGGACATATCCCAGCAGTGGGCGACTTCGTCCGCGGAGATGTCGTAGACGAAGGAGTCGCCTCCGTCGCAGGTCAACACGCGACGGCTGAGGTGCCCGGTCAGCATGAACGCAGCGACAAGATCGGATCCCGCGTCCGGCACGGCTGCGTCGGGTTGCGCGGCGTCCTCGCCCGCGTCGGATTCGCCTGCGTCCGGGCGGGCGCTATCAGCGCGGATCTCGGCGTCTCGTTCGGCGCCGGCGTCGGAGTCGCTTCCTTCATCGCCGCCGCAGGCAAGAAGGACACAAAGAGCGAGAGAACAGGTGCGCATAGGGAAGTAGGTGCATCTCGACCGCAAGGTGGCTCACCAAGGTCGGCTTGCGGGAGTGTCGCATAGAAATGCTACGTCCTCGGTCCATGCGCGAACTTGCGATCCTCACCTTCACCAGTCTCGACGGAGTGATGCAGGCACCACGGCTTCCTGAGGGTGATCCCGCGGGCGGCTTTCGCGGTGGATGGGCGGCTCCGTATTGGGAGGAGGTGATGCCCCACGTTGCAAAACATGCGATGGCGTCGCCCTACGACCTTCTTCTCGGACGGCGGACCTACGACCTCTTCTTTGCGCACCAGGGTTCGGACCCCAGCAGCCCCATGAGCGCCGCGACGAAGTTCGTGGTGACGTCATCGCCCAACACCCTTCGCTGGGCGAACTCGGTTGCCCTCACCGGCGATGTGGAGAGCGAGGTGACGCGGCTGAAGAACCAAGACGGTCCCCTCCTTCAAGTGCATGGAAGTTGGAAGTTGATTCAGGCGCTGCTCGCCCACGATCTGGTCGATGAGTTTCGGATTTGGACCTTTCCGGTGCTCGTCGGTTCGGGCAAGAGGCTCTTTTCGGCGGAGCGTCTTCCTCCGCGGCTTCGCCTCCGAGCGACCGAAGCGGTGGGCGTGTCCGGTGTCGTGATGCAGATCTACCGGCGTCACTAACGCTCAGCTTCGATACGACGCGGGATCGATGCCGTAGGCCGCTTTGAACGCGCGGCTGACATGGCTGCGGCTTCCAAAGCCAACTTCGCTCGCGATCTCTTTCACAGCGAGATCGCTTGTGCGCAGTAGCTTTGCCGCACGGCGAAGGCGGAGCTCTTTGACGAGGTCCACGGCGGAGCGTCCAAAGACGGCCGTGAACCGCTCGCTGAAGGAGCTGCGGCTCATCCCGGCCACCAGCGCGAGCGAATCGAGGGTGTGGTTCGCGCTCGGATCGTCGAAGATCGTTTCCAGCACGCGCGCAAAGCGAGGATCCTCAAGGGCCTGAAGCCAGGGCATCTCCTCGTCGGCGCTCACAACCCGAAGAAGGTGAACGAGAAGCTGCTCCATCAGGAGCTCGATCATCCGGCGGCTTCCCGGCTTTGGCTCGCGCTGCTCGCTCATCATCCCGTCGAAGAGACGTCCGATCCCGGCGTCGTCGAAACGCACCACGAGCGGTTGGCGAAGCGCGTCGAAGAGTCCCGTTCTGGTGACTTCGTAGGTGGCCTGCAGCCGACCGCAGGTCATGACGATGCCGCCTTCCGTTCCGACGGAGAAGTTGTCGAGGCCGAGCGCGTCGACGTCGCAGGTTGCCTGCCCGAGCGCGCGAATCTTGCCGCCGTCGCTGGGCTCGACCCGGTGATTCATCCCGGTAGGAACCACGATCAACGTGTGCGGTCCGATCGGGGCGCTGAAGCTTCCGGCGCGAACGAGTCCGTCACCCTCCACGACGAAGTGAAGATGAATTTCCGCCGGCGCGGCCATCTCGAGGCTCCACCCGCGATGCACCCGGCAAACCGCGAAGGGCTCGACCGCGATGCCGAGATGCGTGAGGAGCCGATCGAGGGTCGAAGAGGACATGAGAGGCGACGCTCAGGTTAGAACGCATCTCCGCCTCCCATTGCAATGCTGCTGTCTTCGCGCTCAAAAGCTCTGTGTTTTTCGTGCTTCTCACGGCAACGCGGCGAATCGCCCGAGCAGCGTGTCTCGCTTGCGTCGCGCCATTTCGAAAACGCTGGGCTTCCTGAGGCGACGGAGCCGGCACAGGATGTGAGTTCGTTTGGGGCATGATTCGCCACTGCCCCCGCTGCGTCGTCGCGTTGGAACGGCGCGAGCTCGGACCCTTGTGGGCCGAGGTTTGCCCGCGCTGCCGCGGCGCGTTGTACGAGCCGAGCCAGCTGACGCGCGAAACGGGCATCGATCTCGCCCGCCTCGAAGCACGCGCAGGGATGAGCCGCACCGAGAGCTCCCTTCGTTGCCCGGTGCACGGCGCCATGGAGCGCGTGAGCCGCGGGACTGTCTTCTTTGACCGATGCCCTTCGGGCGACATCTGGCTTGAGCACGGAACCAAGGACGCGCTCTTTCGGCTGCACGCGGAGTTCGACGACGACGAGGTGGACGCGCTTTTTGCTGCGTCCCTGCGCTCGGATCCCTTGAGCGTTGCCGCCCTTCGCGAGGGTCGCGGATCTCGGTCGTGGCTGACGTCACTCCTCTTTGCGCTCAGCGCGGTGGTTCTGGTGGCGTCGATGGCGGCGCCGAAGTGGTTTGCGATTTTCGGGGTGATCCCGTCGCAGCTCGGCGCGCACCCGTGGACGCTCCTCACGCATTCGCTCTTTCATGTGGGCGTCATCCACTTCTTGATGAACGGGATGTATCTCCTTGCGCTCGGCGCGCCCCTCGAGCGCTTCCTCGGCACAAATCGTTTTCTCCTGCTCTGGGTTGCTTCGGTCGTGGCTGGCGGTCTCGGCCACGCGGCCCTCGATCTCTCGTCGACGATTCCGATGGTCGGCGCGTCCACCGGGGTCTCGGGTCTCTACGGCGCGTTTCTCGTCCTCAACGCCGTGGTGACGCCCGGCGACCGCAAAACCAAGACGACCAAGGTTGTCATGGCCACGCTCGTCTTCGTCGTCCTGCAGCTCGGCATCGGATCCTTCGACGCGGGCATCGCTTGGATGGGCCACCTCGGTGGCTTCGTCTGCGGCGTTCTTCTGGGGCTCGTCTTTCGCGCGTCCGAGCTTCAGCGTGGCGCGCCGCACGCCGGGCAGCGTTCGAGCTCCCCGGCGTAGATCGCGCGACAGTGCGTGCAAGCGACCCGCCCGAGGCCCGCGGTGAAGGGAAGAAGCTCCGGGTACACGCCGACAAGCTCCGCGGACGACATGCGGTCGTGGTCCATGGCCGGCGACCAGATCACCTTCACCGCGACGAGTTCCCGGGCCGAGATCGAGAGCGATCCGCGAAGGGCGTCGCTGAGGGCGCTGAGATCAAAATGCGCCGGGAGCTCCGGCATGCGCCGCGTGGAGCCGAGCACCAGACTGACGACGACGAAGCCCTCGCCTTCCTCCGGCCGCGGACTTCGATCGGGGCCTCGGTCGCCGCGCGCGGGGTCGTAGCGGTAGCGACTCTCGAGGTCGCTCGCCATCGCGAAGAAACGCTCCTCGGCGTCGTTGGGCCACGCGAGGCGGCTCTCCCACATGGCAAAGCGCGCGCTCTGAAGCGACGACGCGAGGATCGACGCAACCTCCTGCGCGGCCGCGTGCATACCGTGCTCCGACTGCACGTTGTGCCTGGTTCCAACGGCCTCGAGGGTCTGCTGGAGTTTGCGCCGCGCGGTGTGGTCGAAGGCGATCGAAATGCGTCGTAGCTCGCAGCTTCCGCGTCCGCGTTTGGACGCGCGGCGTTGAGGCGGTCTCGGTGCCGCGCCCGGGGTGGACACGACGAGCGCGCGCCGTCGCTGCAGGAGGAGACCGACCACCGCGAAGAGAAGAAACGCGGGCCCCATGCAAAGGCCGCCGTTGATCCAGTCGGGACCGTAGGCGGGGCTGCTGCTGGCGGCGTACACCGGTGCGAGCTGCGGGGAGGGAGTCGGGGTCTCGACTTGTTCCTCCGGCGCTTCAAAGCGGCGTGGATCGCGCCACGCGGGGGCTTCTTCGATCGGCGTGGAGATCGAAACAAAACGCTCGAGGCGGGCACGCTCGTCGGGCGGAAGCGATCGATCGAACGCCAACTGTCGCCGGCGCTCCTCTTCGATGCGGCGACGTTCGGCTTCTCGGCGGGCGCGTTCTTCGGCGGCACGGCGTGCCCGCTCCTCCGCTTGGCGTCGGCGCTCTTCGGCTTCGCGCGCCTGCCGAGCGGAATCGTCGTGGTAGCTGGACGAGCTTCCGCCCCAGGAAGAGGACGACGAGGAACCTCCGCCCCAGGACGACGACGACGAGCCTCCGCCCCCAAACCCGCGCGAGCCGCCAAAGCTGCTTCCCGAGAACTGCGCCGTTGCGGGCGCCGAAAGGAGAAGAAGAGCAATGGCGAGGACGCGCACCGCGGCGAGCATACCCGTTCGGGGAGCGACGCCGAAACGCGAACACTGGTATCGTCTGCGCGTGCGGCTTTGGATCCTTCCAACGGTGATGGCTGGCGTGGCGCTCCCCCTTGGCGCGTACGGTCTCGGTCGCTACAACCCGCCGCCCGTCGCCGATGCCGCAGAGGTAGAAAGCGGTTTCAATCAGGAGGTCGCCGCGCTGCGGGACATCGGCCTCGACGAAGTTGAGCGCGGCGAAACGTCGCTCGCCGAAGCGTGGTCTCACACCTTTTCGATGGAGGGCGGTGAGTGCGTCGGCGTGGTGGTCGGCGCGGTGACGGCGTTTCCGGTCGATCTTTCGCTTCGCGATCGCCGTGAAGTCGTGGTCGACGCGGGCCTCGAAGGGCGACACGTCAGCACCGTGACCTGGTGCGACGAGTACGCCTCCCAGCTCACGGCGACGGTCGACTTCGGCCGCGACTATCGCTCGGCGCTTCTCTCGTCGCAGTCCCGCGAGGGAACCTTGCGCTGGGCGATCTTTCGCGGCCGTACCGATCGCATGGACATTCTCAGTCTCGCGCGAGGTCGACCCAGTCGCGCGCGGATCAACGCTGCCGCTCAGCAGCGATCCTCTCAGCGTTTCGAAGCGCGGGAACAGCGCGACCTTCCGGGGGACCCGCCGCTCTTTCCGCTCGTCGAGGTGGCCGGCGACGCGCTCCTGCTGCCGGCGTCCGAGGCGACCTTTGAAACGCTTCGGGCGGGCGCGGTGATCGGAACGCCGCTCGCGCCCGAGGCCTACCATCCTGCGGTGCAGCCGAGCGTCGAAGGCGCAGGGCCGACCGCGCCGTGGATTCGCCTCGGCGAAGATCTTTGGCGGGTGATCGCGGTCGTGAACCCCGCGGACCTTCCGGTCGAGGGCAATCAGATTCCCTGCGTTCGGCTTCGCTTCGGGCGCCTGCACGACGGTCCCGCCACCGTGCTTCGCGTTTCCCTTCCCGGCTGGCGCGAAGAGGATGTACCCACCGCGAGGGGTGTGGCGACCGATCAGCGCTGCGCGAGCGACGAGATCGCGATCTATGCGGTACCTGCGGCGGATCGCGCGGGCTATCGAATTCGAACCTATCGCGGCGAGGGTCCCACCGGTCGACGGAGTGCGCGGCGTGCCCCGTCGGTGCCGGAAGCGGGCTGGCTTCGCGAAACGGAAGATACGTGCGGGGAAGGCGCCCTCGAGCGCTGCCTCGAGCTGGCCCGCGTTTACCGGGACGGGACGATCGCGCCCGAAGATCCCGCGCAGGCGGATCGTTTCTTCGCGCAGGCCTGCAGCGAGTCGACCGCGGCCTGCATCGAATGGTCGGATGCGCTTCGGGTGCGCGACGCGGCTCGTTCGCGATCGCTTTTGGAAGTTGCCTGCGAAGGCGGAACGGCAACCGCCTGCGCGGTTTTGGGCGATCGCTACCGCCGCGGGGACGGCGTGCCGTTTAATGCACAGCTCGCGCGGCGTTTTTATGGGCTCGCCTGCGACTCCAGCGACGCCGAGGGTCGCGACGACGTCGAGGCCGCGTGTCGCAACCTGCGCACGATGGATCTCCTGGAGCTTTAGGTGGCGACCGCTCTCAAGCTCGCCCTGAAGAACAAGTGGGACAAACTGGCAGAACGACTTCGTCGCCCCACGTTCAACCCAGAGGAGCTCACAGAGTCGACGGAGTTCGGGGGCCATCGCCCGATCCATCTCGCCATCCAGGCCGGGCAGACCCATTTGGTGAAGAAGTTGCTTGTGCTTCCGCCGCACGATCCCGTCGTTCCGCTTGGCGGGCATCTTCGCGCCCGAAATGTCAGACTCATTCACTTCGCCGCAGGGCAGTCCAAAGTCGCGATCCTGAAGGCGGTTCTCCGCGCCTATCCAAAGGACCTCGAACGCGAGAGCGAGGAGGGATACACCCCAGCGTGGATTGCCGTCATGACGGATCAATCAAAGTGTCTCCAGTACCTGATCGAACAAGGAGCCGACCTGACCGGCCGCGATCCGGACGGCAACACGATGCTGCTGAGAAGTGCCGGGCCGAGCGTCTGGATCCCGCGGCGTTTGATACGTGCGGGCGTAGACCTCGATCCGCGAGATGCTCTTGGGCGAACCGCGCTGATGCTCGCAGCGCACGGCAACCCCGAGATCGCACGGGAGCTCATCGCCGCCGGAGCCGACGTTGATGCCGCCGACCACAACGGATACACCGCCGCCGACTATGCGTTCGCAAGGCGCAACGACAAGCTATGCGCTCGACTTGGTGGCCCGACTCCCAAGTCGGCCCGGGGGACGATTCCGGGTCTCTTTTGATGGCGGGTGGTTCAGCCCGCGGGGAGCGTTTTGGACCCCGTTCGGCGAGCCTGCTCGCTCTGCCCGCGGACTGGCCCTAGAAGGCGCACAGCTCCGTGAAAACCCTCGGTGCCGCGTGCTTCTCAAGGGCCATCCAGGCTAAAGTCCCCAAGGGCCCAAAAGCCCGCATCCGTGACCGAACGGCCATAACCGCATGACCATCGACGTCCCCTTCTACGGAAATCTCGTCCTCTGCTTGATCCTGCTCTCGAGCGCCTACGCCTTTGCGATGTCGCTCGGTGCGGCCCGCGGCAGACCGCAGCTTCTCGCTGCGGCCCGCTGGGGGACGTACGCCACCATCGCCTTCATCACCCTCGGCATCTGTCTGCTGGCGTACGCGTTTCAAACGCACGACTTCCGCATTCGCTACGTCGCGCGCTACTCGGATCGCTCGATGCCCTGGTGGTACCTGCTGACCTCGCTTTGGGGCGGGCAGGACGGCTCCCTTCTCTGGTGGAGTTTTCTCCTTGGTGGCTACACCTTCGCGGTCACTCGCTGGCTTCGTGGGCGCTACCTCGAACTGCAGCCCTACGTGTACGCCACCCTGATGAGCATCATCGCGTTCTTCGCGGTGCTCATGCTCTTTGCGGCCAATCCCTTCGCAACGGAGGTCGGCGCAACACCTCCCGACGGGGAAGGTCTCAACCCGCTCCTTCAGAACTACTGGATGGTCATCCACCCGCCGGCGCTCTACATGGGCTTCGTCGGCTGGTCCGTTCCCTTTGCGTTCGTGGTCGCCGGCCTCTGCACCGGGCGTCTCAACGAGGAGTGGGTAAAGGCCGCGCACCTCTGGGCGATGATCGCCTGGCTCTTCCTCTCCATCGGCCTGCTTCTCGGCTGCCTCTGGAGCTACGAGGAACTCGGCTGGGGCGGCTATTGGGCGTGGGACCCAGTGGAGAACGCGAGCTTCATGCCCTGGCTCGTCGGCACGGCGTACCTACACAGTGCGATCGTGCAAGAGCGCTACGGGATGCTGAAGGTTTGGAACGTCTTTTTGATGTGCCTGACCTTCTTCATGACCATCTTTGGCACCTTCCTCACCCGCTCGGGAATGATCGCGTCGGTCCACTCCTTCGCGCGCTCGGACATCGGCACCTACTTCGCCTGGTACCTGCTCTTCTTGCTCATCGCCTGCGCGTCGCTGATCGTCTGGCGCCTGCCGAAGCTCAAGGCCGATCACAAGATTCACGCGCTGCTCAGCCGCGAGTTCATGTTCTTGCTGAACAACTGGATCTTGCTCGGCATGATGATCTTCGTTCTCGTCGCGACCACCTGGCCGCTCATCAGCGAGTGGACCCGCGGCGAGGAAGTCACCGTGGGCCCCGGCTTCTACAACAGCTGGATGGTCCCCTTTGGCCTGGTGCTCTTGGCGCTCACGGGCATCGGACCCCTCGTCTCCTGGCGAAAGGCAACGGGCAAGAACCTCGGCCGGGCGCTATGGCTTCCGGCGGCGGTGTCCTTCTTCGCCATCATGCTTCACTTCCTCTTCGGCGAAGCGATCGGCTTTCCGGCCGTCGTCGAATCGGAAGCGATCTACACGACCGCGACGAACGTCGTGCTCGAGTTCTTTCAAGCGTTCGCTCCGGTTGCGTCGTCTGCCGTGTGCACCTTCGTCATCGTCGGCATCGGCCAGGAGTTTTGGCGCGGCGCCAAGGTGCGCATGAAGAAGGGGGAGAACTTCTTCCAGGCGCTCGCTCGACTCGTCAGCCGCGCCCGACGTCGCTATGGCGGCTACATCGTCCACATCGGTATCGTCTTCATGTACATCGGCTTCACGGGCGCCGCGTACGATCAGGAGACGGAGGCCGCCCTTCGTCCGGGCGCCAGCCTCGAGGTCGGCGACTACGAGGTTCGCTACGACCGCCCGCGCACCGTGACCGACCCGAACAAGCGCGCGGTATTCACGTACCTCTCGGTGTTCGACGAAGACGGGGACTCCGTCGGCCGGGTCGCTCCCGCGAAGTTCATCTACCGAACGCATCCGGAGATGCCGACCACGGAGGTCGCGATTCGCACGAATCTTCGCGAGGACCTCTACGTGATCATGAGCACCGTGGATCCGGACACGCGGCGGGCAACCTTCCGCGTAGTGGTTCGGCCCCTGGTGGTGTGGATTTGGATCGGTGGGCTCATCCTGGTGCTTGGCGCGGTGATCGCGATGTGGCCGAGGGCGCGCGATGTGCTCCAGCGGCAGGAGACCCTCAAACGTCGACGTCGCGGAGGCGGCGCGGCAGCGGCGGCGATCCTTCTCGCCCTCGCCGCGCTATCGCCTACCAGCGCGTGGGCCCAATCCTCATCGCTCCACGCGGGGAACGTGACGCTTCACGATGCCCAAGAGCGACATCTTTTTAAACACCTCCTTTGCCAGTGCGGGAGCTGTCAGCGGCTTCCCCTCGACAACTGCATCTGCGATTGGGCGGAGCGTCGCCGCACGGAACTTCGCGCGCGCATGGCCGCTGGCGAAACGAACGAAGAACTGATCGCGGGCTTTCGCGCGCAGTACGGGGCTGCCGCGATTTCCATTCCTGCGGACGAGGGCATGGATCGTGCGCTATGGGCGGTTCCCGTTGCGGGCGTGCTTTTCGGCGCGGGCGGCGTCTTTCTGATTGGGCGGCGCTGGCGTTCGCGTACCAGCGGCGAGTCGGACGACGATAAGCCGGATCCACCGAAGGGTGATCCCGACAAGAACTACGACGACATCCTCGACGAAGAGCTTCGCAAGCTGGAGGAGGGACAATGAGTGCCATCCTTCCCTTCGCGCTGATCGGCATGGCCGGCGCCGCTCTCTTTGCCGGCGTGTACAGCCTGTGGGCAAGCTTTCGGGCGGCCTTCGGTGCCCTCGACGTTCCCGACCTGCAGGGCACGGTCGAAGCCGTGTCGCGGCGTGAACTTCTCGAAGAAAAGCAAACCCTTCTCGAGAACCTCAAAGACCTCCGCTTCGATCGCGACGCCGGCAAGCTGAGTCAGAAGGATTTCGAGCGCCTCGATGCGACCTGGCGCGAGCGTGCGAAAGAGGTGTTGCGACTCCTCGACGCCGACGTGGAACCCTTTCGTAAGAAGGCGGAGGCCCTCGTCGAAGAGCGCCTCAAGGCGAAGAAGGGGTCGCCCTATCGCAAAAAGAGCAAGCCGGCGCTGTCCAAAAAAGACTGCCCGAGCTGCGCAACGAAGAACGATGCCGACGCCGCGTTCTGCAAAAAGTGCGGCTTCTCTTTTGACGAGGGCGACGCGGTCGTGGTCGAGAAGGCCGACGGCACGGTGGAAACGATGAGTGGCGAGATGTCGTTGCTCGAGGCGGCGCAGCGGGCCGGTATTATGCGAACGGAGGAAGAGTGATGCGTTTGCGTTCGACCCTCCTGATTCCCCTGAGCCTTGCGCTAAGTGGGGTTGCTTTCGCGCAGCCCGCTCCCGCTGGACCTGCGGAGGTAATCACCGGCGCAGCCGATGGCGCCGAGCAGGCCCGTCAGCAGAGAAACCTTGGTGCGCGCCGCGTTCCCCGTTCGGTTTCCGATCGCGCGGCGGGCCGGACCCCTGCGATCGCGACCGCCGAAGCGGACCCAAGTATTCCGCCGGGCACTATTCGCGTCCGGGTGATCACCCCGAGTGGCGCGCCGGTCCCCGGTGCGGACATCCGCTTTGGCATCATGAAGTCGGACGGCTCCCGCGACAGCGTTATGGGTCGCACCGGCCCGAACGGCGTGCTCGATCAGCGCGATCTCCCGACCGGTTCCGGACAGGCCTACCGCGTGAACGTTCCCTACCAGGGCGCGACCTACAGCTCGACGCCCTTTCGTCTGGAGCCCAACCGCGGCCATCGTGTGGAAATTCGACGGCTGCCGGTGACCCGGAGTCAGCAAACGCTGATTCAGTCGCTCGGCCAGACGATGCTCGAGTACCGCAACGAGCGGGTGCACATCACGCAGCAGGCCCAGCTCATCAACCTTGGCGGTGAAACGATCGTGCTCGCGGACGACTCCGCGGCGATGGAGCTGCCTCATGGGTTTACGGCATTTCAGTCGCAGCAGGCGATGAGCGATCAGCGCATCGTTCCGAACGATCGCGGCTTCGTGCTTCGCGGATCGATTCCGCCCGGCCGGACGACCCTGGTGTGGGCCTACGACATCCCCCTGACCGGCGAAGAGATCCACTTCAGCCACGAGATGCCCTTCCGCACCTACGCGTACCGCGTGATGAGCGATCAGATGACGGGCATGGAGCTTCAGGTCGACGGGTTTCCGGAGGCGGAAGAACACGCCGGCCATCAGGGGCGCCCGCTGCTGGTGACGCAGATCGAGCGTTCCCCCGACGACGAGCCCTTCCGGCGGCTCAGCGTGACGGTCGCCGGCATTCCGGGGCCTGGGCCGCTCCGCTGGCTCGCTCTCGGCGGCGCGTTCGTCTTGCTCTGCTTTGGTTTTCTCCTCGCGACTCGGGGCGGCGATCGCGCTGGAGCCCTCGCGCGGGCCCGCGCGGCACGCCAGGACGAGCTTCTCGACGAGGCGTCCGAGGTCGAAGAGCTCTTTCACGCGAACGACATCGGGCCCCAGTACCGCGAACGCCGGCTTCGGGAAATCGTGGATGAGCTTGCTTCACTGATCCGCCTGAACGAAGCGACCGAAGCTTCCAACGCGGCGCGATCCAAGCGAAGCTCACGGTCCTGAGGTCGCCCCCGCGATCCTCGCACCTCATTTCGTCGACCTAGGACACGAACGACTTGGCCACCATCGACAAGCGCGACGCGCATCGGCGCGCCCAGGCAGCGCTCGAAAGTGGCAAGCCAGAAAACGCGCTTCCGCATTTGTGGAACCTCGTGGACCGCAGCCACCTCGTCGACGAAGAGTTTCTGACCTACCTGCGCGACATGGGGCGCGCCTACCACGACCTGGGTCGCTCCCGCGCCGCCGCCACGATCCTCCTCTTTATCGGTCAGGTGGACGCCGCCTGGCGCGAGTCCGATCATCCGACCGACCGGGCGCGCTGTGCGATCACGATGCGGCGCCCGGCGGAGGCGGCGAAGTTCTACGGCGAAGCGGGCTGGCTTGGCCACGCGGCGATTCAGCTCGAAGAAGCCGGCGACGACCGCGGCGCGCGTGTTCTTTGGGAACGCCTCGCCGACAACCCCAACCTGCGCGACGACCTCTACACCCAAGGGCTCGTTCGCTTCAATCTTGGCCGCGCATGCGAGCGCCTCAAAGACCGCACCGCCGCGCGCAAGGCCGTAGTGCAGGCGATGCATCTGCTGGAGGCTGCGGCGGATGGTTTCGAAACGCGCGGTCTTCGGGAGCGCGCCTTCGACTGCTACCAGATCCTACTTACCCTCGGTCGCGACGGCGCCTTCGAAAATCTCGCGGAGGGGTACCTCAACTGCATTCGCATCCTCAAAGAGGACAACCTCAAGTACTACGTCCTGCAGTACTACGAGGATTTCCAGGAGCTCGCGCTCAAGGAAGGCGAGCTTCACGCGGCGGCGACGCTCTTTCGCGAAGCGGCGGAGTTTACACGCCGCTACAACCTCCCTTACGAGCGCTACTACCGGCAAAAGGCTGCGGAAACGCAGGTTCGCGCCGCCATGAAGATGGTTGCCGACGGCGCGCTTCACGAGATGGCCGAGAACGCCTACGCCGCGGCCATCGACGCCTACAACGATCTCGGGGCGTACTCGAAGGTTCGTGCGGTCTACGGCGAACTTTCGAAGCTCGAGCTCGGTGACAAACGGCGCGCTCGCTACGCGCGTCTGCAGCAACGCCTCGAGGGCGAAGAGGATGACGCGGGACAGATCGTCGCATTTCCGGACTACCTCCGTATGGACACCGCGTACCCGGAGATCTGGCGCCTGGATGTGATCGAATGGGAGCAGGCGGGCGACGCGGCCGAAACGATGGGGGAGGTGCTTCTCGATCCGAAGTGGCCGGACTTCACCCGGCGGCGCGCGCTGCTCTGCCGGCTGCATCAGCTCGGGCAGCCGGTGCTTACCCCCGAGGTGCTCGGCGGGCTAGCGCATCACCTCGGTCGCGTTGAGATCTACGCGTCGCTATCGCCCCTCGAGCACATCGTCGAGCACGAAGACGCGCAGGTTCGCGCGGCGTGTTTGCGCGCGGTGCGGCAGCTCTTCTTCAAGCGATCTTTCGTGCTGGTGATGCGCGGTCTTCAGGACGAGGAAGCGGCGGTGCGCCGAGAGGCCCTCGAGGCGGTGGGCGCGCTTCACTTTGGCCACGCCTTCGATCCGCTTCAGCGCATCTACCGGGCGAGTGCCGAGCCTGCGGTTCGCGGAAAAGCGCTGGCGTCGATCGGACAGATCCCGAGTCTCGAAGCGGCGGAGATGCTCATCGACGTCCTTCGGCAGGGCGATCCTTCGGAGCGTAATCTGGCGCGGGATCTTCTCTCCAACGCGGATCACCCCGAGATCGATGCGCTCCTTCGCCGTGCCGCAGCGGCGGAAACCGGCGCCGCGCAGGAGATCATTCAGCGCGTCTTGCGTGCGCGAGGGATCTAAGCCCTTGCACCAGCGAAGTTCGCCCTAACGCAGAAGCTCGAAGATGGTCGACGCTTCGAGACTCGGATCACCGAAGGTGGTGATCTCGAGGCCCATCAGCTGTCCCAAGGTGAGCAGTAGATCCGTGTGAAGCCGTTCCGCTCGAAGGAACTGCCCGGTCGCTAAACCGGTTGCTTCGCCCCCGATCAGGAAGACCGGAATGTCCTCGCTACTGTGTTGATGGGGCACCCCGGTCTCGCTGAGACAAACGATGATCGTGTGATCCAGGAGACTCGCGCCGTCTCCTGCGTCGATCCCGTCGAGCTCCTGCGCGAAGCGGGCGATTTCCTCGACAAACCAGCGCCACATTTCGGCGAGCAGTCGCGCGTTCATCGGATCGTTCGTGCGGTGGGCGAGGAGTCCCCAAACCTCGGTGTGCTCCTCCCCAATCCAGCGGAACACGTTTCGCGATGTCGCGTCACTAAAGCGAAGGGTCGCCACATGGGTCGGCTGGAGGTAGAGCGCACCGAGCAGCACGGCGAACTGACGTCGCGTGATCTCCGGAAAGCTCTCGTTGCGGTCGAGGTCAATGGGCGCACTGACGACGTCCTCGATCCTGGCTAAGAACTCACGTTCCTCGATCCCGGCCGGTTCGACGCCGGCGAAGAGTGCGTCGAACGCTCTTTCCGGATCGGGCTCTCGCCGAACGGGTTCGCCTGGACCGAGGTACGAGATTTCGCTGTTGGGTCGATCCGACGTTTGCACGCCGAGCTGAAGCGCACGAATCGGAGTGGAGGTCGCATCACCGAGGACAAGGTCGAGGGAGCGCGCGCCTCCCTCGTAGCGGCTCGAATCCACCAGGGGTCCTGGATTTCCTGTGAGGAGCGATGGTGGTCCCCAAAAATGCGTGCCTCCGAGTCGCGGGTCTTGGGCGGCGACGTCGAGGCCCGCGACGATGGTGAGTTTGTCGCGGAGTGGCTCGAGGGGTGCGAGCACTTCCGAGAGCTCAAAGTCACGCCCCGTGCCGCGGGGCACCCAGCTCTCCTCCGCAATGCCGTGAGGAATGTGAATGAACACGATCCGGTTCGGCACCACCACGGGTGCGGTATCGAGGGCGGGTCCCGCGTCGAGCGGTGCTCCGGTGTCGCGTGCTCCGGTGTCGCCTGCTCCAGTGTCGCGTGCTCCGGTGTCGTTTCGTCCAGCGTCCTCGCGTCCTCCGGCGTCGCGAACCCCGACGTCGGCTCCCGCATCGACTTCGGTATCGCCCGGGCTGGATCCACAGGCGAGAAGGAAACAGACAACAGTGACTCGATTCATGACGGCATCGTACTCGCGGGACGCTTTCAGCCGATGCGCACGCCAGCCAGGACTCTTGCTAGAGTGGACCCATGCGAG
>JBCDAA010000076.1:0-26843 GCA_039186435.1 Myxococcota bacterium | reverse complement strand
GCTCGACCGTCGACGGGCATGCGATGCGCTGCGCCATTCAATACGACACGCTCCTCAAGCGCATCGACTAGCGCACATCTCAAAAATACCGTCAGTCGATCCGTGGCAGCCAGTCGACGAGCTTGCCCATTCGTGGACACGTTGTCCGATCGCGGTTCGGCGGACTCTGTTGCGTGGCAGACGGGGAATTGGATTCGGGCAAAAAGGCACGGGCACGGGCAAGCTCGTACCGGAGGTTGGCCAACAGGATGCGCGGACCTCCCACTCGGGCGTTTCGGCGTCCGATCGTGCCCGTGCCCGTGCGTGCCCATGCCCATGCCCGAGGCCTACGCCTACTTCCGCTTCTTCTTGCGCTTCGGCTTCTTTCGCTGGGGCTTCTTCTTCTTCGCAACCTTCGGAATCGCCTGCCACGCGTAGATTCCCATTCGCTCCACCTCGCGGGGATGAATCGGCTCGTCGCGCGGAACGCTCAGGTCAGGCTCGCTTTGCCCGATCGCATCGACGACCTCCGCCGTTAGCGTTCCGTCCGGATCGACTCCGTCGCTTTCGAGAAGGCGGCGAAGCGGTTCCACCTCGTCCGGGCGGCAGATGCCGGCGTAGGCCAAGCTCGTCAGCTGACGCCCCGAGGCCGCATCCTTGCTCGTGTCGTCGACCCAGCGGCGGAGCGCCCGGTGAAAGAGCGCCAGCGCATCCTCTCGCGCAAACGTGCCGCGACCCACCCGCCGAAGAACCGCGTCGTGAACGACCGCTTCCGCGTCCGGCGCAAGCCGCTCCTCACACCATCGAAGAATCGTTTCATCATCCGGGACGAAATCGATCGCATCCGGCAGCGTCACGTGCGTGGTGTCCCCGTAGAGCGCATCCATCTGTCGATCGCTCAGGTGGACGATCGCGTTGAGCTCCTCCATCGCCTCTTGGGCGCGGTGAAAGGCCACGAGGAAGGTCGCGTGAACTGCGCCAAAGTGATCGGCGGGGTCGAAATAGGCGGTGCCTTCAATCGGTCGCGCCTGGGCCCCCGCCCGGATGGATTCAAGCTGACCCTGCAAGACGCGCCGGGCGACCGCGATACCGATCGACGGATCCGCCGCCGCCACTTCGATCGCTTTTCCAGGGAAACGCCGAACCGGCGTTTGGAGCGCGAAGAGCACCTGATCCTCATCCATCCGCGCGATGGTGCAGGAGCGTCACAAGCGGAGAAAAGCCTTTTTGCCCGGGTTGAACGACACCCTCGGTGAGAAAGGCCCAAGAAAGACGCAGTCGTCGCTGCAACTCCTCGCGATTGCTGCTATGGGGAACCCTTCGCGGGCGTTGCTCGCAGAAAGAGGATCAAAACTTTGTTCGAACGGACCCTTCACCTTCTTCGGGACGCATCGTGAGCCGCGATAACTACGGCGGCGGCAAGCGAGCACGAGAAGCCGAAAAGGCACGCAAGAAGCGCGAGAAGCGCATGAAGCGCGAAGCCAAACGCGACAAGCCGAAGGATTCCTTCGAAGTCGTCTCGGCTGATGAGATCACTGGCGGCCTTCGCTCGATCGACGAAGTCCTCGCGGGCGTTCACGACAAAGGACAGCGGTCGGCAGCAGCCATTCCCGCGCGGCTCTTTGTGGGCGGGCTGAGCTGGGACACGACGGAGAGCGGTCTTCGCGCTGCCTTCGAAAAGTTCGGCCCGGTCAGCGACGTCGTCATCGTGAAGGAACGCGACACCGGACGCTCCCGCGGGTTTGGCTTCGTCACGATGGCAAGCCGCAACGATGCGAAGAGCGCCATTGAAGGCCTGCATGAAACCGACCTGGACGGCCGAACGATCATCGTGAATGTCGCGACCGACCGCCGCTGATCGATTGTTGCCTAGGCTGTGATCGCGCCGGGCGCGTTCCTCACAGGGCGTCCCTTCAAGACGAGCAGAGCGCGATCCTAGGCCGCCAATCCGCGCGCTCGCAGCGTGGCGTCCACTGCGACGTCGACGGGCGTTGGCTCCACCCCAAAGGTCGAGCGAAACGCCCCGTCATCAACGCGGAAATCGGTCTCCCACTGGTAGGTCATCTCAACGACCGCCCCCGCGATGGGAACGAACCACCCTGCCATTCGAAGCATCCAGCGCGGGATGCTTCGAACGCGAGCGGCCTGGCCCAGCGCGTTCGCGAAACGCTCGATGAGGGCGCGGGTTGTTTCCTGAGAAGAGACGGGAAGATGCCAGACGCGCCCGAAGGCCTCGTCGCTCGACCCCAGCGTCGCGAGCCCCTCGACCACATCCAGCGTGTAGCTATACGCGTGAGGCCGGTCAGGATCGCCGAAGACCTCGACGGACGCCCCGCGCGCAACCCGCTCGAAAAAGCGGTCGTGAAAGATCGCCGCCCGCGGCGCCGACGGACCAAAGAAATCGGAAGCGCGGCCAATCGCGATCTCGACGTCGCCGCGCTGGTGCGCGTCTTGAAGCTCCGCCGCAAGTTCGGCCCGGAGCGCGCCCTTTTCACTACACGGCTGAAGAGGCGAGTCCTCGCGCATCGGACCGTCTGGTGCGCCGTACATGTAGAGGTTGTCGAGGCAAACCAAACGGGCGCCGGCCCGTCGCGTCGCGCGGAGAACGCCCCGGACAAGCGGCGGGAGGAGCGTTGGCCACCGGTGATAGGCCGCCGGGTTCATGCAGTTGTAGACCACCGCCGCGCCTTCCGTGCACGCGGCGGCGAAGTCCGGGTCGCGAACATCCCCCTGACACCAGGTCACCCCATCGATGTCCGGACCGGGTAGACCTCGCCGAACCAACCGGACCTCCGTCCCCTGGGAAGCGAGGCGAGCGGCGAGGGGGAGACCGATCTGGCCGGCCCCAAAAATCGTGTGCGTCGTCATGGCTTCACTCTGGATGCCGTAAAAAGCATTCGCAAACGGCAATATGCGGTTATAGATTTGCACAAATGCAACCCATCGAACGATGGGACGATCTCCGCCTCGTCCTCGCCATCGAGCGCCATGCGTCCCTGAAAACTGCCGCCGCGAACCTCGGGCTCAACGTGTCCACCGTCTCGCGCCGTCTCGACGCCCTCGAGACAAGACTTGGCCACCGTCTTTTCGATCGCTCCCCCGACGGGACTCTCCCGACCGCTGCCGCGGAGACCCTGGTGCCCTTTGCGCAGGCGATGGAGCAGGCGGTCGCCGACGGGAGCCGCGCGCTCGAAGGCTTCGAGTCCGCGCCCGAGGGCGTCGTCCGAATCGCTGCGCCGCCCGGGCTGGCGGACTACCTTTTGGCCCCTTCCCTCGCGCGCCTTTGCGATCGGTACCCGGGACTGAAGGTCGAGCTCGTCGCCGACATTGGGTACGCCGACCTCGCGCGCCATGAAGCGGACCTTGCGCTTCGCACGCGGCGTCCCCAGGCGGGGGACCTGGTTACTCAGCGCCTGGGCGAAGCAAGCTACGTCGTCGCGGCGGCGACGGACCGACCAATTCGCAAGCTCAAGGACGTTCGCTGGATCACCTACTGCAGCGATCTCGATCACCTTCCCGAGACCGCGTGGATCCTCGATCAGGTGCCTTCGGATCGGATCGTCCTGCGAAGCAATAGCTTTTCCGCGCAGCTCAACGCGGCCCGCGCCGGCTTGGGAGCCGTGCTGATCGCGCGTCCCTACCTCGCTTCTGCAGGCCTCCATCCTGTACCGGTGCTGCAGCGCCGAGTTCGGCGTCTTCCGGTCGGCGCGCTCTGGCTGGCGGGACATCGAGCGCTCCGAGACGTCCCACGAATCGCCGCCACCTGGGATTTTCTTCGGGACGAATGGACCCGAGTGATCGCATCGTAGGCCCATGGCGACGCTACCGCCGACATGCCTTGGCTGCGGCCGCGACCACCCGCGAGGGGGCGGCTGTGGGTATGCACGAGATTTTACGTGGACGCCCTACTCCACGCGGGAGCGCTTGGCCCACCTACGCTTTGCCCCCGTCGCCATCGGGGCGGTGTCGCTCGCGACGCTTCTCTATCTGCTCTCCCATCCCCTCGAAGGCGCCGCGCAGACGGCGTCCCTCGTCATCCTCGGGGTGGTGTTCGCACTCTTCGGCGTCTTTGGCACCTTCGACTTCATCCGGGAGGTTCGGAAGAAACGCTTTCGCGGGGCGTCCGCCGATGGACTTGATCGCGGCCTCATCGTGGTCGTCGGTGGAAAGGTCGCGTACGGCTTCGGCGAAACGCTCCGCTACACGCGTACGCCGGTCGAAGCCTGGGCCGCGCCCCTTCGCGGCGCCGCCGTCTTCGCGAAGATCACGACCCTCGAGCCTTTGATCGGCGAGGAGTTTCGCATCTTCCTTCGCGAAAGCGTTGGCGACGAATCGCTCTTGCGGGGCGAAACGCGAGACGCGCAACTCCTGGCGGCGGCTGCCGCCGTCATCGGTCTCGCAGCGCGAGGCACGATCGATTTGGAACGAGGCAAGTTCGTTCCCTGGACGCGCGGAAAAGGAAAAATGAAGAAGGTGACCGAAGGAACCGAGTACGCCGCCCGGGTCGTGAACGCCGACGCCGAGGAAGAAGGGTTCGAAACGCGGCTCCTGGAGGCGATCAGCGCGGAGCCGCGACTCGACGCGATGCTCCCCGCGGCCGTGCGCGACGCGCGTTTTGACGACGCCGGCGATCCCGATCCGGGGCTCGAAGAGGCGTGGCGCCGCCTCCTCGCGGAGACCCCCGATATGCTCACCCTTCTCCTTGAACACGCCGTGGAGCGTGTCGAAACGGAGGCCGCATGAGCCTCGTCGCTGTCGTCACCGGCGCGAGCAAAGGCGTTGGCAAAGGGGTCGCACTCGCGCTCGGATCCGCCGGGGCGACCGTCTACCTCACCGGCCGGACGCTTCAGGGCGAAGGTTCCCTCGAGGTCGCCGCTCGCGAGGTCGAAGCGCGCGGCGGTCGCGCCATTCCAGTACGTTGCGACCACGGGGTCGACGAAGACGTACGCGCGCTGGCCAAGACCGTCGCCGGCAACCACGCGCACGTCGACATTCTCGTGAACAACGTCTTTGCCGCGCCAAGCGGACCGGTGTTCAAGACCCCGTTCTGGAAGCAGCCCCTCGCGATGTGGGACACCGTGCACCAGGTTGGGCTTCGCTCGCACTACGTGGCCTCGGTGCTCCTCACGCCCCTCGTACTGAAGAGCGAGCGCGGACTCATCGCCAACATCTCGAGCTTTGGCGGCGCGAGCTACCAGGTGAACGTCGCTTATGGCGTCGGCAAAGCCGGCGTCGATCGCCTCGCCCGGGACATGGCGGTCGACCTTCGCGCCCACAACGTCTGCGTGGTGTCGCTCTACCCCGGCATCGTACGGACCGAGCGGGTGCTCGCGGGCGAGTATCCCTTCGACACCAGCAACAGCGAGTCGCCGGAGTTTACGGGCCGGGCGATTCTGGCACTTTCTGCGGACGCGGAGCGCATGCGGCACTCAGGCAAAGTGCGGGTGGTCGCGGAGCTCGCAGAGGAATATGGTTTTACGGACGTGGACGGTTCGACGCCGTCCTCCCTGCGTCGAAAGGATCGATCGTGAACGCTCTCGTCGAGCAAGCTCATGCACTTCGCACCCAGCTTCGTGCTCAGTCCGCAGATACTGAAAAGGCGCGGCGCGTGCCCAAGGAAACCGCGCGCCAGCTCGCGGACGCAGGGTTCTTTCGCATGCTGGTTCCGACGAGTCTCGGCGGCGGCGAGGTGCATCCCCGAGTATTTGTTGAGGTCCTCGAGGCGGTGGGGCGCGGCGACGGTGCGACCGGCTGGATCGTCATGACGGGATCCACGACCGGACTTCTTTCCGCGTACCTTTCGACGACCGCGGGCGAAGCGCTCTTTCGCGATCCCTCGCGGATCTACGCGGGCGTCTTCGCGCCCCTCGGCAAAGCGACGCCCGTCGAGGGTGGGTACCGGCTGAGCGGACGCTGGCCCTTCGCGAGCGGCGTCGACAACAGCAGCCTGCGCCTCGGTGGGGGCATGGTGATCGAAAACGGCGCGCCGCGAATGCTGCCGAGCGGTGGTCCGGAGATTCGCTCGTTCTTCTTCTCGGCGGAGGACTCCCGCGTCGTCGACACCTGGGACACCTCCGGACTTCGCGGAACGGGCTCGCACGATTTGGTCGTCGAGGACATCTTCGTTCCGGCCGAACACAGCGCCTGCGTCTTTGCGGACTCACCGACCCACGAAGGACCGCTCTACTCGTTTCCGCTCTTCGGTCTCCTCTCTCTCGGCATCAGCGCGGTCGGCCTCGGCATCGCGCGCGCGGCCCTCGACGCGTTCGTGGAACTCGCGCCGCACAAGCGCTCGGGTCGAAAGAAGCTCGCGGAGACGGAGCTCGCGCAGGTTGGCGTCGCCCAAGCCGAAGGCGAGCTTCGCGCCGCACGCGCGCTGATGATGGAAACCGTGGACGCCGCGTGGACCTCCGCCAAAACGGGAAGTCTCGACGCCACGACACGCGCATCCCTGCGGCTCGCCGCGACGCATGCCGCCCACGCGGCCGCGCGAACCGTCGACAAGGTCTATCACCTTGGCGGCGGCGCTTCGATCTACGCGAAGAGCCCGCTGCAACGCTGCTTTCGCGACGTCCACGTGATGACGCAGCACATCATGGTTGCGACGCCCTCCCTCAAGCCCATCGGCCGGGTGCTCATGGGCCTCGAGGCCGCGACCGCCGAACTCTGAAGAAGCCTACGGTTCGCTCGGCGCGTCCGGTGGAATGCGCCTTCCGAAGACGCGTTCGGCGTTTCGAAAGTAGATCGCCTCGAGCTCTGCGCGCTCCAGCCCAATCCCGTCGATGGTCCAGTCCCCCTGAATCGGCGTCGGATGCGCGAAGTCGCGGTCGTTCGTTTCGAAGTAGCGCCAATGGGCGTGAAAGAACGCCGGGACGCGGTCGATCGTATCGATGTCCGTTCCCGCGGATCCGAGGACGAAGCCCCCCGGAATCACCTGCGTGTCGGTGCCAAAGAGAATCCGGTCGCGGTAGCGCCGAAAGAACGCCCGCATCTGCTCGGGGTTGTGGCGACCGATCTCGGGAATGCGCGCGCCGGTTTCGATGACGTAGTTGGGGTGCGCGTCGAGCATCCGTCCGACGAGGGCGGGTTCCTCCGGCGCGTTTCCGAAATGCGCGCCGAGAAAGGTCGTCTGGGGATGACGGCCGATGCGGCGGTCGAGCTGATCCAGCAAATCGCGCCACGACGGCCACTCCCCGCCGTCGGGCCGCGGCCCGTAAAAGCTCCAGGAAGGATGCGCCTGCAGCTCGGCGTAGCGCTCGTTGTCCGGAGTCGGCGCCTCGAAGAACGCCTTCGGATCGCCAGTGTGGATCAACACCACCAACCCGAGACGCCCCGCTTCTTCGAACGCGACATCGAGACGAGGATCGTCCACGGCGAGCAATCCTTCGGGCGTTCGGTAGCCGAGGCCGAGCGCCTTGAAGATCTTGAGACCGACTGCGCCCTGCGCGCGGCACGCAGACAGCGCCTGCTGCACGTAGTTCTCCCAGTCCGGCGCACCGGCATAGCGCCAGTCGAGGTGACAGTAGGGAGGAAGCGCGCCCCTCACCGCTTCCGACGCGGCCGCGTTGGCGGCCAGACCTTGCCCGGGATGTCCGCCCGAGGCGTTGAAGGCGAGCCGAATGCCGTGTTGCTTGAGAAGCCGCGACGCGTTCGACACCAGGGTCGGCGGAACGTGGACGTGCACGTCGATCTTGGAAATGTCCGCAAAGCTGCGTTCCGGCGAAGGTGCAGTGGGAGCTCGCTGCCACCAAAGCAGCGCGGCGAGCAATCCAGCGACGAGAACGAGAATCGGGGCTGCCCGACGCATACGTCGTTTTCGCCCGCGCGGCGATTTGGCTCAAGGCCCTTGAGAAAGCCCGGTCGTCGGACCTGGGAAAGACAGCTCGAGATCGACGACATGGACGTGGCGGAGCCTCAAAGCCGCCAGATTCGCCGCGGACTGAGGAACATTCGGGTCGGCTGGGTGTCAGCCCACCATGCCTTTTCGCGACCTTCGCTCGGAAGCTGAGATTCGCCGGCGCTGGCGGCGCCTTGCCCGAACGCTACATCCGGACGCGCATCCCGGAGATCCGCTGGCGGAAGAGCGTTTCAAGAAGGCCCACACCGCGTTTCAGCGAGCGATCGCGCGGGTACGCGGCGTTTCCTTTTCACGGGCCGAGGTCCCGCGATCGCGCTGGGTCTGCCCGTCCTGCGACGACACCTTCACCTACGGCTCCGACTGCCCTCGCTGCGCGGTTTCGCTCCACGATTCGGAGCAAGGGCCAGCGCCATGCCACCATGACCCGGCGGTGGACGCCTTGATTCGGGAGCTCGACCGACCGCGCCGGACGTGGGCCAACCCGGTCCCCGCGGCGCTCCGGCCAGCGGTTGCGGCGGTCCTTATGATGCTTTTCGGAATCTTCCACTGGAAACTCGGGCTCTACGGAAGCGCCGTGCTCTTCTTAGGCTTCGCGGGGTTCGTGTTGATGCTCGACGGCCACGAACGTTTTCGACGCTGGCGCCCCAACGCCTGGGAGCGGGTGTAAGATCCGGCCTATGCCGGAGACCGTCCTCTACATTCGTCACAAGGGTGAGAGCGAGTGGCGCGAACACAGCACGCACCCGAATGAAACCTCGGCGCGCAGCACGGGCAAGCAGCTTCTAACGACGACGCCAACGATCGAGAAAATCCGAGTGGCCGGAGACGTCTACGCCGTGGGCCCCCACGGTGCAGTCATGGAGGTCATGGAGGATTGACCCATCCCCGAGGTTCGGAAGACCCGGGTCGACACCCGCAACCGCGGAACCGATGAACATCGACCCCGCGCTCATGTCGACGTGAAAGTGGTTTCGGTGCGCGGCGTTGTAGTTCGGCGTCAGGATGATCTGAAAGATGCGGTCGGACCACATCGCGCACGCGATTTCGTGAAGGACGCGGTCCGCCTCCCCGACCGGGGATCCTGGGCAGGTCTCTTCAGTGATGATCCAGTCGCGCTCGAGGACGAACTCCGTGTCGCTCCCCGCAAGTCCAAAGCCCCAGATGTCGATCGCACGAGCAAAGGCGTGCTGGCTGGGACGGCAGCTTCCACTGTCAGGGTCCCCGCCACCGATGCAGCGATAGTTGTAGACCCCGATGTGAATCACCTCGTCGATGTCGTAGGGCTCGACCAAGGTCGCGAGCTGAAAGAGTCGCGGCGCAAGTTCACAGTCCATCAGCAGCGGCGTGGGCTCGTCGCGAAACACGCTGCGATAGGACACCGATCCGAAGAAGGGCTGGACGCGTACCGGGTCGGCAATGCCGCGCGTCGCAGGTGCGACTTCCCAGCTTAGCCCGAGCGCGTCGAGCATCGCATGACAGCTCCCGTCGTCGGGGGGCGCGACCTCAAGCTGAATCGCGTCGGCCGCGAGAAGCGTGCCCGCCTCGTCGACACCCCGTGCTTCGACGGTATGGACGCCGTCGCTCTCGAGACGAAGTGCATAGGATGCGCCATCCGCCGTGAGCGTCGCGTCTCCCGAACGTGAGTCGTCGACCCAGACTTCGATCCGCGCGACTCCCTGCGCGTCGATCTCGAGCGCGACGTCCGCGACCCATTCGGCGGCTTCGATGCTCTCACGCACGACCCGGGCACCATCCATTGGCGACGCGATCACCACGAAAGGATCCACCGCCGCGTCGAACGCGACATCGATCGCCGCGTCCGTGTTCGCGTCCGTGCTTGCGTCCGCACCAGGGCGATCTCCCGGCCGGACCACCGGCACCACGCCATCGGGCGAAGGGGTCCCGCCGCGACCGGGCGTCGACTCGCACGCGCAAAGCGCGAGGACCACCAAGAGCGCGTTCACCCGTCCCACCGTCTGAAGCTTGTCGACGAGAGACCGCTGGCGCAAGGCAGGGACGATCGGCGACGCTCCCGCCGTGGAGCTTTTTGACGAATCGCGTGGGCTTTCCCGCCTCTTGGTTCTGCACGATCCCCCCTCGGGCCTGCGGGCCCTGGTCTGCATCGACGACCTCACCCTCGGACCGGCCGCAGGTGGCATTCGAACGCGCGCCTACGAGAGCGTCGAGGAAGCCCTCGCCGATGGAACGAAGCTCGCCCGCGCCATGACGATCAAATGCGCGCTCGCTGGGGTGAAGGCGGGCGGCGCGAAAACGATCGTTCTCGACCACCCTAACCTCGACCGGGCGCGTGCCTTCGAGGTACTCGGCACCCGCATCGATGAACTCGGCGGGCTCTACCTCGCGGCGGGCGACCTCGGAACCACCGCCACGGACCTCGAACGCGTCGCGCAGCGTACGGCGTGGGTGCGCACCGACGAAGACGTGCTCGGCGCAGCGGTCGCGCGCGGGCTCCGGCTTTGCCTCGAGGTGTGTGCCGCGCGCCGCAACCGATCGCTCAAGGGACTGCGCGTCGCCATTCAAGGCTGCGGCGCGATCGGAGAGTCCGTCGCACACGCCCTCGCGGCCGAAGGCGCCGAACTCATCGTGGCCGACGTCGACGAAGCGCGTGCGGCAAGGGTCGCGTCGCACACCAAGGCCGCGGTCGTTGACCCGGAAGAGATTCTTCGGACCGACGCGGACGTGCTTTGTCCCTGCGGACCGGGAGGCGTGATCGACGAAGCCCTCGCCAGCGACCTCGGCGCGTGGGCCGTCTGCGGCGGCGCCAACAACATCCTTACGAGCGACGACGCCGGCCGCACCCTGGCGCAACGGGGCATTCTCCACGTACCCGACGTCGTGTCCTCCGCGGGCGCGGTGCTTCAGGGGGTCGCCGAAACCATCATGGGGCTTCGAAACACCGATGCACTCTTCGCGGACCTCGCCCGAACAGCCGACGCGATCCTCACCGAGAGCGCGCAAAGCGGCGAAAGCGCGGACGTCATCGCGTCCCGGATGGCCAAGGAACGCATCACGCGATGCGCCTAGCGCCCGGCCTCCTCTAGGTGCGGGGTCGACCCCGCAACGTGCGGGCTCCGTTCCGCAGCGACCCGGGCGGGCAATACACGATTGCGGGAAAATTCGGTTGGTACGTTCCTCGCTACCCCCAACGCGTATGCGTCATGCCCCTCTCCTCGGCCTCCTCTTCATCCTCCACGCCTGCAACGACTCGTCGACCGGCCCTGACCCCGCACCGGACAGCGGCCTCATCGACAGCGGCGGGACCGACAGCCGCGTGGCTGATGCGGGCGGTGCTGACACCGCGGTCCCACCCGATGCTGCGCTCGATGCTGGCCTCGACGCCTTCGTTCCGGATGACCTCGTCCTTGAAGAAGGCAGAGCACCCATCGACGTTCCCGAAGGCACGTTCTTCACCACCGTGTCCTACGGCGAGAGCGTCGAGCAAGTCTTCGACGCGCTGCTCCCCGAGGCGACCGAACCCACGCCCGCGATCATCTTCATTCACGGCGGCGGGTTCACGGGCGGCACCCGACGCACGGGCTACGCGACACCGGCCGACGTCGAGCGCTACCTTGAGGCGGGCGTCGCGTACTTCACGATCGACTACTCCCTCCTCGTGACCGGGGAAGAGGTTGGCGTGCTTCGCAGCCTCCGTGACGCGCAGCGAATGCTTCAGTTCGTTCGCTACTACGCCGACACGTTTAACATCGACCCAGCTCGCATCGCGCTGCGCGGCCCCTCCGCCGGGGCGGGCACAAGCCTCTGGCTCGCGTTTCACGACGACCTCGCCGACCCGGAAAGCGACGACCCGATCGCGCGTCAGACCACGCGGGTCGTCGCCGCTGTCGGAACCGCAACGCAGTCGACCTACGATCTCGTGCGCTGGCCCTCGGACGTGTACACGCCAACCTATCCGCTGACCGTTCAGGACTTTTTCGCCAATCGCGACCTCGCGACGTCCGCGGTGATGTTCTATGGGCTCGACCCCGCGCTCGCGGGCGATCCCCTCGCCCTCGAAGCGGAACTCAACACGCCTGCTCTCGAAACGTACCGAGCGGAAGTGGATATGGTCGCGTGGATGTCGAACGACGACCCGCCCTTCTGGGTGCGCAACCAGGGACGGGACCGCGCGCCCTCGGACCCACGTTTCGATGTCCTGCATCATCCCCTTCACGCGGCTCTTCTCGAGGATCGCGCACGCGAAGTCTCCCTTTCGGAGTTCGTCGTCGAAGCCCCGGACCTCGAGATCGGCGGCGACTCCGATCCCGTCGACTTTCTCCTCCGTCACCTCGGCGTCGAGTAGGTGCTAGCGTGAACCAAGCTTCGCGACCGCGGATGGGCCTCTCTGAAAAGAATTTCATCAACGCTGGCGCAACGTTTTGATCGTCCGTATATCTCGTTCGAATTGTTCAGGGACGGGAAACGATGGATCGCGCTCGCAGACTCTCCGCATTTTGGTCATGGCTTCCAGCCTTTCGCGCAGTCGCTGAGACTGAACACCTTCCCTCGGCATCCGCCGACCTCCACGTCACCCCCTCGGCGCTCTCGCGCACGATTCGCCTTCTCGAAGAAGAAGTCGGTAAGCCGCTCTTCGAACGGACCGGTCGACGCCTCGAGCTGAACGAAGCGGGGCAGCTCTTTGCGCGGGCGGTTCGCGACGCGATGCGCCTTGTTCATGAAGGACTGCTCGCGGTGGAGGAGGTCAGCCTGCGCGGCGCCCTCCACGTCTCGGTACCGGGGCCGATGGCACCGTTGTACATCCTGCCGCTCCTGCCGGCGCTTCGCGAAGCGCACCCGCATCTGATCGTCCACCTCCACGCGATGGCGAGCGCAGCCGTCAATCCCGCACTGCGCCGGGGCGACATCGACATCGCGCTTCTCGACGACCCGCTTCCGGCCGACGACATTACGATCACGCGCCTCGACGCGCTGGCTCATGATGTCTTCGTCGCGCCGGGCAACGATCGTCCCTTGGAGGAGCTGATCTTTGCAGCACCGATCCCCGACGCCCGCGGGGTGACCTCCGACGCATGGCCGATGGATCGCCCGCGTCAAATCGGACTTCGGGTCACCCGCATGCAGGTCGCGATCGATGCCGTGCGAATGGGCGCCCATGCAGCCGTCCTTCCCGTCGCGGTGGGAACGCATCAAGGCCTCAAGGGTCTCGGCATGCAGGACGCGATGGGGACCACGGCACTTTTTATGGCGCACCGCCCTGCCCTGCCGGTCGCCGGCCGCACCGAAGTCTTCTGCAAGTTTCTCCTCGATTCGAAGGAATAAATCGGGGTGAAAGATGGCTCGCGCCTCTCCGGGGGGCTGCTAGGCTGCCCGCGCCATGGGCGTTTTTCTCTACATTCCCTGGTTTCAGCTTTCCCAGTGGGACGTCCCGCTTTTGTATCTTTCCGGGATCGTCCTCGGTCTCTGCGGGCTCGCAGCGCTGCGCCCAGAGTGGCGCGAGCAGGCGTTCTCCACCGCGGGCATGGCGGCTGTTGCAACCGTCGGCGCCTATTTCTACGGCATTGACACCGTTCCTGTGCAGCCCTTTGGCATTCTCGTCGCGCTCGGTGTGCTGACGGGCTCCCGCCTCGCCGAATGGCAGGGCAAGCAGTGGGGGGTGCGGCCGTCGATCACGGCGGACTTCATCACGCACGTCACCGTCATTGGCCTCGTCTCCTGCTACGTCCTCAACGGTCTCTTCTACGAGTTCGACGAGCTGGTCGCGGTGGTCTCGGAACCGATGGCGCTCGGCGCGGGTCTCATCGCGGGCCTCTTCGTGTTCGTACAGATGAGCAAAGAGGAAGAAGCGGGACCGCAGAAGGGCGCGATCATCGCGGTGGCGATCGCAGTCGCCATCACCGCCGGTGTCGGATCGCTGATCAAGAGTCGCTGGCTTGGCCTCTCGAGCTTCGGTGGATTCCTCGGCGCCGCGTTCTCTGTGTGGGTTTGGAAAGCGCGCCGCAAGCTGCCCGCCCTTCCCCTCGCAGAGCTCGCCTGCTGGTGCTTTCCGGCGGTCTGGATTTTCGGCCGTTCCGGTTGCTTCGTCGTGCACGACCATCCCGGCGCCGAGACGACCTTCTTTCTCGGCGTCGAGAACTTTCACAACAACCCCGGCGTGATTCGACACGACCTCGGCCTTTACGAGGTTCTCTGGGCACTCGTCGTGACGGCGCTCTTCTTCAAGCTTCGGCATCGCCAAACGAGACCCACAGGGTTTTTCGTGGCGCTGCTGCCGCTCCTCTACACGCCGGTTCGCTTCGGCCTCGATTTTCTGCGCGCGACCGATGTCGCCAACCCGGACAACCGTTTTTACGGGCTGACCCCAGCGCAGTACGCCGCCATCGGCTTCTTCTTCTTTTCGGTGTACTTCCTTCGCCGCGTCCTCCGCAGCGACCCGCCGGAGATTCCGGACGCAATGAAGTGGCCGATCCCTGAGCCCGAACCGGAGCCGGCGGAAGCGGCGCCGAAGAAGAAAAAGAAGAAGAAGGGCGCGAAGCGAAAGAAGGCCGCGAGCTAGCTGGTCCGTTAGCGAGCGTTTCTTCGAACTCCGCGCCTCGCTCAATCCGGTCGCCGTCAATCGGCGGCACCTCAGGTCAACGTTCTGGCGCCTCGCGTCAAGCGGCGACGACCTTCCGTCGACACGCTTCCGAGATGCCCCTGGATCGCCTGCAGCGATCCGAGGCCACGAACACCTACGCGGAGAACGAAATGAAGCCTTGTCGATCCCCTCTCCTTTTGCTCGCCGGCCTCGTCGGGTGCCTCGTTGGCGCCTGCGACGACATGGCCGGCTTCGAGCCCTGCGACCCGTTTCAGGTTAACTTTCCGGTCGGGGTCAATCCGGCCGAGAGTCCCTTTGCCCACTCATGCTTTCTCGGCGCCGCGGTTCTCTACGACACGGGCGACGGACAGGTCCTCCTCGAGGAAGGAACTCGTTTTGGCGACGTATGCGAGCGCCAAATCGACGCCAACCTTGCCTGTCAGAACCTTTGCTTCGACACCATCGGCGACGCGAACTGCACCTTCGCCGAAGGAAACCACGTTGCCCTCGACGGCTTCGACTTCGATGATGACGTTGACGAGGGCACGTGCATCTTCGCGCAGACCTGCGACCCCGAGATGGCACCCCCCACCTGCCAACTTCCGAACTGCATGCCCATCGATCCGGACCCAGATCCCGATCCGACGTTCTTCTGCGGGGGTGACGAAACGGACGAGCTCAACATGACCCTCGACTGGGACGGGATGCCGCCGAACGAGTTTGGCGGCCCCGGCTTCTACGTGCGCTATCGATGGGAAACCGGCGCCGCTGAGATTCCGAGCAACGACAGCTGCGGCTACCCGGTCATGCCGGCCGCTGGAGTGAGCATCGATGACGCGTGCAAGGACCTTTGCCGGTTCCTGATCGAGATCGAACCGTCTCCCCCTGACGAGGAGATCCTGCAGGACAACTGCGATACCTTCATCCAGCGATCGGTCTGCAACTAGCGAGATGACGGTTCTGCCTTCGGTACACGCTCGGCGACACCCCCGCATGCAAACGAAACGCGCGACTAAACGCGCTGAGCTCGGCGTACCGAAGGCAGAGCGCAATCTCCGTCAGGCTCCGCTCCGAGGTTCGAAGCCAGAGCGCCGCTTGCTCCATTCGAGCAGAGCGCAAAAGCGCACGAAAGCTCGTTCCCTCCGTGGCTAGCGTTCGCTGGAGCGCGCGCGCACTCGTTCCACACCTGCGGGCCACCTCAAGCACACGCGGCATCGCTTCACGGTGAAGGCTCTCGGCGATCAACTGCCGGGCGCGGTCGACGAGGCCCTCGGCGCGAAGGCGCATCAAACGCCGGCGACCCGTCTCCAAAAGCACCTCGTGGGTCTCGGGATCGGACGTCGGCAGCATCCGCGCGAGATCCTCCCTCGCGAACACCAAACGGTGCACTTCGGTACGAAACCGGAGCGAACAGCCGAATGCGCGCTTCAGCCCCTCGTCCTTCGGAGGTTGATCGCAACCGAAATGAACCTCGATCGGGGTCGCGCCCGACACTTCGCGAATGCGCCGCGCCAGATACGAAAACGACCACTCTAAGACTGCCGGAACGGCATCCGGCTCCTCGAACTCGAAGGAGGCGACGTTCGTGCCCTCGGAAAGCGCGTACTCCCCGTCTGCGTAGAGCAGCCCGCCGAGGTTCGCCAGCACATCAAGACCGCAGCGAAGGGTTGGCGCAGTCATCGCTGCAAACTCGGGCAGCCCGAGACTCCCCGCGTTCAGCTCCTCGGCGACGGTGAGCGCAAGCCCAGGACGCGCCGCCGCAACACGACACCAGAGCGCGCGGTACATCTCGCGGGAGATCCCGCCGGCCTTTCGGCTCGGCCCAAACGCAGCAAGCTCGGCGTCGGGGTCGAGACCCGCCCGCGCGAGCGCCCTCAAGACGACGAGGGTTGTCCCCGAAGAGCTCCCGTCCATGCGCGCTCCCTTCGCGGGGAGTTCGACGCGACTCCCAGGTTCCTGACACGGGCTAGCGAATCATCGGGTTCGAAAGCTCAACCGTCAGATCGACGCGAAACGACTCGCCCGTCGCAAGCTCGGGCGGGAGCGGTTCAAAGGGCGCCGCCTGCTCGATCGCGCTGAGCGCCGCCGCATCGAGATCCGCAAAACCCGTCGACCGAATGCGCCGCGGCGCCCCACGAAGACGACCGTCCCGCGCAACGCGAAGACGATAGACCGCGATCCCCTGGTCCATTGCGAGCGCTCGCTCCCGCGGAAAGCGGAGCGCGTTTTCGACCTTTCGCCGAAGGGCCAGGTACCAGCGTCGGTAGCGCCGGTCGGAGGTATCGAGAGCCGCGTAGTCGCCTCCGCCGGGCCCATACGCGCGAGCGCGCCCCCCTTCCCCCGCGCTGCCGCCGCTTCCCGGAGCGCCGCCGCCTCCTGCACCTCCGACGCCGTTTCCTCGCTGGGGCCCGCTCCGTTCGCTGGAGTCGACGATCGATTGCAGAAGCCGACCCGCGAGCAGCTCGGCATCCTGGTTGTCCTGCACGCGACCGGCGTACTGCGCCAACGTTGCAGCCGGCCCTTCGTCCACCGGAGGACGTCCGTGCGCCACGCGCGCTGCTTCCCGTCGCCGCGTCCCCCGCCCTTCGAGAATACCGCGGCCGGGTGATTCGACGTCCGTTCCGCGGCGGGTGTTGGGCACGACCACTCCGTCCGCTCCGTCGACCCAGGTGCCCGCCTCCGCCGCGCCCCGTTCGGACGCTTCCGGCGCCACACGCGCACCTTCACTCGCATCGGCGCGACTCACCGGACGGCGCTCTCGATGTCGACCCTCCCCCGACGCAAGAAAGGGCATATCGTCCGGATTCGGCGTGGCGCGGCGGTTTTCCCAGCTCGCGCGATCGCGAGACGTTCGAATGCGCTGCACCTGCGACACGCGCGGTGAGTTCATCGGGCTGTCCTGGAGCGTGACCCCGTGGGCGCCGGCGATCAGCAACACAAACTCGACAGCCCCGGTCGCATCGCCGCCTTCGCCGGAGACGGGCGCATCGACGTTCTGCGCCGAACGGTGCCCCCCCGGAACCGGCGTCGCGGCTCGGTCCGCTTGGGTCCCCGCCTCAGCGCCCATGCCTTCGCCCGGTTGCAGGAGAGGAAGTGAAAAACTCGCGGGCAAAAGGTCGTCCGCCGCCGGCAAATTCCAAAGCCACGCCGCTAAGAGCATGTGGCAGAGCAAAGACGCCCCCACCATCGGGCCCCAATGAGGCGCGGACTTGGGAAAGAAGGGCTTGGGCGAAACGGTCACGGACGAAGGCCTGTCGCTCCTGAAGTGTAAGGACGGATGAACGACGGTGCAGGTTTACGGAATACACCACTTTCCGTCGGCCGTTGCGCCGATCGTGGTCACTCTCCGCCAGCTCCTCACGCACCTTCCCGGGCGCCTCGTCGGCCCGGACGTTGAAGTCTCAGGTGTCCGCCACGACTCGCGCACCGTCGTCCCGGGGGACCTTTTCGCCGCGATCGCGGGATTCCAGCAAGACGGTGCGGTGTTCCTCGAGGACGCCATTCGCCGCGGGGCGGTCGCCCTCCTCACCGAAGTGCAGCGCGACACTCCCCTGCCGCAACTCATCGTGCCCAACGCGCGCCGAGCTCTCGCGCTCGCCTCGGAACTCGCGTACGGCGCGCCGTCTCGGAATCTCGGCGTCGTCGGCGTCACCGGCACCAACGGAAAAACCACGACGACCTTTCTCCTCGAAGCGATCGCCCGCGCGGCCGGCGGCAAACCGGGCGTCATGGGTACCGTGAACTTTCGCTGCGGCGAGGATGTCTTCGAAACGCCGCACACGACCGCCGAAGCCGACGACATCGCACGCCACGCGCGGCGGTGGTGTGACCAAGGCGCGTCCCATCTCTTTCTCGAGGTCTCCAGCCACGCCCTCGAACTTCACCGCGTCGACGGACTCGACTTCGACGTCGCCACCTTTACGAACATCACCCGCGACCACCTCGACTTTCACGGCTCGATGGACGCCTACCGAGACGCCAAGGCGCGCCTCTTTGACGAGCTCGCACCCACGCATGCGGTGATCAACGTCGATGACCCCTTCGGACGGGAGCTCGCCGCCCGCGCCTCGGGTGTACTCCGCTACTCGTGCGCGGGTCCGGCCGACATCCATCCGCTCAGCGCACGGGTCGACGGCCAGGGCATTCGCGCGCACGTCAAAAGTCCGTGGGGCTCGATCAACCTCGAGAGCCCTCTGATCGGCCACCACAACCTCGCCAACCTGCTTGGTGCGATCGGTTGCGCCCTCGCCCTCGAGATCCCACCGGCGACAATCGAGCGCGCCCTTCGAACATGCCACGGCGCCCCGGGCCGCTTGGACTCCGTCGAACATCCGCGCGGCGCCGGCGTCTACGTCGACTACGCGCACACGCCCGATGCGTTGGGCAACGTGCTTCGCTGCCTGCGTCCGCTCACCGAGGGCCGGCTCTTCGTCGTCTTCGGATGCGGCGGCGAACGCGACCGCGGAAAACGAGCGATGATGGGCCAGGTCGCGGCGGCCCACGCCGATCTCGCCATTCTCACCAGCGACAACCCGCGGAGTGAACGCCCCCGCGCCATTCTCGACGCCATCGCTCTCGGCGCGCGCAACTCCATGGCCGATCTTCGTGTTCACGACCTCTTCGCTGCGACGCGCGGAATGGTGGTCATCGAGGATCGCGCCGAGGCGATCGCCCGCGCCATGGAGGCGGCTCGTTCGGGCGATGTCGTTTTGATCGCTGGCAAAGGGCATGAACGCGAGCAGGAGTTTGCGGATCGGGTGGTCCCCTTCGACGACGCCAACGTGGCGCGCGCCGCGTGTCGGCGGTGAAGACCCCGATCCCAACGAACACGGCCTCGTTTTCTCTCGGTGAAATCGCAGAGGCGACCGGCGGAACAACGGCAACGCCGAACGTCGTCGTCCGTGGAGTCGTCATCGACTCGCGGCAGGTCGCGACTGAAAACCTCTTCGTCGCGCTTCGCGGTGCGCGCCGGGACGGGCACGAGTTCGTCGCCGACGTGGTGGCGCGGGGGGCCAGCGCGGTGCTCGTGGAAACGAGCGCCCCGGGCATCCCTCACGTGCTCGTCCCGGATACCGAAGGCGCGCTTGCAGCGCTCGCCGCTTTCCATCGTCGTCGCTTTCCAGGTCGCGTGATCGCCATCACCGGGTCCGCCGGAAAGACCTCCACCAAGGAGATGGTCGCCGCCGCGTGGTCGGGCATCGCGGAAGTCGTGCGCACCCGCGGGAACATGAACAACCGCATCGGCACAGCGCTCAGCGTGCTGCAGCTTCACGAGAAAGCCAGCGGCGGCGTATTCGAGCTCGGCACCAACGCGCCAGGCGAAATCGCGAAACTCGCAGCACTGACGCAACCGGACGTAGCGATCGTCACCTTGATTGGGTCCGCCCACGCCGCCGGTCTCGGCGATCACGCGGGCATCGTCCAGGAAAAACTCTCCCTCCTTCGTGCGCTCGGCGAGCGCGGAGTCGCGATCGTTCGCGACGAGGTCGCTGCGCTCCCCGCGTTTCGGGAGGCCGTCGGAGCGCGTCGCTGGCTCTCCTTTGGATCCGCAGGGAAGCTCACGTTCGTCCGCGGTCCACGCGGTCCCCAAACCCAGTGCCGCGTACGCGCGGGCGCGGCCGTCGTGGACCTGCGCCTCGCCTCCCTCGGTGCCGGAAGCGCCCTCGCCGCAGCGGCCGCTCTCGCCGCGGCACAGCTCGAGGAATGGGGTGATATCCGGCACGCCCTCGAAGGTGTTCCGCCGGTTCCCGGACGGGTCTGCCCGGTGGCGACCCCACGGCTCGCGCTGCTTCTCGACGACGCCTACAACGCGAATCCCGCATCCATGCGAGCAGGCCTCGAAACCCTGGTCGGGCTTCGGCGTGTCTACGGCGGCCGCGCGATCGCCGTTCTGGGGGAGATGGCCGAGCTGGGCGATCTCGAAGCCGAGGCGCACGCCCAGGTACTCCGCGACGCCGAATGTTTGGGCGTCGACCGTCTCGTTCTTTGCGGTTCCGCGTTCGAGCGCGCGCGATCCGCGACCTCGCTTCCGGTCGTCTGCACGCCCGACGCAGCATCCTGTCTCGATGCGTTGCCCGAGCTCCGCCGCACGGACCTCGTCCTCGTCAAAGGCTCACGAAGCGCGGGACTCGACGTGGTGGTCGACGCCCTCGCGTAGCATCGGACTCAACCGAGCGTGTCTCCACGAGGACTGAAACGTGTGCGCGCAGCCACGGCGCGGTCACACCGGCGAGACGCCCGCACTCGGCAACGCGCGCCGCTTCCGGCTGGCACATGGTCTGCAACTCCGCCACGCGATGCTGCGAGCGCTCTACATCATGCCCACCGAGCGGTGCAACTCACGCTGCACCTACTGCTACATCCCCGACAAGGCGTCCGCGATCGACGCGAACGAAGACGTCTTCTTTCAGTCGCTCAAGGAGTTCCTGGAAGGACCCCGTGACGAAGCGCCGAGGCAACTCCGCTTCATCGGCGGAGAACCCTACCTTCGCCCGGACCTCGTTCTTCGTCTCATCGATCGCTTCCTGGACGAAGAGCGCGGCGGCAGCGTCGTGATCAACTCCAACGCGACGCTGATCTCACCGGACGTCGCGGAGTCCCTCGCCTCGTACGGCGCGCAGGTCACTCACATCGTCTCGATGGACGGCCTCGCGGACGTGCACGACAAGAAGCGAAAGATGCTCGATGGAACGAGCGCCCACGGTCGCGCCGTCGAAGGCATCGACCGGCTCTTGGGCAAGGGACTTCCCGTCTACCTCAACGCGGTCGTCGATCGAAAAAGTGTGATGCGCATCGGTGCGCTGATGACCTTCGCTCGCGAACGCTTTGGTCTGTCCGTGCTCTCGGTCTCCCTCCTGCAAAGCACGCACGCGCCCATGAGCCTCGACGACCAGTACGAGACGCTCGCGTTCGCCTATGCCACCGCCGAGGCGCTCGAGATGGAGATCACCGGTCACCATCGACTCCTCGCGGGCGCGCGACTTCCTGGCCTTCGCTGCCACGCGGGCGAACAGACGCTTCTCGTCACGGGCTCCGGAAAGCTCACCGCCTGCCAGCGCTTTCTTCGAAAGGACGAAGGCGCCCTCCCGATGTCGATCTCCGATCGCGCGAGCGGTCGGCGCCGGCTCAAGGTCACCAGTCACGCTTGCTACACCGGTCAGGTCGAGGAGCTCGCGACGCGCCTCGAACGCCTCTACCGAACCCAATACCCGCACTACCTCGAAGTCTCCGCCGCCGACCGCGTCGTCTTCGGTACGATCCGATGACCGCCGCGCGCGAGCAACGTGCCTGGGCGGGCCGACGGGTCCTGATCATGGGCCTCGGCACCAAGGACGGCGGCGTCGGCGCAGCCAAGTTCTTTGCGTCGCGCGGCGCACACGTTGTCGTCACCGATCGTGCGCCCGCCGCCGAACTCCGGACCTCTCTTCGGGCTCTCGCCGGCCTTCCGATCCGCTATCGCCTTGGCACCCACGCCGCCGAGGATTTTCGCCAAGCCGAAGTCGTGATCCGAAACGTCGGAATCCCTCGCGATCACCCGCTGCTCACCCTCGCCAGGAAGCACGGAGCAGTCGTCCACGCGCCGATCGGAGTCCTTGCGCTCGAAGCCGGCCGCCCCTGGATCGGCATCACCGGAAGCAAAGGCAAAAGCCTCACAACCTCCCTCGTCGCACAGCTGCTCGGTGGGGACGCAGCCGGAATCGTCGAAGCGGGCAACAACTGTGTCTCGCCACTTCGCGTTCTCGATCGCGCCGCACGCGGCGTCTTCGAACTCTCGTCCTGGCAGCTCGCCGAGCTCGGAAGCCTCTCGGTCTCGCCGCGCATCGCCTGCATGGTGAGTTTCTTTGCCGACCACCAGGACTTCTACCCGGGCCTCGCGCCCTACTTCGCGGACAAAGCCCAGATCGCGAAGCACCAGCGCGCAGGCGACACGCTCGTTGTTCCGTTGGCGCCGTGGACCGCTTCCCTCCCCGGCAACGCGCCGCGTTTCTTCTTCGGCCGCGGCGAACCCAGCCGCGACGGCTGTTTCGAATACGACGCGCAGATCTGGTGGCGCGAAAACGAGCGCACGGAACGCATCGCACCCCTCGACCACCTTCCGAAACCCCTCCGCGATCCCCACCACCGACTTCTGCTCCTCGCAGCGCTCGCCTGCGGAAAACGCGCAGGCGTCACGACCCGCACTCTCGCCGAACGGATTCCAAGTCTCTCGGGTCTTCCCCATCGCATGGAACGCTGCGGTCGCCGTGGCGAGGTTGCGTTCATCAACGACTCGGCAGCGACGACGCCGGAATCCACCGCGCTCGCGCTCAAGGCGGTCTCCGGCCGAGTCGTCCTGATCGCGGGCGGTGGCGGCGCCAAAGAACGCTCCTACGCCGAGCTTGCGAGGTTCCTTTGGTCGCGAGCCTCCGGCGTGGTCGTCTTTTCAGAAGACGAGGTCGGACGACAGCTTCGAGCCCTCGCGCCTCGCGGCTTTCCGCTTCGAGTCTGCGGTCGCCGGCGCATGAACGATGCGGTCGCCGCAGCGGTCGACCTCCTGGGCCCAGCTGGCGGAACGGTCCTCCTCTCCCCGGGTTGCAAAGGCGGCCCGACCTTTCGCGACATGTACGAGCGCGGTGATCTCTTTCGCGCGGCGGCGTCATGAAGGAGGTCGTCGGCGTCGTGGATTGGGGCATCGGCGGCCTCGATCTCTTCACCCGTCTGCGCGCGCCTCGCATGGTCTATCTCTCGGACAGCGGTACGGCGCCCTATGGCCGCCTCTGTGCCGCATCGCTCCTTCGCCGCTTCGAGGTGCTCGAGCGCGCGCTCCTCGAACGCGGCGTCACGCGCATCGTCGTCGCGTGCAACACCCTCTCCACGATCCTCCCCCTCGCGCGTCCTCGGGTCCCGACGAGCGGCGTGATTCGCCCAACCCTCGCCTTTCTCAACGACAGCAACTTTTCCAACCTCGCCGTCGTCGGGACCGATCGCACCGTTGCGTCGGGCGCCTACCTCGAAGCCCCTGCGGTGGTCGCGCAGCGAAGCATTCAACCGCTCGGCGCGCTGATCGAACGCGGCGAGGGCACGTGCTCCCGACGCGTGCGGACCGTCGTTGCCGAGGCGCTCGACGGTCTCGCCTGTAACGGACTCGTTCTCGGGTGCACCCACTACGCTGCCGTACGCGCCGAGTTTGAGCGGCACGTGGCCACGATCATCGACCCCGTGGACGTGGTGCTCGATCAGCTTTCGTACGCGACGAAGACTCCCGTCCGCGACGTCTGGACCACCGGGTGCCCGGCCACGATGCGCCGCGCCGCCCACGCCGCATTCGGAGTTCGCCTCGGCCCGATTCACGTTCTTTCCGACCGACCGGAGATCCGCCCATGACCCTTCGAACGCTTCAGATTCGACCGACCAACGACTGCCCCGCGACCTGCGGAACCTGCGGCGACGAAGCCTCGAGCGAAGAAATGTCCGTGGCGGCCGTCGCGGCCAACCTCGACCACCTCTGCGCGCGCTACCCCATCGAAGACATCGTTCTGTCCGGGGCGGGCACCGTGGCGCGCGACGACTTCCCGGAGCTGCTGGCGCTTCTTCACGAGCGAAGGTTTCGCCAGGTCACGCTTCTCGGCGACGGCGCCCACTGGACCTCGCACGCCGTCGAAGCGATCGCGGGCGTCGTTCATCGCGTCGTCATCCGGCTCAACCCGAAACTCGAAGCGCGGTTCGTTGAGGGCGAGTGGAGCGACGCGCAGGACTGGGCAGGAACGGTCGCGGACGCGTTGCGCGCGATCGCCGAGCTCCGCGCGGCGGGCCTCGTCGTTCAGACCCATACCGAACTTCGGCGAGGGACGGTCTCGGTGCTCCCCTCGCTCGCCGACGCCATCGATCGTCTCGACGTGAGCGCGCCGACGTTCGCATACCCCTTTGCGAGTGGACCCCAGGACGACGTGCTGCCCTGGCCAGCGATCCGAGCGGTCGTCCAGGACGTTCTGGGGCGCCTTCGGCATCGCGCGCCGCGCTTGAAGAACGTGCCGGTGTGCGCCCTCGGCTCCCTTGCCGCGTTCGCGCACCGCACGCAGCCGCGCCTGTACATCAAGCACGACCGCCAGTTCGAAAACCACGCCCAGATTCCCCCCTTCGTCGGGCTCGGGTACGGCTCGAGCTGTCACGGATGTGCCGCGATCGACCAGTGCGATGGTTACTGGGAGCGCCATCTCAAAGCGGGACGAATCGCCCCACCGACCGCGCTCTGAATGAGTTTCTCGGTGGGAACGCTCCCCCCACCTGGAAACTTGCTGCGCTGCCGGCCGCAATTTTGGGATAGCGTGCAGGCGTCTTCCTATGAAAGTCCTCGCCGCCTTCCTTGCGCTCTCGCTTTCGTCCGTCGCCTTTGGCCAGCTCCGGCGAAGCACCGGCGCGCCGGTCCTTCCCGCCGTGTCGACCGCCGCCCCGGACGGCGCCTTCGCCTTGGAAACCAACCCAGCCGCCCTCGCGCTTCAAAACGGCTGGGACCTCGCCTACGTCCACGCCGATCGAGTCGGCGACGACGAGCTCGCCGCACGGGGCGACGGTCTCTACGGCTCGACCACCCTTCCCTTTCGCCTCGCGATCGCCGCCAGCGTCGACTGGATTCGCCCCACAACGGGCGCGGAACGAGGTCGTTTCTCCCTCGGCGCCGCCTGGGCGCGCTCACGGCGTTTCGCCCTCGGCGGCGCCCTTCGCTACAGCGCGTCCAGCGACCCGATCGGCGGCGTGACCAGCCTCGACGTCTCCGCCCTTTGGCGACCGAGCAGTACGATCACCTTTAGCCTCGTCGCCCACGACCTGCTCGGCCCCGCGGGACTCGTCACGGACGCGGCCGATGTGCCCGCCACCTTTGCCCTCGCTGCTCAACTGCGACCCTTCGCCACCGACGGCCTCACCGTCGAAGTGGTCGGCGCCCTCGATACGGACGGCCGCGTCGGTGTTCGCGCACTCGCCGCCGCGGTGATTCCACGCATCGGCCGCGTCTGGGGAAGCCTCGAAGGCGACGACCTTCGCGACACCTCCGATCTCCGCGCCACCGTCGGCCTCGACGTTCGCTTCGGAAACGGCAGCGTGACCGGCGGCGCGATCCTCGGCGACGACCTCACCGGTTGGATCACCGCCGCGCGTCTTTCGTCCCATGAGCGGGTCGGTCTTCCCACCCCGGGCTACGTCGACGACATCGAAGTTAAGTCCGCCGGCCCGCGCTCGCTCCTCGCATTGCTCAATCGCCTCGACCGAGACCGCGGCGATCGGCGCGTCCGCGGCGTCCTCCTCCGTTTGCGGGGAACCTCGATGGGACTCGCGGCCGCCCAGGAAGTTCGCGCGGCGATCGGCGCACTTCAGGCCAGCGGAAAACCGGTCGTCTGCCACGCGGACACCCTCAGCGGGTCGGAAACCTACGCCTGCAGCGCCGCCGCCGGAAGCTACGTCGACCCCGCCGGCTACGTGCGCCTTCTCGGGCCCTCCCTCGAGGTCATGAACTTTGGCGAGGCCCTCGAAAACGTCGGCGTGCGTGCGGACTTCGTGCGCATCGGCGACTTCAAGAGCGCCGTCGAGCAGTACACCAACGGCGCGATGAGCGGCCCCGCGCGACTGCAGCGAAACGCGCTCCTCGACGACGTCTACACGCGCATGACCGAGGACATGGCCGTCGACCGTGACGTTCCACCGGCTGCCGTTCGTCGCTGGGTCGACGGGGGGCCCTACATCGCCGACGAAGCCGTCGACCTTGGCGTCGCCACCGAGATCCTCGACGAACACGACCTCGGCCCGATTCTTCGCGAAACGATCGGAACGTCACGGCGACGGCGAACGCCTCCCGAGGACGCGCGCCGCACGGTCGGTGTTCCCCGCCGCATCGCGGTCGTGGTCGTCGACGGAAGCATCGTCGACGGCAACAACGTCGACCTCCCGATCATCGAAATCCACCAAACGGGCGGGCGCACCATCACGCAGACGCTCGATGCCCTCATCGCCGACCGCACGGTCGCCGCCATTGTGGTGCGCATCGACAGCCCCGGCGGATCCGCCCTCGCCTCGGAACAGATCTGGCGCGCGATTCGCCGAGCGCGCCGCAGCAAGCCGGTCATCGCCACCATGGGCGCCGTGGCGGCGAGCGGGGGCTACTACATCGCCTCGGCCTGCGACGAGATTTACGCCGATCCCAGCACCATCACAGGATCGATCGGCATCTTCTTCGGCAAAGCGGATTTTGGCCCCCTGGCGAACCGGCTCGGCGTCAGCGTCACGCAGATCGGTCGCGGCCGTCACGCCGGAGCCACGTCTCTCTATCGTCCCTTCACCGCCGAAGAACGAGGCGTGATCGCTGACAAGATTCGGCGCTTCTATCGACTCTTTCTGCAGCGCGTCGCCGAAGGTCGCGAGGAGCTGGACGTGGAAGACGTCGACCGCTTGGGTCGCGGACGGGTGTGGACCGGCGACGCCGCG
>JBCDAA010000075.1:0-26844 GCA_039186435.1 Myxococcota bacterium | reverse complement strand
GACGACCGAGAGCACGGGCGGTAAGATGGCTACATGGCCCGCAAACGAAGTCGTCACCCTAGAGTCAAGACATTGCTTGCGCGCAAACGGTGAAATTCGATTCGATCTCTTGAGCGACACCAAAGCGGTGGCTCAAGGAACGCTGGAGTTGGAATCGTTGCCTCCAGGAGGCTGGTCTCGGTGCGAATGTAATCTCACGAGTATCGACGACTCTCGTCCGCTAGACGCCACCCTGTCTTTCATAGGAGAGCTTGCCTTTTACGACGCCAGGGGTGGTCAGGGTCACGCGATCCATCGCGCGGGCGAGACCGAAGTCCCCGAGCTTCACGTTTCCGTGTTTGCCGAGCAGGACATTGCTAGGTGACACGTCGCGATGAAAAATCGGCGACGCGCGTCCCTGTTCGTCTTTTCGTTCGTGGGCCGCCGAGAGCGCGCGAAGAACGTCCATCGCGATCATGGCGACGAGCGGCCACGGCGTCGTCTCGCGGGCGCGCTGATGGTGGCGAATCCAGCTTCCGAGATTGATGCCGTCGACGAGCTCCATGACGAGGAGGAACTGCGTGTCGTCCTCGCGCCGGAAGTCGATGGTCTGCACGATATTCGGATGGTCGAGCGCAGCGACGACGCGAGCCTCCTCGAGCAGCATGGCGCCAAAGACCTCGTCGCCCGCCAGGTTTGGCAGCAGTCGCTTTACGGCGACCGGACGGCGAAAGCCGGCTTCGCCGTGGGCGTGCGCGCGCCACACTTCGGCCATTCCGCCAAATCCAATGCGTTCAAGGAGCTCGTATTTGCCTGCGCGATCGCTCATACGCGCATCCGCAGCGTCTTTTCGACCGGGCCTTCGCTCGACTCGGTGCGACCTCCTCGCTCCGCCCGGCGGAGGAGACGAAGGATTTGTGGCCCGAGTACGTCGACTTCGGTCGAGAAGTATTGCTCGCCACCAAAATGACGAATAGTGCGTGTCTGCTGCGCGAGCATCGCGGCGTCCTGGCGAAGGATCACCATGCCGAGGGGCTTCAGAACGCGCGCGGCGAGGCCGCCCACTCGCGGCGGAAGCCGTCGAAGGCGAAAGGTCACGACCCCGAACATACGAGTTCGCAGATCCGCGATTGGAGTGAGGGCAGTGCTCGCGATGATGTGCGCGTCGTCGCCTAGGCGGTACTCCACCTGAGCGATACAGGGGAGAAGAAAGCGGTCGTAGTGTTCGACGACGCCGCCCCCTGGCGCGAGGACACGGCCGATCAATCCCTCCGGACGAGGCTCGCCGATGTATTGCGCCTCGACCCGGTCGGGCCAGCGGCGCACCACAACCTCGATCTCGTTGCGTTCACCTTCGCTTCGAAAGAGCCCTCGGTGGAGGAAATGCGTATGCAAGACGTCCAGCGCGTTTTCGGCGGCCGCGTGGAGGGTCCCGTCGACATCGAGGGTTTGTCGGACAGTCGTGTACGCAGGATCGCGAAGGTGCGGAAAGCGATAGGGATCGCGCTCCGGGCGTGGGCCCGCCGTGGCGTAGACCCAGATGAAACCGTCCTCTTCCCGGGTTGGAAAGGCATCGACGCGGCGTCCTGTGCCTTTGTTCCCGGCGCCGCAGAGACCAGGAACTTCGACACAAGCGCCGCTGCCGTCAAAGCGCCAGCCGTGGTAGCCGCATTGAAGCGTGCCCTGTTCGACGCGTCCGAGCGAAAGCGGCACGTTGCGATGAGGACAGCGATCCAGCAGCGCAGAGACACCGTCGTCTCCGCGATAGAGGACAAGCGGAATTCCGAGAATCGTTCGAGCGATGGGCTTGCGCCCGACCTCCTGGCTTTGCGCGGCCACGTACCAGTCATCAAGGACGCGGGCTGCGCTCGAGATGCCTTTGGTAGCCGGGGGACCAAGTCGCCGCTCTCGAACCATCGCGCGAAGCATAGCGCGAAAGCGGGCTTCGCGATCGGTCGCGATCAGGGCTGCGCGGCGGGCGGATCCAGGGTGGGGCGGGTGTTGGGCGTAGGAACGCCACCACGCGTGACCCACCACAGCGCGAGCAGACCCACGCCGAGGAGCAGCACCACCATGACAAAGAGGCTCGTCGGGGTGCGAGCGGGTTCCTTTGCAGGGACCGGTCTGGACTCGCGGGGATGCGGGCCGGACTTGAACCGAACGGGCGCTTCCCGGGAGGGAGTCGGCGTGGGAGAGCGCGGCGTTTCGTCGTCGATGGGCGCGATCGGCAGGCTCGACATGCGAAGAAGATCGCGCCGCTGCCAGTCGATGAGCGTGCGAAGGGTGTCGAAGCCCGGTGCTGCCTCGAGAACTTCCGCGAGGGGCGCAGGCATGTGCGACGCGAGGGGGTGCGTGCTCGCGGACTGGAGAGCGATCATCGCGTCCGGGCCGCCGAGCAGCTTCGTCCACTTGCGGGTGAGGTGCCCCTGAATGTGTTCGATGCTTCGCTGAAGTGTCTCGTCGTCGGGGCGCACCAGGAGCGTCGCTTCGAGCGCCTCGAGGGCTTCCTCGTAGCGCTTCTGCCGGACGAAGCTCACGATCTCCAGGTCGGCGGCGAGGACCGCATCCCCACCCGGAGGCGGTGGATCGGTTTGGCGCTTGATGTACGAAAGCCCAAGGAGGGCCCGCGGATGTTCGGGGTGTCGACGCAGGGCTTCTTCGAAGGCGAAGCGCGCCTCCTCAAGCTTGCCCTGCGAGAGGGCACGCGCCCCCTCTTCGACCATCGCTTCCGTCGGGTCGTAGTCGATGGTTTGCTTCACACCCACAGCGAGAAGTCCTACGCAGCTCGTGCGCCGAGGGCAAGGCGCCGCGATTCGCGTTCAAAGCTAGCTGTTGTTCCGCGGGGTTGCTGGACGGCCCTGCGCGCAGAGCTCCGCAGCATCGATCACGCAGCGCCTCAGGAGGCGGCTTCGACCACCGCCAAAAGCGCGTCCGCCTCGACCTGGTCGCCTTCTTGCACCTGGAGCGACGTGAGTGTTCCAGCGTGGGGAGCCGTCACGCTGTGCTCCATCTTCATTGCCTCCATCACGAGGAGAAGCTGGCCTTCCGTGACCGTATCGCCCTCGCTCGCAGCGACCTTGACGATCTTGCCGGGCATGGGGGCGACGCAGCCGCCCGAGGGGATCTCGAGACTTCGATCGGGAAAGCGGGGTTTCAGGCGGAAGGCGGTGCTGATGCCGCCGAGGTGAACGAAGTAGCGATCGCCGGCGCGAACCACGCGGGCCTGCTGGCGAAGACCGTCAACCTCCACCGAGAGCGTTGGAAGATCGCTCCCGAGGAGGGTCGCCTCGTAGGACTGGTCGCCCACCCATACGGTGAAGGTCCCCGGCGCACGCGTGTGATGCCGATACTCCACGCGGCACTCCGCGTCGCCATCCAACTCAAACCACTGCTTGGCGCGCGGGTTGTTACGAAAGCCCGAAGGCAGCGAAGGCATCGGATCGAAAGCGCGCCCCGCTTCATGGCGTGCGAGAGCGACGGCGATCGCGGCGTGGTGCGTTGCGGTCGCGGCGCGCGCGTCGTTCAGGACGTCCGCATGCTCCACCAGAAAGTGCGTGTGGAGTTTGCCCTCGATGTAGGCGGGGTGATCGAGGATGCGAATCAAGAGCGCGCGGTTGGTCACGACGCCCTGCACGGAGAGGGACGCGAGGGCGCGCCGCATGCGCCGGCGCGCGGCTTCTCGATCGACGCCCGTCGTGATGATCTTGGCGAGCATCGGGTCGTAGTGGATACCAACTTCGCTTCCGCTTTCGATGCCGGTGTCCTCGCGAAGGCCTTCTGCCGGGGGGAGATTCCAGTCGACGACGGTGCCGCTTTGCGGAAGAAACTCGTTCGCGGGATCTTCGGCGTAGATGCGTGCTTCGAGGGCCGCGCCCCGAAAGGGAACAGCGTCCTGTGTCCACGGGAGCGGATGTCCTTCGGCGACGCGGAGCTGCTCGCGAACGAGGTCGAGACCGGTCACGCCTTCGGTCACCGGGTGTTCCACCTGAAGTCGGGTGTTCACCTCAAGAAAGTAGAACTCGCCGGTGGGCGAGAGGATGAACTCGACGGTGCCGGCGTTTTGGTAGCCGATGGCCTTGCCGACCTGGACGGCGGCATCGCCCATCTTGGCGCGAAGGTCGTCGTCCAGCGCAGGGGACGGGCTCTCCTCGAGAATCTTTTGGTGACGACGCTGGATGGAGCACTCGCGTTCGTAAAGATGCACGAGGTTGCCGTGCGCGTCGCCGAGGATCTGAATCTCCACGTGGCGAGGTTCTTCGACGTATTTTTCGACAAGGAGCGTGTCGTCCCCAAAGGCGCCTTTGGCCTCGCGCTTGGCACTTTCGATGGCGGCGTCGAGGTCGCCTTCCGCATCGACGCGCTTCATGCCCTTGCCACCGCCCCCGGCGCTCGCTTTGAGCAACACCGGAAAGCCGATCGCGACGGCCTGTTCGCGGAGGACAGCGGGGTTTTGATCGGCGCCGTCGTAGCCGGGCACGACGGGCACGCCGGCCGCGGAGACGATCGCCTTCGCTTCTTTCTTCGAGCCCATCGCGCGAATGGCTTCGGGGGTCGGTCCCACGAAGCGAAGCCCCGCCTTTTCGACGGCCTCCGCAAACTCCGCGTTCTCCGCGAGAAATCCGTAGCCCGGGTGAATCGCGTCGGCGGACGTGCGCTGGGCAGCGGCGATGATCTTGTCGATGGCAAGATAGCTCTCGCTGCTCGGTGCCGGTCCGATGCGAACCGCGACGTCCGCTTCGCGCACGAAGGGCATCTCCGCGTCGGCGTCCGAAAACACCGCGACGGTTTCAATGCCGAGGTCGCGGCAGGTGCGCATGATCCGGCGGGCGATTTCGCCACGGTTTGCGATCAGAAGTCGGTGGATGGGACGGTGGCTCACGCTTCGGGCTCCACATAGATCGAAGGGTCGGCGGCGGCAGACGTTGCCACCACGAAGAAACCGGGTTTGGCCTTGGGCCAAAAGGTGCGCAGGACTCGCGTTACCGTGGCGTAGGAACGCTGGAGGATTTCGCCGTCGACAACCTGGGGTGTGGCGGCGTGTGCGAGGCGCGCGCCAACCACAACGCGCGGATGCGGAGTGCCGGCTGCGTCGACGCCGCGGACCTGTTGAAGAACGCCTTCCGGAAGCGAGGTCGTCGACTCCTCGGTCACCGGGGCGCCAAAGAAGAGGTGGGCTTCCCTGGCTGGTCCGGGGACGAGATGCCAGGCGGGGCCTTCGTCCAAGGCGATCTCGTCAAAGTCTTCAGCGAAGAGTTCGGCGAGGGCGTCGAACTCGGTCTGCTGTTTGGCGACGAGATCCGCGGGATAGGACTCATGGCGCCGAAACGCATTGGTTCCGTCGCCAAGCGAGCCGGAAATCTCGAGGGTCCCGAGGATGAACTCGACCGTCGATGCAGGGGCGTCGAGTTCCTGCGTGAGCGGCATCGCGCCCGGCGAGTAGCGCCGTCGAACGTCTCCACCATCGTCGGCGGAGTACTCGAGGTCCGCCCAGCGCATCAGCAACGCGTCGCCCGCCGTTCGCCCTTCGGGAACGGGCTCGCGAACGCGGCGTCCGTAGATCAGGCAAGCCTGCGAGGTCCACCGTTCGATCAACGCATGCACGAGAACCTATGCCTCGAGTGCGGAGCGCGCGGAAGACTGCTGAGGGTTCGAGCGTCCATCCTAGTGCCGGAAGACGCCCCAGGTGGTGGAGCCCTCGACGGGCGCGTTGTAGGCCGCCGAGAGGGCGATGGCGATCACGGTTCGCGTGTCGCGGGGGTCGATGATGCCGTCGTCCCAAAGGCGGGCGGTCGCGTAGAGCGCGTGCGACTGCTTGTCGATGAGCTGCTCCGTCATCGCTTTGGCGACCGTAAGCTTTTGCTCGTCGACCTCCTTGCCCTTCTTGATCGCAGCGGCGCGCTGAATGATGTCGAGGACACCCGCGAGCTGTTTGCCGCCCATGACGGCAATGCGGTGGTTAGGCCACGTGAAGAGGAAACGCGGCGCGTAGGAGCGGCCGCTCATGCCGTAGTTGCCCGCGCCGTAACTTGCGCCGGTCATGATCGTGATCGCGGGCACGGTGCTGTTAGAAACCGCGTTGATCAGCTTGGCGCCGTTTTTGATGATGCCTTCCTGCTCGTACTTTTTGCCGACCATGAAGCCGGTGGTGTTCTGCAGAAAGAGCAGTGGGATGTGCTGTTGGTTGCAGAGCTGGATGAACTGCGCGCCCTTGTTTGCCGACTCGCTGAAGAGGGTGCCGTTGTTGGCCAGAATCCCGATGGGGTAGCCGTGGAGGTGAGCCCACCCGCAGATCAGGGTGCGGCCGTAGAGCGCTTTGAACTCGCTGAAGCGCGACCCGTCGACGATGCGCGCGATCACCTCGCGCTGATCGAAGGGAACGCGAACGTCGGCGCTGGCGATCCCAAGAAGATCTTCTGCGTCGTAGAGGGGCTCCTCGATCACGCGAGGCGTCGGCGCCGCAGGCTTGCGCCAGTCGAGGTGCGCGACGATTTCCCGGCCGAGGCGAATGGCGTCGAGTTCGTCTTCGGCGAGGTAGTCGCTGACGCCGCTAATCGCCGAGTGCATTTGCGCGCCACCAAGTTCCTCGTGGTCGGTCTCTTCGCCGGTCGCCATCTTCACCAGAGGCGGCCCGGCCAGGTACACCTGGGCCTGTTCCTTCACCATCACGACGTAGTCGCTCATCCCCGGAAGGTAAGCGCCTCCCGCGGTGGAGCTGCCGAAGACCAGGCATACGGTTGGGATGCGCATCTGGGAGCGACGGGTGAGGTCGCGAAAGCCTCGCCCCCCGGGAACGAAGATCTTGTCTTGGTTCGGAAGGTCCGCGCCCGCGCTCTCGATGAGGCTGACCGCCACCATCTGGTTCTGCTCGGCAATCTCTGCGAGGCGACCATTCTTGATCATGCTGATCGGGGTGATCGCGCCGCCCTTCACAGTCGCTTCGCTCGCGCAAAGCACGCACTCGACGCCGCTGATCCGCCCGATGCCGCCGACCACCGACGAGCCGGGCGTCTCCCCTTTCATGCCGTGGCCTGCAAGGGCGCCGACTTCCAGAAAGTAGCTGTCCGGATCGAGGAGCATCTCGATGCGGTCGCGAGGCAGAATCTTGCCGCGCTTTAGATGGCGCTCTCGGTATTTGTCACCGCCACCTTCGTTGGCTTTCTGCTGCACTTCCGCGATCTTTTCGAGCGCTTCGAGCGCAGCCTCCCGGTTCTGCTGGAACGCGTCGCTTCGGGGGTCCGCCTTGGAGGGGACAACGGGATAGGGATGCTCGCTGCGCACCCGCGCATCGTCGGAATGGCCCTCCCTGGTGTCAACGAGAAAATGAATGGCCATTCACCTCGGTGAACTCCGTAGACTTCGGAGGTGTCTCACCTGGCCGCCTGGTTCGAGGAGGAGTCCGGCGAGGCGTCGGATTCGGCCGGGGTGTGCGCGGCGCTACAGGATGCTCTCGCGCAAGGGCAGACTCGCTGGGGCTTTGCGCTCGACGCGGAGACCTTCGTTCGCTTTGTGGGGCAACGCGTGGCGGAGGGAGCGGACCCGGTCGAGGCGATCGGCGCGCTGGCGCTCGACGATCTTTACCTCGCGTGTGCTTGCCTTGAGGGGGACGAGCGCGCTGTTGAGATCCTGGAGTCCGTCGTCGTCGCGGAGCTACCGAAGGCGGTGAAGCGAATCGACTCTCGACCGGAGTTTGTTCGCGAAGTCGTCGACGAGCTTCGTGTGCGGCTTGTGGTGGGTCAGGAAGGCAAGGTTCCTCGTCTGGCCCGCTACCAGGGTCGGGGTTCGCTTCGATCGTTTGGAATGGTGCTGGCGATGCGAAGCGCGGTCGACCACAAGCGTCGTGCGGCGAAGGGCGAGTTTGTGGATGTCCTCGAACTGCTTCAGATCCCTGCGGCGATCGATACCGCGGACGCGGGCATCTCGCGGGCCGAGCTTCGCGAGCCGGTTGCGCGTGCGCTCAAGGATGCCCTTGCGGCGTTGCCGGTACGCGAGCGGAACGTGCTTCGAATGCATCTCGTCGACGAGGTTTCCGCAATCGCGATCGGACGGATGTACGGCGTGCATCGAAGCACGGCGACGCGGTGGATCACGACGGCGCGCGAGCAGGTCCTCGAGTTTGTGCGGGTTCGCTTGATGGCGGAGCTGAACCTCGACTCGGCGGCGTTCAACAGTTTGGCCAAGAGCCTTGCGGATGGTGTTGAACTGACGCTGACCACGTTTTTGGACTCCAACTGAGGCTCTCGCGAACGATGTCGTTGCGCGCCCCGGAAGTTGCGTGAAACCAGCGCGTTAGCGGCGCCCCAATCCGAACGGACGCGCGGCGTTCGGGTGCTAGAACGCACTTTCGAAACCCGGCGGAGGTTGCGAGATGCGTTCAAAGAAATCCGTAGACGAGCTTCGCACGCTTGCGGATGTGCGTGGCTTCTTTGCGGACGACCTGGAGCGCACGCGGGAGAACTTCGTGTGGCTCTACCAGCAGGTCGCGAATGCGCATTCGCGCCTTCAGGCGAAAGTCGAAGCGGAGTGGCTCCCCTACATCCTCACGGAGCTAGAGGATTGGGACGACGACGCTCGGAGCGTGGAGGTGGTCGACGAAGATTCCGGCGCGGATCGCTTCTTTTTCCAGACGTCGCCCCTTTACGCGATGGTGCGAACGCTGGTCCTCGAGGAGTCGGGGGAGGGCGAAGCCCTTGGGCTTCTTCGAGCGCTGGCAGGCGCCCCTTGCCTCGCGGCGATCACGATCGTGCACTACGACGGCGGCTTTGACGCGTCTCCGTCGCCGGACGAACTCGTGGATGCACTGCGTTCGTTCGAGCGGAGAGAGGCGCCGTGGCGGCCGACGCAGCTCACCCTCTTCATCAACGGATTTTCCGACGTCCACGCGAAGGCGATCGCGGGTCTTTCCCTCTTTCAAAACGTGGAGTGGTTGGACGTCCTGACCCGAGACCTGACGTCGGAAGGCATCATGGCAATCGCATCGTCGAAGCACTTTTCACGGCTTCGGCACTTTCTTCTCGCTTCCTCGGCCAGCGACCTGCACCACCGAGACGCGCGCGGTTCACGACGACACACAACATTTCTCTCGCCGCGGGATGCGTTTCAGCTTTGCGAGGTGTTGCCGCAGCTCGAGATGCTGGTTTCGATCGGCCGCGGAACGACCCTGGAGGACATCGCGTCGGCCCGCCGACCGATCGATCGCTCCGCGTATCAGGCCGGACGCTCCACGCGCGAACGCTTCGAGCGTGCCATCAAGCCCTACCGAACGCAGACCTATCCGTTTGATGGGGAGACTTCGAAGGCGACGTTTGCGCTTCTCGACGCGAAACGTTTTGCGGACGCGGCGCTCCAGCCGGGTGAGGTGAGCCCGGCGTTCGACGATCGGGAGGACTGGGTTCCGGCCTATTTGCTCGCTTGTCTCGAGCACGAAGGCGGGATCGAAGGCGCGTTCAACACGGCGGGCGAGCTCGTCGCGCCGTTGCGTCTTCGCTCGTTTTGCGCGCCGGAATACCGTCGCGAGATGGTGAAGGCACACCCGGCGTATGAGGGTCAGTTCGTTGCGCAGAGCATTTTCGCCGAAGCGGGGCTGGTGCTCGTGGAGGACGACCAAGGGCTGGTGCTCCAGCCCGACGCACAGCGACCCAAGTCCAGCCACCTCATGGACGTCTTTCATGCGCTCCGCGAGAGCGAAGCGCGCTTCGGGGGCATCTACGCGGAGTATTTGTGCACGTTCGAAACGCAGATCATCGGGAGGGTCTCTGGCGAGAAGATGCGGGCGGTCCTCGCGTGGGAGGAACACGAGCATCGCTTCGACGCGGCCGGCAACCTGCCCGCTGGCACGTCGCAAGGGTTTCGGATGAACGGGGACATTCACCCTTTTCGCATTTGCGCCGAAGCCCTCGGTTTTGAGCTTCGCGCCGACGAGAGCGACGAATACCGGCTGTGGCTCACGCGTCCTGCGCGCTAGTGCGCCGCGCTTTTTTCTGCAGCCGCGAAAGCCAGATGTTGATCGCGAGCATGTTGAGCGGGAAGACGATGCTTCCGCCGATGAGCAGGTAGGGAGTCCAGGAGGGACGGCTGGCGGAAATCGCAAAGGCTGCGATCCAAAGGAGCGACATCGGGGTCGCTCGATAGTCCACGGAAACCGCAGCAGCGCCTGAGCCGAGTCCCCAGATCAGCATAAGGACGGTGTACGTCGTGGTTTGATCGAGGCGCATCGCCGAGCTTCCCAGAAACCAAACCACCATCGTCGCGAGCGTCGCCATCGCGAGAAAGAGGATGGTCCGGTTGAGACGATTGCCGAGCATGGCCTCCGGGTTCAGCAGGTTGACCCCAAGGCCAAAGATCACGAAGCAGATCGTGACCAGGATGTTTGCGTTGCTGCTCGTCGGATGGACCGCGACCCAGCTCCACCAGCCGATCCAAATGGTGCCGAAGATCAACACGAGAAGGCGCCGAAACCCGATCCCGACAAAGCGGTCCGCGTGATAGGCGATGGTGCGTAGCCGGTCCGCTTCCGACGCGTGCCGCTGGAGCGCCCGTTCAACACGCCTGCGGAGTTCCGTTGGAGCCGCGTCGAAGGAAGCGAGCACACGCGCGGCGAACTCGGGCTGACCCTCCGAGAGGGCGTACTCGATGCGCTCGGTGGCGAGCGTGGACGCGCCCTCGATCGCGGCTTCGCTTTGTGGCCAAACATCCAGGGCCGCACGGAACCCGAACTCCGCCGCGATGGCGGCCCGTTCGGCTTCGACCCCGTCGCCCTCTTTTCGTGCCGCCTGCGCGAGGAGGAGCTGTTTGGTCGCGCGGTCGACGATTCGCGACGCGTCGCGGCGGCGAAGCATGGTCTCGAGGGCCTCCCGGAGCTCCCGCGGGTGAATCATGCGCGTCGTCGGGTCGGGGTCGAGGCAGCGCTCGAGGATCGCCCGAAGAGGCGACGAGAGCGACGCCGGGATTTCCGGTAGGGCGTTCGGCGCACGAAGCCGGTCGGCGAGGGTGACGCTCGGAAAGGGAGGGCGCCCGGTGAGCACATGAAAGAGCGTCGCGCCCAGGAGATACGTATCGGTCCAGGGGCCCAGGAGCGCGACGTCGCCTTGAAGCTGCTCGGGCGCCATGTACGCGACGGTGCCGGCGACCTCCGATTCGCCGGGCGACGCTTCCGCGGTTGCCGCTTTGAGATCGACCGCGATCCCCCAGTCGAGGAGGTAGGTCTCGCCGAAGCGTCCGATCATGACGTTGTCCGGCTTGAGGTCGCGATGAAGAACGCCGCGGCTGTGCGCGAAAGAAAGCACCTGGCAAAGGGTGATCAGCACCCCAAGGTGCCAGTCGACGAGTTCCTTCGGGGAGGCGAGACGTTGGGCCCGTTCCGGATCGCGGAGCAGGGTGGACCAGGTGTCGCCCTCAATCCGCTTTAGGATGATCTGCGGCGCGCCGCTCGGATCGAGGAGGATGTCGTGAACGGGGACGATGTTCGGATGCTCGAGGCGTCCGGTGATGCGCGCTTCCCGAAGAAGGCGCCGCGCCGTTTCCGAGTTGATGTGTTCCTCGGCGATCGTCTTGATCGCGACGTCGCGGTCGAGCTTGGCTTGTCGAGCGCGATGCACGACGGCCATCCCGCCGCTTCCGATGCGGTCCAAGACCTCGATGGTTTCAAAGACCTCGAGTTCCGTGGACTCCAGGTCGCTGGCTTCGAGCGAGCGAGCGAGGTCCGCAACTTTGCGCTGGAGTCGAGGCTGCTCATCCAGCTCGCGCTGAAATTCCGCAAGCTCGCGGCCGGTCAGCTCGCCTCGCACGAACGCGAGAAGGCGCTCCGCTTCCTTCACGGCAACTAGGAGACCGCAAGATTCGCGGATGCGCCACAGCGAACGCGAGCGTTCTTCACGCGCACGAAGTGCAACCGGTGGCAACGCGACAGGCCCGGGACGGGGTCGTCGTTCCGAGGAGGGCGGGAGTCCTCCGAAGGGTGAGCTGGAATCGCAGCGCCGCGCGGCGCGCGTGGAGGAGAGCCAAATGCGTACGTCGATCGCACGAGAGCAATGTCGAAAAACGCTACCGAAATGGCCGGCGTGCGTGTTTCTTTGGATCATCAGCGGCTGCGTTGCGGAGGCAACCTCCAGCTCGCCGCAGGAACCCGGTCTTGAGGAGCCCGATGTCGTTGAGTTTTTTCGGGAACCGAGACTCCGTTCGAATGTGGTCCAGCCGGAGCGTGAACACGCCGAACTCTTGGACGTGGAGGTGTTCGAGGACCGACTGATCTTCGCGTACTCGTCTGTGCCCGCGGCGCTTCCTGCAGTTGGCGAGGTGGCGGTTGGGGTTCGCAAAGGGGGGTATGGAAGACACCTCGTTGCCATGCGTGATCTCGGCGAGAACCGGTTCGAGTACGACACCGAAGTCGCGCAGCTCACCGATATCTGGGCGGACCTTTCGTTTCGCATGGAGTTCACCCCAGAGACGGAGGGGGCGGAAGTGGAAGTCGGTGCCCGGAGGGATGCCCTTGGTCTTGGCGGGGGAGCGCTCGGACGCGGAATCTCGTGCCACACCGCGTCGGGCGAAGCGCGAGCCGTTCCGGTCGCGGACTTCGACTACACGATCACGAGCGAAGTCGACATCGTCGAGACCGCTCCCGATGAGGGAGAGCTCCAGTCCGCAAAGTTCGCCATCAGTGGAACGCTCACGCTTGGGATCGACCTGGAGGGAAGCGCGGCGACCGGCATTCTGTGCAGCTGGAAGATCGAAGACTCGCCGCTTGCGGGACGACTCACGCGGCGCTGGACGACCACGGTCGCTGCAGGGCCAGCGCCGATCATTCTGAAGCACACGATCGGGCCGATTCTTGAGCTCGGAGCCTCCGTCGCTCGCCGGATCGACGGAACCGCGGAAGCGCGTGCCGTGGCGACGGTCCAGCTTGGGTTTGAAAAGCCGAGTCGGGACGAAGACTGGAGAAACATCTCCGGAGGTGACATCGACGGGTCCTTTCGCTTGCCCACCCTCGATGAAGTGGAAGCAAGTGCCGAGGATTGGACCGCGTCGATGTCCCTGACGTTCGGTCCGAAATACGGCGTTCGACTCTACGATGCGGTCGGTCCTGATCTCGGGCTTCCGGTGGAGCTCAAGGCAACGTTTTCCAACGAAGAACCGGACTGTCAGGAGTTCAAGCTGACGAGCACAGGGAAGGGCCAGGTGTCGCTCGAGCTCGAGACGCGTTGGCTCGAAATCACCTTGCTGGAGGGGGAGGTTCTCCTCTGGGGCGGCGAGGGCGAAGACGAAGTCGTTCTCTACCAGGAGCAGACGGGGAGCAGCTGCCCCGATCCGTGTGAAGAAGGGGGTGACGGTGGCAGCGATGAGGAGTGTCATCCGTGCTCGGCGGGCAGTGACTCGTGCATTGACTGCGTGCGTCTCGGAGCCGGAGTTGGCGGCACCGCAAGTGAGTGCGGCTGGTGCAATGGGCGATGCGTGCCCGCCGAACGAGCGGCTACGTGCAGCACAGGCTTAGTCACATCCCCGAGCGCCTGCGATCCGTGTGACGCCACCGAGTGCGGCACCTGCGCGGCAAGCGGGTTCTGCGTCTGGTGCCCTGGCGTCGGCTGCGTAAACGACTCGATCCGCGAGGAGTTTCGAATGTGCACCGGGGAGATCCATCGCAACCCGGGGGAGTGCGCTCCCTAATCCCCAACGACTTTCTTCCCGACGCCTGCGAGTGGGGTCTCTCGAACTCAACGCGCCTCCGCGCTGAGGACGGGTAGCCCCACCTCTGCCCTCCGCTCGATCCCGTTTCGAACAGTGATCTTGCTGCCTTGGGCGCCGCGAAATGCGAGCGCCTTTCAGGTACGTTTCCTGCATATCCTCGCTCCATGTCATGCGGAGTCCGCGTGGGTACGCCTGAAGGACGCCAGGCGATGAGGACCGTCAAACTTCATAATTCGTTGAAATTAATGAATGTTTGCGCGTTTTCGGCCCATGGAAGGGGTGACACCATCGGCGCAGAAATGCCGTGGAGCGGCCTTCCAGGACTCAACGAGCGGTGTATCATTTCACCCGGTGCGCCATTCGAGCTGCTGGCTCGTATGGGGGCAAAAGGAGGCGCAGGATGCGTAGGTGGCTAGGCCTAGTTCTAATCTTGGCGGGTTGTGTTTCAGGGACGGGGGAACCGCCGGCAGGTGAAGAGGCTGTGGAGGAACCGGATGTCGTGGAGTGGCTTCGCGATCCGGTTCTCTTGCCGGATGTCGTCGTGCCAGAGCGCGACCATCTGAATCTTGAGAACGTCGAGGTCCTCGAGGACCGTCTGATTCTCTCCTACTCGTCCGCGCCGGATTCTCTTCCGGCGGTCGGCGAGGTCGTCGTTGGCGCGCTCGGCGGGGGCTACGCGCGTCGCATCACGGCGATGCGTGAACTTGGTTCCAACGAGTTCGAGTTCGACACGACCATCGCGCAGATGACAGAGGTCTGGGAGGACCTGCACTTCCGGATGATGTTCGAGCCCGACAACGACCCGGCGATCTCGCGGGACGGCGAAGTGGGCGCGCGTCGCGACGGCCTTGTCACCGTCGACTTCCGCCCGAACTTCGACGTGGGCGCTGGCATTCGCTGCCGCACGTCGAGTGGCTCGGCCACCGCGACTCCGGTGCTTGAGTTCACGCCCACCGCGGAAGCGGAAATCGACATTCGTCGCAGCGGCTTCCTTGGTCTCGGACGGCCTCAGGTTCACTACGCGAAGTTCCTCATCGCCGGCGAACTTGTCGTGGGTGTGGACGTGGACGCGTCCGTCGCGGCGGGCATCAACTGCACCTGGGAAGCGCCCCTTGACGACCTTGCGGCGGAGTGGACCACGCGCTTTATCGCTCCGAACGGCGTGCCCGTCGTCCTGACGCACTCCCTTGGCCCCGTGTTTGAGATTCGCGCCAACGTCGGTGCGGAGATCAGCGGCAAGGCTGAAGCCCGCGCGAACTTCATGGTCTCCCTTGGAACCGAGAAGCCGAACGTCGATGCCGAGTGGCGTGACCTTAGCGACGCGAGCGCGAGCGGCTCGCTAGAGTTCCCCGAGGTCGAGCCCGGCCCCGCCTGGAGCGCCAGCGTCACCGCCGAGGGTGGCCTCAAGTACGTCGTGAAAGCGTACGACGCGGTCGGCCCCGACATCTCGGCGACGATTCCGGTCACGGCCTCCCTCGAGGGCGACGGAATGGGCTGTCGCACCTTTGACCTCACCGCCGCGGCGAACGCTTCGCTCGGCATCGAGGTCGCGGTTCCCTTCCTCGACATCGTGGTCTTCTCAACCTCCTACGACGTGAACCTCGTTCCGGAGACAACGTTGATCGGCGGGCCCATCATGTCCGGCGAAGGCTGCGAGATGGACGACCCCTGCGCCGACATCTCGGACTGCCGCGGCTGCACCCGTGAGCTTGGCTGTGGCTGGTGCGGCGACTCCTGCGTGTCCGAGAGCCGCGCAAGCGAGTGCAGCAGCACGCTGGTCACCGATCAGAGCGCCTGCGAGCCCTGCGACGCGACCGACTGCACCTCGTGCGCGGCGAACGGCTTCTGCGTGTGGTGCCCCGGCGTCGGCTGCGTCAACGACTCGGTTCCCGACGACTTCGCGATGTGCGGTGGCGACGTCTACCGCAACCCGGGCGACTGCCGCTAAGGCCGCCCGCAGACGAGAAAACGCGCCGGGGAAACTCGGCGCGTTTTTCGTTCCGTCACTCGCCGATCCAGACCTTGATGCTCTTCCACGCGCGTCGCGAAGGCCATCCCTTGGAAAGGCCCATCACCTTGGCGAGCTTCTCGCGCGAGCCTTTCCACGCGGCGAGGGCGACGCCTTCTTCAACCTTCCACGCTGCGAGGGTGAGGGACATCCAGCCTCCCCATTCATCCTGCTCTTGCATGAGGTTGTCGCACTGAAGGATCAGCCACGTTCCGGGCTCACCTGCCCAAGACCCTGAACCGCCCGAGTTCCAGGTCGTCACTGCGGGAATGCTGGAGGACATGAGCGTCTGAATGTCGTTGACGCCTTCGCCCTGCCATTTATCGCCTTCCACGAGGTAGAGGCTGTCCTCGGCGATGGCGTCTTCGGACCACTCCGGGTTGCTAGGGTTCTCGAGGGCGACCGCGCGGGCGTAGCCCTGGACGTGCTCTTCCTGCTCGGGCGTCTTTCCCAAGACCTCCTCGAACGCAGCCACGCAGTCTTCAAAGGCGCGAAGAGGAAAGGCGATCTCCTGGGCTTCTTCCTTGGCCACACGCAGCGCATCTCGCCATGGGGTGGCGACGTCGGACATGGTGGCGAGCGCTTCCCGTGCCCGAGTGCGAAGGGAATCGTCGTCGCTGAGTGCTGCGGCCGTAGCGAGGGTCAGCGCTGCGGTGGCGTCTTCGGCGCCCGCCACGTCGTCGATGGAGGACGCCTCCGAAAACCCGATGACGTGGGCGTGGTCGCTGGCCGAGCGCTGGGATCCGGCGCCCGTGATCCGCGCGCGAGCGATCGCTCCATCGGTTTCGATCGTGACGGGTGCGGCTGCATCGCCGATGTCTTCGAAGAGGTACCCGTCGGGCATGTTGCCAACGAGCGTGCCGCCGACGCCGATGCGACATTTTCCGCCGAATGTCTCGACGCCGATGTGCACCGCAGGTTCGTGGCCGAGAAGGCTAATCGGGCCGCCGTTGCCGCCGCCAAGACCTTCGTGCGACCAGCGTCCCTTGGCAATGTCCACGTGAAGAGCGCATCCGAGAAAGTGAAGAGTCGCCTTGGTTGCGCCCGTCAGGGTGACGCGCAGCCGAAACGCACTGTGCGGTGAGGACGACGTCCACTGCGCGCCCGCGGAGCTCGTTTCCTCGAGCGTGGGAAAGCGGAGGATCTCGTCAAAGCGAACGCGGTTGTGCTTTGCCACCTCGAGGTGGCGTGCGTGCAGCAGAAGCGCCTCGTGTTTGGCGGGCTGCCACGCCTTGAGCGGGGCCTCGAAGTTGCGCGGAATGCACCCCATCATCGTCGCGCCACTTCGGTGCGCGTAGATCGCCAGCGCGTGGAGCATGACTTCGATGGGCGCGTCCGCACCGATCAAGAAGTGGTAGAGGCCGAGGGCACCGTCGCTGCCGTAACCGAGCCGGACGGTTTCGTCGAAGTTGAAGTGCTCGATGGCGGCGACCAGTCGCGCGGGGTCGGCGCCGAAACCGAGGTCCGAGGACGCTTGCTCCCGGGCCCAGGCGAGGTCTTCGCGCCAACCACGAATGCAGACGATCTGAAGGAGGTCCGCCCACTCGGATGCGGTGAGATCCTCTCGGTCGTGATCGCCGGCGCTGAGGGCTTGCTCCGCGCGTTTGAGGGAGATCGGCTCGTGTGAGGCACGCTCGGCGCGCGGAGGAGGCTCGAAAAGAAACTGGCGGGAGTCGAGATGCCAGCTCGAGTCCGCTTTGTTGTCCATGTTCAGCAGGAAGCTCGTTGCCTCCGGGAGTTTGAGAATGGCCGCTGCCAGTTCCTGAACGCGGGCGCTCTCGGGTTGCGCCGCCGCTGCGTCTCGGGTCGCGCGGCGTCCTTCCGGTCCGAGCACCGCGAGCCATCGGGCCGCGGCGCGTCCTCGGGTCTCACTGCCGAGAAAGCGAGCGAACGCATCCGCGGCGGCGGCGGTTTGGGCCCTGGCGACAAGAAACGCGAGTCGTTCAAAGCGCGCGTCGTGATCCTCCACGTGGGCGAGCAACGCGGCGATGGCGGTCGCCGGGACCTCTTTGAAGTCGAGCCAGAGGCCGGAAACGTCGTCGTCTTCGAGCGCCGAAAGGCTTCGCTTTGCGATGGTGACAAACGCGTCCGGTGCCGAGGCTGCGCCTCCGTCGAGGTTGCGCAGCACGTACGCGTTCGGCACGTCCTCTGGGTTCGCGGCGATGCTCTCGAGTAAACGCCCAAGGGACTCGCCGGAGAGCACATCCAGGGAGCGGCTCCCGAGATTGCCGGAGGGACGTTTGGTGGCGATGAGGGAGTCGACCCACGGCCCCTCAAAGCGCTGGAGGAGACGGCGAACGAGCTCGGACGCATCGAACCCGGTTTGCCCTTCGAATACGCGCGCGAAATGGAGGGGCGCCTGGTTGGCGACAAGCTCCAGGTAGCGCTCGACCGTGATGGGCTCGGCGAGTTGAAGATGCAGCAGGCGCCCGACGCGTTGGACGAGCGCGAGAGGTCGCTCGGGCGAAAGCCAGGCCTCGAGCTCGCCTTCGGTGACCGGCTGATCGAGCGTCGCTGCATCCACGGTGACCTTGTCCCAGGCGATGTTGTTGCCGTCGACGAGCTCGTTTGGGCAGGCCATTGCGATCCGCAAGAACGCCCGCCTCGCTCGATGCCGGAACTTCTGCGACTTTTGCATCAGGTCCTGGAGCTTCCGCTCTTCCAGGTGCGTGCGAACGAGGGTGAGCGCGTCTTCGGTCATGAGTCGATTCCTTCTGGGTCCCAAAGGGGCACGACGCCCCCTTTCTCCCCGTCTTTCCCCTCGCCTTTCATCTTCCATACCACCAAGGAGGCGACGGTTTTCTCCGCGAGGGATCGCGAGCGTGCCAGCAATGTCTGCCACCGGCGACATGGAAGACGGAACGAAAAAGGGCCAGCCCAAAGGCTGACCCGTTTCTCGCTCGCTCGAGGAGGGCTACTTGCCCTTGGCTTCCTCGCGCTTCTTTACCTCTTCCTTGACCTTCTCAAGGATGTGGGGAGGCACCGGCGCGTAGTGGCTGAACTCCATGGAGAACTGGCCACGGCCGGAGGTCATCGAGCGAAGGTCGCCGATGTAGCCGAACATTTCGCTCAGCGGCACGTCGGCCTTGACGCGAACGCTCATGTGGCCGGGTTCCTGCGCCTTGACCATGCCGCGGCGGCGGTTGAGGTCGCCGATGACGTCGCCGACGTTGTTGTCCGGCGCGAAGACGTCGACCTTCATCACCGGCTCGAGGAGCTGCGGGCCCGCCTTCGGCATGCTCTGGCGGTACGCGGCCTTGGCGGCGGTCTCGAAAGCCATCTGGGAGGAGTCGACCGCGTGAAAGCCGCCGTCGCGAAGGGTGACCTTGAAGTCGAGGAGCGGGAAGCCGCAGAGCGGTCCCTTTTCCTTCATGACCTTGAAGCCCTTTTCGACCGAGGGAATGAACTCCTTCGGCACGCGGCCACCGACGACCTTGGTCTCGAACTCGAAGCCCGAGCCGGTCTCGAGGGGTTCGATCGAGTAGTCGATCTTTGCGAACTGACCCGAACCACCGGTCTGCTTCTTGTGCGTGTAGCTGTCCTCGATCGCCTTGGTGATCGTCTCGCGGTAGGCGACCTGCGGCGCGCCGACGTCCGCGTCGACGCCGTGGGTGCGGCGAAGGATGTCCACCTTGATGTCGAGGTGAAGCTCGCCCATGCCCTTCATGATCGTCTCGCCGGACTCTTCGTCGACGTGGACCTGGAAGGACGGGTCCTCGGCGACCATCTTGCCGAGGGCGACGCTCATCTTTTCGCTGCTCGCCTTGTCCTTCGGAATGATCGCCATCGAGATGACGGGATCGGGGAAGACCATCGGCTCGAGGGTCGCGGGGTTCTTCTGGTCCGCCAGGGTGTGACCGGTGCGAACCGCCTTGAGGCCAACGATGGCGATGATGTCGCCGGCCTGGGCCTCTTCGACCATCGTGCGGTCATCGGCGTGCATCTCCACCATGCGGCCGATGCGCTCGGTCTTGCCGGTGGCGGTGTTCACGAGCGTGTCGCCCTTGCGGATCGTGCCCGAGTAGACACGCGTGAAGGTCAGCGCGCCGAAGCGGTCTTCCATGATCTTGAACGCGAGGGCGCGAACCGGGCCTTCCGGATCGACGATCGCGAACTCGCCGGTCTCGTTGCCTTCGAGGTCAACCTCGGGCTGCGGCGGAACCTCGGTCGGCGCGGGAAGGTAGTCCACAACTGCGTTGAGGATCTGCTGGACGCCCTTGTTCTTGAAGGACGAGCCGCAGTAGGTCGGAAAGAACGCGAGCTCGCGGGTGCCCTTGCGGATGCACGCCTTGATGGTGTCGATGTCCGGTTCCTCGCCTTCGAGGTACTTCTCCATGACATCGTCGTCCTGCTCGACGGCGGTTTCGATGAGCTCGGTGCGGTACTTTTCGACCGCTTCCTTCATGTCCTCGGGGACTTCCTTGACCTCGAACTTCTCCGGGTTGCCGGAGTCGTCCCAGACGATCGCCTTTTGCTCGAGAAGATCGACGACGCCGACGAACTCGGCTTCCGTTCCGATCGGGAGCACCATGACGAGCGGCTTGGCGCCAAGGATCGTCTTGATCTGGTCGACGACGCGGTAGAAGTCCGCGCCGAGGCGGTCGAGCTTGTTGACGTAGATGAGGCGCGCGACCTTGGAGTCGTTCGCGTAGCGCCAGTTGGTTTCGGACTGCGGTTCCACACCGCCGCTCCCGCAGAACACACCCACGCCGCCGTCGAGGACCTTCAAGGAACGGTAGACCTCGATGGTGAAGTCGACGTGTCCGGGGGTGTCGATGATGTTCAGCTGGTGGCCGGCCCAGAAACAGGTTGTCGCCGCGGACTGGATCGTGATGCCGCGCTCCTGCTCCTGCTCCATGAAGTCGGTGGTGGCCGCACCGTCGTGAACCTCACCGATTTTGTGAATCTTACCGGTGAGTTTGAGGATGCGTTCGGTGGTGGTGGTTTTGCCGGCGTCAACGTGGGCGAAGATGCCGATGTTCCGATACTTGCTGAGGTCCTTCATCCGTCTCTCGCGTGTCCAAAAATGGGGTGGGGCCGGGGCCCGGGCATCGCCTTCCTGCCACACATGGGGGCATTCGTCGCGCGATAAATTGACTGCCGCCTGATGAAGGTCTGAAACCCGGAATTTGCAGTGAAATTCAACCTCCTTGAGCAGCCTCGGGAGTGACACCAGCACTCGAGGGGAGGACAGACGTGACGGAACCCTACGATCCAGACGGCACGGTGGCGGAAGCCCTCGCGCGTTATTTTGAGGCGAATGGTTGGTCCCCGGCGGTGTACGACGAGCCATACACCGAGTTCTGGCTGTGGCGGTTTCGGATCCGTTTTCCCAACACGCCGCGTCATCGCCTGGCGATCCGGCTTCATGATCTGCATCACTGCGTGACCGGCTACGGGACAGATTTCGTCGGGGAGTGGGAAGTCTCGGCCTGGGAACTTCGGCGTGGGGTGCGAACGCTTGGCCTCTACGTTGCGTCGATTGTGTGCCTGGGCGCCGTGAGCGGGTTTCTGCTCGCTCCTCGTCGAACGCTGCGCGCATGGCGAGCGGGGAAGGGACCGTCGCTCTTTGACGATCTCGATTCGTACGAGGAGCTTCTTGCGCTGCCGCTCCGGGAGCTTCGCGCACGCCTTGGGGTGCCGCCGGAGGGTCTGACCGTAGGGGGCTTTCATCGCGATGCACCGGCGAGGGCGATGGGGTAGACCCGTTTCGATGGACGCCATTCGCGAGTGTCGCGCGATTCTCGAGAAGAACTCGAAGAGCTTTGCGCTCGCGGCGAAATGGCTTCCGCGCGATCGACAGGACGACGCCGCGGTTCTCTACGCCTGGTGTCGCCGGGTCGACGATGCGATCGACGATGCGCCCGCCGGGGAGGCGGAAGGTGCGCTCGAATCGTTGTGGGACGAGCTCGCGCGTGTGTACGGCGACGGTTCGGATCTTTCGCTTGAAGGACGCGCGTTTCGCGAGGTTGCGCAGCGCCGGTCGATTCCGAAGCACTATCCGGACGAGCTGCTTCGCGGCATGGAAATGGACGTCACGGGGGCGACGTACGACTCCCTCGACGACCTTCTTCTCTACGCCCATCGCGTTGCGGGGGTGGTGGGCCTGATGTGTTGCCATGTGCTTGGTGTGCGTGATGACGACGCGCTTCCTCACGCCGCGCATCTCGGCTGGGCGATGCAGCTGACCAATATCTCTCGCGACGTGGCGGAAGACTGGGGGCTCGGCCGGCTCTATCTGCCGCGGCAATGGTTGATCGAAGCCGGAGCCGCGGATCCTCTCGGGAGCGGTGCATCGTCCTCGTTTCCGACCGAGCTGACCGATCCCGCTGCGCGGGTGGTGGCGCGACTTCTCGCGATTGCCGACGGCTACTACGCGAGCGCCGAGCGGGGACTTGCGTACCTCTCGCCACGCGTCGCGCTCGCGATCGACATCGCCCGGCGTGTGTATGCGGCGATCGGTGACGAGCTTGCGGATCGCGAGTGGAACGTGACGCTCGGTCGGGCGGTGGTGCCCCCCCGAACGAAGGCGCGTCATGTGGCGACGGCGCTCGCTCGCGGTTCGCGTCGCATGTCTAGGTCTCGTCTGATGATTCCGACGAAGGTGTTTTCGCCCTTTGGTGCGTGATGAGATCTTGCACCCGTCGCACGGCCTCCACCGGCGGGAGTGGTTTGCGCCACCAGTGGTCGGGACCGTCGTCATTCCAGCCGAGCTGTGCGGCGGTGGCGGCGGAGAGGATCACGATCACGGCGTCCTTTTGAAGCGCGAGCTCGCGCGCGCGCCGAGTGAGCTCGAGGCCGGTCGTTCCCGGCATCATCGCGTCGAAGAGGAGGACGTCGAAGGGACCCGATTCGAGCGCGGCGGTTGCTTCCGTGTGGGTCGCCGCGCTGACCACTTCGAGCTTCCCCATTCTTCGCAGGGTCATCTCCATCATCCGCAAAATGGCCGGGTCGTCGTCCACGACCAAAACGCGCCCCGTGTCGGTTTTCAGAGACTCGGGTGGGGTGGGTGTTGAGGCGGTCGTGGATTCCGCGGCGATCGCTCGGGCTCGAGTCGCGACTGCGGCGATCTGCGCGGCGTCGAGGGGGCCGCCGGCGGCAGCGATGGATTCGACGAGCTCGGCTGCGGCCGCGAGCTCGGGATCTTTGGCGATCCCCCGAATCTTGTGGGCGATTCGGCGAACTTCGTGAGGTGATTCCGGACTGTAGTCGGCAAACGCAGCCTCAAGGTCTTCCGCGCGCTTTTTGAGCCCACGGCGTGTTTTATCCTCCAGCGCTCGGATTTGAGCCTCGAATGCGGCGAGACGGTCTTGAGCCATGCACCCTCAGTTTGGCACGATCCCGGGTAGATGGACGAGGACGTCATCGAGGTCGCCCTCAGCGACTTTCATGACCTCGACGTACCGGTCGGGGCCATCATCGATCAGAGCTACCGCGTAAAGCGCGTGGTCGGTCGTGGGGGCATGGGCATCGTGCTGCTCTGCGTCGACGAAAAGCTCGCGCGCGAAGTTGCGGTGAAGATGATCGCGCCGCAGACGCTCAGCAGCGATTCGCGTGATCTCTTTCTCACCGAGGCTCGGGCGATGGCCGGGGTCCGCCACGAGAACGTGGTGCAGCTCTTCGCGTATGGCGACCACGAGGGCGTTCCTTACTTTGCGATGGAGTACGTTCCGGGGATCAGCGTTGCCGAATGGCTTGGACGCTGGGATGCGCGAACGGTGGATCCACCGGCGGTCGACGAGGTCCTGGGGATCCTCGACCAGGTGTGTCGCGGTCTGAGTGCGATTCACGCGGCGGGGATCGTTCACGCCGATGTAAAGCCAGGGAACATTTTGATCGGTCCGTCGTTTCGCGTTGCGGTGACCGATTTTGGACTCGTACGAACGCTCGGACAGCCGGACGCGGACGACCTGATCGTGGGAACGCCGGCGTACATCGCGCCGGAGGTGGTGTACTCGCGGCAGCCCGTGTTTGATCGTGGTTCGGATGTCTACGCGCTTGCGGTGACGGCGTACGAGATGCTGACGGGACGGCTGCCGTGGCCGATCGAAAATGTTGGCCAACTCTTTGATGTGCACATTCGGCGAGAGGCGCTGCCGCCGCCGAGCGATGTGCGTCCGGATCTTCCGCGGGCGTTCGACCCTGTGTTTGCGCGTGCACTCTCTCGCGAACAGGACCAGCGATACGAGTCAACGGATGCGTTGCGAAGGGCGTTTCTCGAGGCGCGGGAGACGGTGGCTGCGGCGACGACTGGCGTTCGCGTCGTCATTGCCGATGACGATGAGGACTTTCTTCAGGTCGCTCGGGCGGCCGTAGATCTCGCGTTTCCGGGGGCGGCGATCGAGTGCGTGGGGGACGGTCATGCGGCGATCAGGGCGCTCGATCGAAAAGCCGCATCGCTCGCGATCGTGGACCTGGACATGCCCGGAATGAACGGAGTCGAACTTACGGCGACGATTCGGACGCGACCTCTTCTTCGGGACATGCCGATTCTGGTAGTGAGCGGAACCGGGGGTGGGGCGGACTGGCGGTTGCTTCAGCAGCTCGGCGCGGCGGGCTTTTTGGTGAAGCCACTGGATCCCTACGCGCTCGTTGCAATGGCTCGCCGCGCGATTGGCGCGCATATTCGGCCCTTTGCATCCCCGGGCGGATAACGCTATGTCCCGGCGTTACGGCACTTGAGGTCTTGAATGCGTTATCTCGTCGGTCTGTTGGTGGTTCTTTCTTTCGGTTGTGCGGAGCGGCTTAATCGTTGGCCGGGATCGGGATGCCAGCCTGCGTGTGTTGTTGCGCCCATCGACGGTGACAGCCGGACCGAGCTGCGCGCGGTGTGCCTCGATGGGAACGACAGTGTCGCTCGGTGCATCGAAGAGGGGACGCAGTCGGTAACCTGCGAGAACGCGGGTGACATCGCGACGTGCGACACCGACGATGGCCGGCCACGTTGCCTCGGCGGCCCCGTCGAGCGACCCGTCTGTTCCCGTTAGGTTTCGTTGCGCGGGTCCGGATTGGCGGACCCAGCCCATTGGACCTTGGCTGGGCGACGGGTCTTGGTTGGACGCGCGTACGAGCCTAGCCAACCTGATTTTATTGACTTTGTCTCCCGGGTTCACGCGGCGAGACCGGGCGCGATCAACCGCGTTCCGTGCGCAGGTAAGACTAGCCCGCTGGGCGCAGCTAAGATTAGCCAACCTGATATTATTGACTCTCGATTGGTGTTTGTGGGTGCGGCGGGGTCGCGGAAACGGGAGCTGCGCGAGCCCAGTCAGGGACAGCCTGTCATGCGTATAAATTTGCCAACCTGATATTATTGACATCCGCACGAGCCGCATTGGCGCAGCGACGTAGGGTGTCCCGATTTGAGCTTCTGCCTCAGTCACGTCCAGGTCGGTCGATGGACTCGACGATCTCGGGCCAGATGCCTTCGAGTTGGCCGCGACCGCTCAGCCAGTAGCGGCCAGCCGGGGCCCTACGCGACTGCGCTGGCTCTCCTTGGCGCAGCTCGACGACGTAGTCCTCGCCCGCGAACCGCGCGCTCTCGAGGACCCATCCGCTAGTGCGAAGAACGAAGGGGCCAACCTGGTCCCCGTCGCCGGCGAAGGAGATACGTCCACGGGCGTTGGTGTGGCGAACAAAGAGCCGCGCGACGCGCCAAGGATTGCGCATCGCCAGTAGAACTGTGCGCGTGGGGGTTCGGAGGCTGCGGGCGTCGTGTCCGAGCCAGCGCAGACGCTCATGTTCGATAGCCGCTTCGGGTTCGAGGGCCATGAGGCTTTCGGCTTCTCGATCGGCGAGAGCTTCAAGGGTGGCGCCGATTCCTGAGCCCGTGAGTTCGAACACCGCGCGTCCATCCGGAGTCGTCCATCGAAGCTCGACGTGGGCGAACGCGCTCGCGGGGACTCGAAACGAAGTGCCATCAAGTCGTATGAGCTGCTGTCCTTGGAGGCCCACCGGTTGAGCGGTTGCATCGACTCGGGGCGCGCTCGCGCAGCTGCTGATCCAACACACCAGCACCGCGATGTGGCTCCTCATGGCAGGTCCGCCCATCGGGGCTCACCGGTACAGCGCCGTCGAGTCGCCCTTTCCGTGCACCCAGTGCTTACCCTGCGTGTGCGCGAACTTGTCGATCAAGTCGAGGCTGCCGAGCACGCTAGTGGTCCGGAGTCCATGGCTTCGCATCATGGCGAGAAACGCGTTCTTGTTCAGCTTCAGTTCGGCGAGCAGTTTGGGTTCGTCCTTTAGCGTGCCCCTGGATCCACGTGCTCGAATGGAGCGACCGGTCCATTTCAGAAGTTCCAAGTAATCAACGTACTGCATCGGGACTGTCGTGCGACGCGAGCGCTCGGGAACCTGGTCTGCAAAGGGAGTAAGGCCCTTGGGAACGGGCGCTGCGTCGGACGTAAGTGAGGCGTTGAGTTGCGAACTTCGCTGGGCGATAGAGGTGTAGTTCGACTTCTCCACCGACTTGGCCATCCCGGCGCGAACTGGGTTGAGGTCGACATACGCCATGCACGTAAGTACCGCCGCCTCATCGAGGAGTGGCTGGCAGGCGAAGCGTCCTTCCCAGAAGCGGCCTCTGCAGTCTTCTTCGGCGTTTGCGCGCCGAGCGATGGACTCGTTCAAGCAGCGCATTAGCCAGGAGAGGTTCCACAGGCGCTCCCGCCACGTCGCGATCTTCGTTTTCTTCTCGCGTGCGGGGAGCGACGCGAGCTCCTTGAGCTTGAAGCGAAAGAGCTTGCCGTAGCGACGGGATACTTCTTGATCGCTCCAACCTTCGGCGCGTTCTTTGTCGACGCGAACCACGATGTGCACGTGATTCGACATCACGGCGTAGGCATGCAGGTCCACCGCGAAGATTCCTGCGAGCTCAAAGAGACGTTCTTCAACCCACTCCCGCCGGTAGTCGAAGTCTTTGCCAGTCTCCGGGTCCCTCCCACAGAGGAATGCCCGTCGAACGCATCGGGACATCAGGTGATAGTAGGGCGTGGAGTCGACGTTGAGTCGCTCGGACCGAAGTTGCGGCATGGACGGATCCTATAGTCGGGGAGCGGCGATGTCAACAAAATCAGGTTGGCTTATTTAAACTAAACTGGCTGAAGCTGGCTGTATCGCACCCGGACCGAAGTCGCGGCATGAACGAACCCTAGAGTCGGGAGAGTTGATGTCAACAAAATCAGGTC
>JBCDAA010000074.1:0-26858 GCA_039186435.1 Myxococcota bacterium | reverse complement strand
TCGCGAAGTTCGTCGAAGAAGACACCATCGTAGTCGGCGACGGAGGCGATTTCGTCGCGACCGCTGCGTACACGCTGCCGGTGCGCTGGCCCGGCGTGTGGATGGATCCGGGGCCGCTCGGAACGCTCGGCGTGGGACCGGGCTATGCGATGGCCGCCAAGCTCGCGCGTCCGGGAAGCCGGGTGATCCTGATGTACGGTGACGGCTCCTTCGGTCTTCACGGCATGGAGTGGGAGGCGATGGCGCGCCAGGGCATCAAGGTGGTCGGCGTGATCGGCAACGACGCCGGCTGGACGCAGATTCTCCGCGGGCAGCGCCAGATCTTCGGCGAGGAGCGCTTGGTCGCGACGAAGCTCGACTACACGCCCTACGAGAAGGTGGTCGAGGCCTGCGGCGGAAAGGGCTTTGCGGTCGATACCTGCGAAGCGCTGCCGGGCGCGCTTGCGGCGGCGTTCGACTGCCCCGAGCCGGCGGTGGTGAACGTCAAGATCGGCCAGAGCGATTTCCGCAAGGGCGCGATCAGCGTCTGATCTCGCGACGATTTCGTAACGAAGCCAAGGATGCGGCGCGTCGCTGCGTCCTTATCCTATGGACGTGGTCGACGTGAACCGCCTCGCGGGGTCGCTCGTGCTCGGAGATCTCCTGGAGTCCCTCGAGGGCGAGTTCCGGCTCCGCCATCATTGGAAGCAGGGCGAGTTTCACCACGACGTGGTGCTCGCGCTGGCCGATCAGACGACGCTCGTGGTCGCGACGAACTGCAACGGCGGCGTCAAAGAGGTGATTCACTTTGCGGCGGAGCCGACGCGGGGAGCGCTCTGGCATCGCCGCTGTCCGGAGAGCCCAGAGTTTTCGGGGGCGCTACCCAAGATTCTCGCGGAAGCGCGGACGACGCACTGGTTCGACCCCTGCGAGCTTCTTCGCGACGATGCCCGAAGCGAGCTGCGTCCGGAGTTCCGTCAGCGCCAACCCGGCGGCGGCTGGACGATGAAGACGGGCTAGGTGGACACCTGGACGCTCCCGGTTGACGACAGCCCGATTAGTTCACGCCGGTCCCGGAAGCTCGCCCAAGTGGATGTGTCGTCAACCGGGAGCGTCCCCAGGCGTCAACTTCGGTTTCGTGAGACTTTGCAGCCGCAGGAGAGCGTCCTTCCACGTTTCCTCACTCCCGCGGACGACCGGTATGCGAAACGACCACCATCCGTCCCCCCAAAGACCGAGAGCCGTGCGAACAAAAACGACGTCGCCAACGCGCGGCCCGAGTTGAGGCTTCCCTGGTAGTTCCGCGGATCCTCCATCCCACCGGAGGGTTGTGCCGTCCAACGCGACGCCCTCGGCGGGGGCCCTCGGCGAGACTTGTTCTGGAGCGGCGGTCGCGGTCGCGGGCTTTCCTTTGGCCAACGTGAGGGTCGTGACTTCTCCGCCCCCGCAGACCCGCACGCATGCATCGCTGGCGGCCTCGAGGCGTTCGATGGGATGCGCGATTTTGCGTGACCAACCCACGTTGCCATTGTCGGGGCGAATCCGACGAACGCGGTCGTTTTCGATCAGGAGGAGGTGCCCACCGACGACATGAGCACGCGTCCCCTTTGCCAGCGTGCGCCAGTCTCGGATCGGTTCGACCCGGTCGTCTTCGATGCGGCAGAGCGAGAGCTCGGGTCTGAACTCACCGCAATGAAGTCCGGCGACGATGTTGTCACCGAAGACTCCGACGACATCACCGTATACATGAGTGCGTACTACGCGCCCGTCAGGGCAGATCATGAACGTCCCGGTCCACCCTCCGGCGTGCCGCGCATTACAACCAAGCACCGCGCCGTTTTCTAGAGGATAGATGCTCTCGAAGTAGCCGTGGACACAGGCGGGGAGGTTGTCGGGAAGCGTCGCGTTCCCGGAAACCTCCTCCCATTCTTTTACGCCGAGGAGAGCGTCCAGGAGTGCGTAACCGTCCAGGTTGGCAAGGAGGTCGTTGCGCGTGAGAAAGCGAGCCACCGCTTTGTCATCCTCCGTGGGGAGCCTGCCTTTCCTTGTTACCCAGCGGTTTCCAACGAAAAGGAGGTCGCGCGCCATCTCTCCGCGGCGGGGCTCAATCGCGCGAATCCAAATCGTATCGCTACTCGATTGAAGCGTTGCATGCACGACAATGGAGCCCACTTCGTTGACCAGCGGACCATAGGCGGCCTCACCCTCTCGCCAGGTCCGTCCGTCGAGCACTTCTTCAACCTGAGCCCACGCACCGCCAACTCGGTACCCGACGGTTCCGCGGGCGAGGGCTTCTCGACTCCTTGACGTGAGTTGAACAAAGACGAGGTCTGCGGTCATGCGATACCCTAGCGTGCCGCAAGCGCGCCCGAAACCGCCTGAGATCGTTGGCGTCTTTGTTGTCGCGACGCTCCCGAGAGGCCACACTCGTTCGCGCCCACCACGGCGGGATCTACACTCCCGTGAAGATTTGCCGCGTCGCTTCGTCGATCGCGAGAGGAAATCCATGCTGCGTTTTGTCCTCCTCACTGCCCTTCTCGCTGCATCGCTCCCTGCCGCGGCGCAGGATCTCGCCACCCTCGAAAGCGCCGCGCGCGCGAATCGTCGCGATGTCGCGGCCCAGACCGCCTACGGGCGCGCGCTGATTCGAGCCGAGCGCTATCGCGACGCCGAGCGCGTTCTCCGAAACGCAGCGCGGGTGGCCGGTGATACTCCCGAAGCGCTCTTCGAGGTCGCCCGTGTGGCCTTCGCGCAAGAGAACTACCGGAAGTCCCGCGCCGCCTGTCGAGCGCTCGAGCGTGGTCATCGCGGCCACGTGTTGACGCACGTCTGTCGCGCGCGCGCCTTCCTCGTCTGGAACCGAAGCGGTCGCGCCTTTGAGGAGCTCGAAGCGGCGGTGCAGGCCCAGGGCGATCACTTCGAGGCGCACTTGGCCCTCGGGGACGCGCATCGCCTTCGCGCAGCAACCTCCGAGTCGGAAACCTCCTACCGCGCCGCGATTGCAGCGGACGCCACACGCGCGGAGCCGCACTACGGTCTTGGGCTTCTCTACAGCAACGCGCGGCGAACCGACGACGCGGTTGGAGCGTTTCGGGCTGCGCTTCGTCTCGATCCGGCCGACCCAGACACGCAGTATCAGATCGCGATTCGCGTCGGGGGCGACGAAGCACGTCGCCTGCTCACGTCCGCGGTTGCTGCACGCACCGGATGGCCCGAAGCGATGGTCGCCCTGGCGGAGCTCGAGGTCGATTCCGACCGCGCGGCGGCGCGCGGACACTACGAGGCCGCCCTCGAACAGGCACCGAACAACGCCGCGGCGCACATCGGCCTCGGACGAATTCTGATCGCGGAAGGCGAAGCCGAAGAGGGCGAAGCGTCGCTCCGGCGCGCTCTCGAAATCGTCCCGAACTCGCCCGACGTCGCCCTGGCTCTTGGCGAACTCTACGAAAGCCAGGAACGTTATCAGGACGCGTTCGGACAGTACCGGCAGGCCGCGACGCTCTCTCCGAGCGATCCGGTGGGGCTTTTGCGCGGCGCCGCCCTGGCGCTTCGTCTACGCCGCGACGTGCTCGCGACCGGCTTTCTCGATCGCTACCTCCAGGGCAAACCCAACTCGGCGCGTGCCCTTGAGCTCTACGGCGACGCGATGATGGCGCGGCGCGACCGCAACGGCGCGCGCGGCTATTACGAACGGGCGCTGCGCGGCCAAGGTGAGATCGACCGCGCGGAGGTGCAGCGAAAGCTCCGCGAGTCGCAGCAGCAAACGCAGCGTCGACAGGTCGGACGCGCGACCCGCTAGCCCTACGTCAGCGCAGTCCGAGAACACTCAAGGCAACGCAGAGAAGCAGGACGCTGTAGGTGAGCCGCTGGCCGCCTTGGTCGGAGAGCATCGGACGAAACGCCTTGCCGAGGAGGTTGCCGGCGAGAATGCTCGCGGCGAGGACCGCCGATTCGACGAGTGTCTCCTGTGTGACCAGTCCCCCAGCGCCGTAGCCCACGATGCGCGCGATGTGCATGGACGAGGCCACGAGGGACGCGGTGGCCACAAAGCGTTCGCCGCTGACGCCCATGGTCAAAAGGAGCGGCCCGAGGAGAAGGCCGCCGCCCCCGGAGGTTGCGGTGAGCACCCCCGCGCCAAAGGAGACCGGCGCGCTGTATTTGCGAGAGGTTCGTTCGAGCATTGGCAGCCAGCCAAGTTTTTTCGCGACCGCGAGGGCGGCGCCGGCGACGAGGAGGACGCGCAAGATCGAGTCCGGGAGGGAGACCGCGACGAGCGCACCGACCAGCGCACCCGGCGCAGCACCTACGACGAGGGGAACCCAGATGGAACGGTCCAGGGCGCGTCGGTAGAGCGCGACACGGTGCGCGTTTCCGATCAGGAGCGCTGGCGCCGCGGCGGCGAGTGCGCGACTTGGGGATCCCAGCGCGGCGAGGGCGAGAGTCATCAGCATTCCGCCGCCCAGCCCTGCGAGGGTGGTGAGCGCGCCGGCGAAGAGCCCAAGAAGGATCAACCACTCCATGAAGAAACTGTGTCGACCTCAGTTCCATATCGCCAATCGATTGTTCTTTTGTATATGATAAGCTTTCATTATCGATGCTGGACGCACTGCGGCACTTCTTGCTCATCGTGGAGCACCAGACCTTCACGGAGGCAGCTCGGCGCGCGCATCTCAGTCAGCCCGCGCTGAGCGGTTCGATTCGTCGTCTCGAGGAGGCGATGGAGGCCCGTCTCTTCACTCGTGGACGAAGCGGCGCGGAGCTCACGGCGGCCGGCGCTGCGCTTATGCCTCACGCGCGCGCGTCGCTTGCCGCGTGGGAAGATGCGCGGCGCGCGGTCGCGGAGATCGAAGGGCTGCACGTGGGCGAAGTTCGGATCGGCGCAGGTGCGACGGCGTGCACGTACCTCTTGCCCGCTCAACTCGCAGCGTTTCGCGAACGACATCCGGGCGTTCGGTTCTTGCTTCGCGAAACCACGACGAGCGAAGCGCTCGATGCGCTGCACGACGGAGAGCTCGACCTGGCGATCATCAGTGAGGCGATGCTTCACGAAGATGCGCCGCGCGGCGATCTCTGGATGGCGGACGAGCTCATCCTCGTCGCGGCGCCAACCATCGACGTTGCGAAGGCACCCTTTCTGACCTTTCGCCGCGGTACGACCACGCGCGAACTCTTCGATCACTATTTCCCTTCGGCGGACGTCGTGATGGAGCTCGGCTCGATCGCGGCTGTGAAGGGGAACGTGCGCGCGGGGATCGGCGTTGCGCTCGTGAGCGAAAACGCGGTGATGGACGACCTCAGGCGGGGGCTGATGGTCGCGGTGCCCGATCCGCGGACGCCGATTACGCGCGAGATCCGAGTCGTCCATCGCGGAACGGCGCGACTGTCTCCCGCGGCGAGCGCGCTTTTGCGTCAGCTGACCCTACACTGACCGCTGCACCGTTGCGCTGAACCGCGGGCATAGACCGTCTCAATAGCTGCCATGGATTGCTGCCTTCGCAGATCCGACTACGTCGACGTCGATGCCGCGCGCGCTCTTCGTGCTCCTGATGCTCTGTGCTTGCTACGAGTCGCATACGCTTGGGTTCCGCGCGGATGATTCGGGCCCATTCGATGCGGCACCTTCGGACGCGGATTTGGACGCAGTTCCCGACGCGGGTGTGGATGCTTCGGATGCAGGTGTGGACGCAGGTTCGGACGCGGGGTTTGTCCCTTGTTTCTGCGCAGGCGCCGCTCCTTGCACCGGCGCCCGGATGTGCTGCCCCGCCACGGGGACCTGCGAGGATCCTCGGACGTTCGTTTGCTCAGGCGAGGAACGGGTCTGCCCGTGAGTGTTTTCGGTGCGTTCAGAACTCGACCTCGCCGCGTCGCTTGATCAACGCCTTGAAGTAGCGCGCGACGGTGACCCCGCCGTGGTCGTAGCGGGCGGCAAAGTGATCGCTCGCAGCCGTCACCAATGACTCTTGCCTGTTCGCTTCCGAATCAAACTCGTAGGCGAGGTACTCGCCTCGGTAGTGATGATTGGCGTCGAAGAGGAACTCGCCGGGGTCGAGGCAGAGCATGTTGCCCCAATCGGTGGTGAACATCGTTTTGTGATCGGGGATGTTGATCAGCCCGAGAACAAACTCTTCACCGTCGTCACGCGCGGGGCAGTCCGCTTCCACCCAGGCGTTGTGAATGCCGTTGATCTTCTTCCAGAGCGCGGAAAAGGCGTTTGTGGACTCGCTCCAGGGCAAACGCTTCTTTTTCGGCTTGGGGGCGTCGCGTCGCACGGTGGCGGCGAGGGGATCGATCCAGTAGCAGCACTGCAGCCCATCCATCTCTTCGAAGAACGAACGCAGGGCAGGGTCGAGGGGCCCCTCGAGGACCTTGGACTCCATCTTGTCGAGACTCGAAGCGCGCGCGGGTTTCCCGAGATTCAGGACTTCGAAGTGAACGCCGCGTTTTGCAAGCTTGACAAACATCGCTTCGAAGGCGGGCCGTAGCGGCGCGGGCGTCTTGCTCGAACGCTTCTTGGCGGTCTTCTTGGCGGTCTTCTTGGCGGCCCCGCTCCCCTTCAGCGCGGCCCGCATCTCCTTCTCGCTCCAAATCGGGAGCTTTAGCGCCTTCGCCTTCGCAAGTTTGCTTCCCGCGTCGCGTCCGCAGACGAGGAGATCGGTACGCGAGCTCACCGAGGACTTCACGAGCGCGCCTGCCTTCCGGAGGTCGGCCTCAACGCTCGCTCGCGGAACCTCGAAGGTGCCGGTCACGACGACGCTCGCGCCGTCGAGCATCGCCGCCTTGCCCTTCTTGGTCGGCTTCGACTTCGCCTTTGGGGACTTCGACTTCGCCGTCTTGGTCGTCTTGGTCGTCTTCGGTGCCTTGGTCGTCTTTGACTTCGCCTTGGTCGTCTTCGGTGTCGCTGGCGCCAGTCCCTTTCGCGTGAGATCCGCGAGCGCTTTCTTCGCTCCGTCGGAGAGCAATACGAGCTTTCGGTCGCGTACGAAGGTCACCGTGACCGGACCTTCGTTCCACGCGACGCACGCGCCTTTGCCGTTGAAGGCCGCGAGCTCCATCGTGATTCGGTGAAAGGGCGCTTTGCCGGAGCGGACCACGCGCACGGACTTGAGCTTTGCGCATAGCTCGGTGCGGCTCGTCGGGTGTGTGCCCATCCAGGCGTAGGGCGTTTGCGGAACACCGTCGATGCCGCACTCCTCCGCGATCGCGCTGCAAAGCAAACGCATCCAGCTGGAGTTTCGTTTCGCGTCACGCATCTGCGCGGGGCTGAACTGCCTCCGAAACGGGAACCCATCGGAGCTCTCGGGGGCCTTCTTTTTCTTCGCTGCCACGCGGCGAGCTTAGAGCGTGACCCCTCGAAAGTCCTGGCTTGTCTTGACGCCCGAATGCCGCGGTCACTGCTCTTGGCGAAGCTCCTGCTGGCGTGCCTGCTCGACTGCAGGACTGCTCGAGGGGACGGCTGCCCACTCTCCACCGAGCGCGGCACACTCTGCGGCGACTCTCTCGTTCCCGACGAAGCTCGAACGGTAGTACGCGATCTCGGAATCCCTGATGCGGCAGGTTGCGAGGACCGGATCCGAAAAGCGTGCTTCGCAAGGCTCAGACACCCAGCTGTAGCCGTCGAGGAGGACGTGTTCGCGTTGAACTTCCTCCTGCGGGAGGCTCCTCGGCTCCCTCAGTTGCTGGGTGATGCATCGGACCACGAGCCCGTCGCGGACGTACGCAGAGTAAACAGCCGTGATGGCATCGGACTGCGGCGTTTCGATCCTTGGCACCGGCGCCTGCGGTTCGTTCCTCGCAGGATCTTCGCGGGTTGGTGGATTCGCCTCACTGCATGCCGCGACGAACCACAACGCGGCGAGGATCCTCATCGGCCGACGATAGCATCGGACGGTCGGCGACGAGGATGGGAGCGGCGACGAGGAAGGGACCGCTGCGCATCGGATTTACGTACTAACTCGGGCGATCGCTTCACGCGGTAAGTTGGGCAGGATCGATCGCTCCGGTTCGTAGGTTTTGAAGACGAACTTGCCCCCATCGATCACCATTGTCCCGCTCTCGTGTCTGGCGCTCCTCTGCGCATGCGTCGCGGACGCGCCACAACGGAGCACGTCGCAATCGAGCACGACGCACCCGAGCACGTCGCGTGTCCATACGCTGCCGTGGGAGCGCGCCCAATCCGAATGTCGCGAGAGATGGCCCACGATCGAGCCTCTCCCGCGCGTTCTCGACGTTGAGTTTGGCCGTGATGCGACGCTTCCGTACGAGCTGGTCAGCGTCCCACCGACGTCGCCCTTCGTGCTCCCCGTACCAGCGAGCGTATCCTCGCTTCCAACTCGACCGAGAGGCGTTCTCAACGTCGCGGGATGTCCGTGCAGGCCTCCCCACGGGCTCGAAGCGCTGAACTCCCGGGTCAAGTTGCTCTGCGACTCGGGAAACGAGTTGGTTGACGGCGCGATTCGGCGAGGGTGTCGACGACCGACCGATTGGTTTCTCGTCATTCAAACGGACGAAGGGCGTCAGATCGCGCGTACCGCCGAGGAGATCGCTACCGCCTTGCAGCCGATTGAGACGCCTGCCCAAGCGTTGGCGCTGCTTGGTGCGCTGGTGCCGGGACTTTGGACGCCGATGGAAAACCGGAACTCGTCAAGGTATCGCTGGACCGCCGTGGAGCCGGCGCCTCGGGTCGGAATGGGATGCGACGCTGAGGGCGATGCCTACGTCTGTCGGTGGGCGTGGCTGCCCTACTGCGGGTGTTACCACCCGTTGGTCATGCGAGTGTTCCGCGTGGGTCGGGACGGAAGTGTCATCGAACAGCGCTCGGAGCGCCAGCTGGTCGCGAGGTGCGGACGCGGACCGTGCATCGACTGAGCCGTCAAACAAACGCGTTTCAAGTTGTTCCATCGAGCACTGCACAGCGATCGCCGGGAATGTCTCTTGCACCTCAGCGCTGCATGCGTGCCTCACTGTGCCTGTCTCTACTTCTTGTCGCTTCGGCCTGTGCAAATGCGCCGACAAATTTCGAACGCGCCGAAACCGTCACCGTCATGGACGCTGTGCCGACTCGACTCGCCATCGATGACGTGCTCGCGACGACGACGATTCCAACGTCCGATTCACTCTTGGTTGGCGTGACGGTTGATCCCGACACGGGTGAGCGCTTCGTCTTGTCTGCGGCGGGTGAGCTACTTCGTGAAGACACTGGGGAGTGGGCGCTGGTCCAGACGCTTCCGTCGATCGGAACTGAGTTCACCGACGTCGCCGCCCTCGGGAACGAGCGTTTCGCCGTGACCGCGATGGACAATGGCTACCTCTTCAACGCGCAGACGGGCGAGCTGACACTTCACTTTTGCTACCGGCCGGGAGGCTGGGAAGACGATCCTCAGGTCGGACAGCTTTCGGACTCGTTGGCCTACGACGCGGAGCGTGAGCGCATCTATGCGCAGCCGCGGACGGTCGATCGCTTCAGCGGCGCCGCGAGCGAGTCGTTCTTTTCAGCGTATGACCGCGTGCAGGGCGAAGACCTTGCGTGGTGGACGCACCCTGACGTTGCGTTTCACCCGACGGGGATTGCGATCGATCCCGAAGGCGACGGTCGGTCAGCGACGCTTTTCGTGACAGCGGGACCCGTCGTCTCGAGTTTCGACGGCGACACGGCAGAGCTCATCGCGACGGCGGACCTCTCGGCCCTGGATCTCGACACAGCGCAGATTCGGGGGCTCGCCGTGGACGCGGGCGCTCTTCTGGTTCTCGAGGCGCCGGCAGGTCGCGATGCGCGCCTGGTCGAGGTCGCGCTCGCCGCGTTTTGAAAGCAGCTTTCTTCGGGCGGCCCACACGTCCGCTTTCGAGGAGGTCTATGCCTAGGGTCTATGCCTAGGGTCTATGCCTAGGGTCTATGCCTAGGGATGCGAACTAAAAACAGGGCGGGTTGACCGCACCAGGCGAACCAAGGAACACGCCGTCTGTTGAATAGGACCCCGTCGCGTTACAAAAAGGTGCATCCCCGAGCGATGCCGGCATGATGGCTCCTCGGGAAAGCTGCCTCGCAACGCCCGTTAAGTAGTCGGTTGAACTCCACGACACGCTGGCGAGTTCAGCGGAAGCGTGGAGCAGAGTCAGACTCCCGCCGAAATTCGAAAAGCGAAACTCAGTTCCGTACACGTAGTCTGGCGAGAGATCATGGTTTTCGAGGGGATCGTCACTCTGACCCAACACGACTTGTTCGCCCGCCGGAAGCACAACAGACGAGATGACATGGGTTTCGGTACCCGTTCGGAGTTCGACGCCGTCGAGTCGAATCGAGCAGACACTCAAGTTGCGCAGTTCGAACCATTCGCCTCGGTCTCCGGCACCTCCCTCCGATGCGATCATGACCTCGGTGATCTGAACGGTTTCAGGGGACGGGTCGCAGAGGACATCTGCATCCATCGCAACCGCCGAATCGACCCCGCTATCCACGCCGGTGTCCACCGCGCCGGTGTCCTCCGCGCCGGTGTCCTCTACGCCGGTGTCCTCCGCGCCGGTGTCCGCCTGCGCGTCTGCTTCGACGTCCGCCGTAGCATCCGCCGCCGCATCTACCCGGCTCGAGTCGCGTCCGGTGTCGGAAAGGGTGGTCGCATCCTCGAGGACGTTTGCGTCGCTCCGAACGTCAGCAAGCGCGTCTCTGCCGGCATCACGTCGAACTCCGGTGTCGGGATCGACGTCGTCTCCTCCGCACGCGACGGACGCACTCGTGGACAGAAGGATCCCGACGAGCAGCGCCGACCCGGAGGAAACGGAGACGACAGGTCGCGCCTGCGGGCCTTCCTTTGATAACGAGTCCATACTCCCCCCTCCTCCCAGCCTAGTGCCCACTTCAAGAATGCCGTTGGCTCCTTCGGTCGGCCCGGATCAGCCCGGATCAGCTCTGGAGGATACTCCGAGAAACGATGCATCTGGGCCGGGCTCATCCGGGTCGGAGGACTATCGGGTGGGGTCTCGTGGCATGGACGTCTTTTGCCCTCGTTTGGAGGGCAGCGATCACGCAGCTGGCGGCAGGTGCCAGCTCTCGCTGAAGCCGCCGTCGACTTCAAGGGTGACTCCCGTCACGAACGATGACTTGGCGGACGCGAGGAAGTGGGCGGCCTCGGCAACCTCGCTGGCGTTTCCGAATCTTCCAAGGGGCGTCACTGCGGTGAAAAACTGCCGCGTGGCTTCCGCCTGCGGCTCGGGAAGTCCAACCTTTTTGATCATTGGCGTGTCGATCGGGCCAGGGCTGATCACGTTGACTCGTATCTTTCGCGCGGCGAGCTCCAAGGCGAGCACGCGGGCAAACTGCGCCAGTCCCGCCTTCGCGGCGCCGTACGCTGACATGGTCGGCATTGCACGAGTGCTCGCGGACGTCGTGGTGAAGATCACGCTCGCCCCGTCGTTGAGGTGCTTCCGGGCGTTGAGCAGCGCCACGATCGGAGCGGTGAGGTCCACTTTGATCATGCGCTCGTAGTGCTCCGAGTTCGCGAGTTCGAACGGAGCAAACTGTCCGATTCCCGCCACCTGATAGAACACGTCGATCCCGCCGAACCTCGACACGCCTTTCTCGATCGCCTCTCTCGTTGCCTCGTAGTCTGCGATGTCCGCTTGAACCGCCTCGAAGGGGCCATTCAACGCCTGGCGGGCTTTCTCGATCGTCTCTCGACTTCGTCCGGTCGCAAGGACCTTCGCGCCTGCTGCGAGGAATCGTTCGGCGGCCGCATATCCCATGCCGCTTGTGCCGCCCAGGATAACAGCAAATTTGCCATCCAGATCATTCGTTACGCTCGTTTTTGATTCCATCTCGGACCTCACGACGCGATCGCTACGACGGCTTCTCGTTTGCGGGGATGGGGCACTCCCTCCTCGATGCGAAACTTCAACTCCTCGACGACGCGACGCAGGTCGCGACCCATCTGCATCTTCATCATCGGGATCATCGGCACCATGTACCAAGCGAGTTCGATCGTGGCGTGGCTCGAGATCGTGCTGGTGCCGTCTCCGTTGTCTTCGACCGTCCAGTGGTTTTGCGCCGATCGAATCACTTTCGGTAGACCGCGAATAACTCGATAGGTGAGGTCACGCGCCTCGTCGTTGAATCCGACGAGTTCCTCGTGAATCTCCATCGGTCCCATGCCGCCCATCCCGCGAAGCTGGCACGTTCGCTCGGCCCCGAGCTGCGGCGCTCGATCGACGGAGGACTTGACGATGGCCGTCGCCCATTCGCCGATATCGCCGAACTGCCGGCCGAGGAGTTCCCAACAGGCGCTGGGCGTTGCGTGGATAACGCTACTGGTTTTGACATTCATGGCTTTCTTCTTTCTCCGTCCCTCGACGGTCGTGTGCGCAACGCGCGCGTTCAAACATCAACTCGCAACGAGACAAGCTCGCGGGATTCAGTCGTTTTTGGCGTCCTCCGAGCGCCCGAGGGCTGGGTTCGGCCACACTGCCTCCGGAGCGATTTCATCGAAGCGCCAGTTCCACATCACCATGCGATGGGTGTAGCGATTGTCGTGGTTCTCCCGCGGTCGGGTCGTCACGGCCATCCGGCGAGGAACCTGGATGCCGTGGACGCGCTGATAGCGAGTGAACGTGCTGGTCCCGCGCGCAAAACCAAACTGGTCGCGGACCGTGTACTCCGCCATCGTGAGGAGGTGGGTCTCGGCATCGATGGATACCAAGAACTGGTCACTCTCTGAGGTCGGCTCTTCCTCCCATGCCGCCAACACTCGATGCACTCGTCGGCCAAAGAGTTCCTGCTCGTCTACGTAGGCGATGACCGGAGCGTTCGGGAGCCGGTAGGGGAGCTCTAGAAGGTAGACGACGGCGGGTATGATGAATGCGGTGTCTTCGTCCTGATCGTCGTCCTCATGAAACTGCGGAGCAGTTCCCGATCGCGCCTCGTAGGAACGCCAGTTTTGAAGCCCGATGCGGTCACCGCGGCGATCCCCGTTGAGGTAGACGACCGACCCGTCGAAGGTGCCGCGGCCCCACCGCAGGTCGAGCAGATCCTCCACGTCCCAATCAGGGGCCACCCCCATGACCGTCGCGATGACGCTGTCCCAGTCGTCGCGCATGCGAACCGCGACGGTGTGCGTTTCTCGCCAGCGGGCAATCCCGTGGGCCTCTGCACTCTCGCGCAAGACCTGGCGGCCGCGCTCTTCCGCGTTTTCGGTAAATCCGTGCTCCCGTAGCGAGTCCGGCCGGATATCTCGGAGGCAGCCGGTGAGGATCAAAAGCAGCGCGTATCCGACGACTGCCACGCGGGATCTGGCGGGCTGGCGGTATGGGGGAACCCTCATGGGAACCGTTATGGGCCCCCATCTTCGTCATCATCAGTCATAATTGTGCCAAGTTAGTAGGAACTAAAGTGATATAATGACCTCTCGGATTCATGATCTCGATGTCCTTCGGACCTTCCTCCAAATCGCGGAGTCCGGAAGCCTGACGAAGGCCGGAAGGGCGCTCGACATGCCGACCACCTTGGTGAGTCGTCATCTCGCGCGGCTCGAGTCGCACCTGGGCGTACGACTCGCGACGCGCACCACCCGCCGGTTCAACCTGACCGAGGAAGGTCGGCGGCTTTACGAACTGGGACTCCCTCTTGTGGAGCAAGCGGACGCCGCGGTCGCGTCACTGCAGCCGGGAAGTCCGCTGGAAGGGGAGTTGCGCGTCGCGATGACCGCGATACTCGCGGAGCAGGTTCGTCAGGGCATGTTCGCCGCGCTCCGGGCGCATCCTGAGTTGCGACTGCAAATCGTCGTCACGGACGAGCCCGCCGCGCAAGTCGTCCGTCACCTTGCCGATCGGGGGTTGCACGGCGTGTTGCTTGTCGGTGTGCTTCCCGAAGTCAGCATTATCGCGCGACGCCTGACAACGATTTCGGCCGTGCTCGCGGCTCATCCCGAATACCTTGAACGACACGGAACCCCGGAGCGCCCCAGCGACCTCTCCGACCATCAGTGCCTTTGCTACATCGGTGACCGCATCCAACGTGTGTGGGGCCTCGTCGATGAAGACGGAGCGGAGGTGTCCGTACGCGTAGGGGGACGCTTTTCGAGCACGAGCAGCGTCGAACTGCGAGCTGCGCTTGTCGAAGGCTTTGGCATTGGTCCGACGACGCCGCAGCAGATTGTGGACTCCGGTCTTGTTCGCGTGCTGCCGGCGTACCACTTCAGCAAGATTCCCATTTGGCTTGGCTACCTGGAGCACCGGCGAAACTCGCCCAAGGTGCGGGCCCTCGAAGAACTTCTGCGGTCGAGTTTTGCGAACTCAACGGTGGTGCAGTCCATGTCCCCAGGGTCCTAATCAACGGTACGCGGCGCCCCTATCTGTTAGTGATGTCATACGTTTGCGAGGATTTGGGACGAGGCGCGGGAGCCGACGCCGTCCATGCAGTCGCACCTGGTGCCGCCGCCCCAAACCCTGCATAACTCGGCCCATGCAGACGGCTGAGATTCCCGGGTCCTCCACCATTCCCGCCCACAACCCGGCCACCCGCGAGCCCCTTGGCGAGTTCCCGGTGATGTCGCCCGAGGACGTTCGCAAAGCGGTGCAGCGTGCGCGACGGGCGCAGGTGGCGTGGGCGAAGACGAGCTTTGCGGAACGCCGCCGGGTGTTTCGAACGCTTAACAAGCTCATCCTTCGCGAGCACGAGATGATCTGTGAGGTCGCGGTCCGCGACTCGGGCAAGACGATGGTCGACGCGGCCCTCGGGGAAGTCTTTCCGGTGCTCGAAAAGCTTCGCTACCTGCTCGCGCACGGCGAAAAGGATCTCCGTCCCGAGCGACGCCGGAGCGGCATCCTCGCGCAAAAGGGGGCGCGAGTGGAGTTTCATCCCCTCGGCGTCGTCGGCGTGATCTGCCCCTGGAACTTTCCCTTTCACAATCTCCTCTGCCCGACCCTTCCCGCGCTCTTCGCGGGCAACGGCGTGGTCGCGAAGGTGTCCGAGCACACCTCCTGGTCGGCGGAGCCTTATCTCGCGCTGATTCGTGATGCGCTCGAGACGCACGGACACTCCCGCGAGCTTGTGCAGGTGGTCACCGGCTACGGCGCGACAGGTTCGGCGCTCGTGACCTCCGGCGCCGACAAAATCTTCTTCACGGGCTCGCCGCAAAACGGTCGCAAGGTGATGGAGGCCGCCAGCCAAGGGCCGACCGATGTCGTTCTCGAACTCGGGGGCAAAGATCCGATGATCGTGTGCGACGACGCGGATCTTCACCACGCCGCAGAGCAAGCCATGCTCGGCGTATTTACCGCGTGCGGCCAGATGTGCGTCGGCGTGGAGCGCATCTACGTCTTCGATGCTGTTTACGAGGACTTCGTCGGGCGGGTCACCGAAAAGGCCAAGAAGCTTCGGCAGGGCGCGCCTCTCGGCGGGACCGTCGTGGACTGCGGCGCGATGACGATGCCGCGACAGCTCGAGATCATCGAAGGCCTTCTCGAAGACGCCACGCGCAAAGGCGCGCGGATTCTCGTCGGCGGCAAGCGCGACGAAGCCCTCGGCGGCACGTACTTTCAGCCGACGGTTCTCGTCGATGTCGATCACAGCATGCGCATCGTCCGCGAGGAACAGTTCGGACCGGTGATGGTGATCATGCGGGTCAAAGACGAGGCCGAAGCCATCGAGCGCGCGAACGACAGCGAGTACGGCCTCGGCTCGAGCGTCTTCACCCGGGACGCGAAACGCGCCGACCGCATTGCAGGACAGCTCCGAAGCGGCATGACCGTCATCAACGACTACGGCATCGCCTACATGATCCAGTCGCTTCCCTTCGGCGGCGTCGGCATTAGCGGCATTGGGCGCATCAACGGCCGCGAGGGCCTGCGCGCCTGCTGCAATACCAAGGCCGTCGTCACCGACCGCTTTCCTCTCGGCAAGGGCGTCAGCGTCTACCCGATTCAGGAAACGACCTACGAACTCGTTCGCGAGATTTCATCGCTCGTTTACGCGCGGGGAATTCGCGGCAAGGCCAAACACGCTGCGCGCGCCGCGATGGTGTTCGCCCGCGAAGTACGCGCCCGCCGGCGTTAGCTCACTCAGTCAGCAGCGTTGGTGCACATCTCGAAGTGAACTACTCGCGAAAGAACGCTTTCCGATAGAAGCGCAGCTCGGCGATCGACTCGCGAATGTCGTCGAGGGCGCGATGCGTCGCGTTCTTCTGCGGCCGCTTCGCGTAAGCCTCCGGGTACCAGCGACTCCCGAGCTCCTTCAGCGTCGACACGTCGATGATTCGGTAGTGGAGGTAGTCGTCGACCGCCGGCATGTACTTTCGCAAGAAGCGACGATCCTGGTGAACGGAGTTTCCAGCGAGGGGCGCAGCGCTGGGTTCGCAATGCTGCTGAAGAAACTGCAGCACGGCTTCCGCGGCGGACTCCTCATCGAGCGTGGATGCGCGCACGCGCTCGGTCAGACCGCTCGCGCCGTGATGCTTGGTATTCCACTCGTCCATCGCGTCGAGGATCTCGTCCGGCTGATGCACGATGAGGTTCGGGCCCTCGGCAATGATCTCGAGGTCGCTGTTGGTGATGAGCGCGGCGATTTCGATGATTCGGTCACGCGCCGGGTCGAGGCCCGTCATCTCGAGGTCCATCCAAACGAGGGGAGCAGCCATGGCCGAAGCCTATAGCCGTCTCCTCCGTTCCCATCAATCGTGATCCGGCGCGCGAGGATCGCTTCCGGCGTTTTTGCGAAACGTCCTGATTTCAAAAGCAAAATTTGCACTCCGGCGACCTCCGAAGACGTCGCTTTCTTTGGTTTTCCCACGGGGCGGCAGACAATGAGGATGTGGGGGGCCTCTTTCCGCAGTGGGAGCTCGACGTAAGGGACGCATGGGCTGCCTTTGAAGCCGAAGGCGTCGATGCCGCGTCGAAGGTCCGCGTTCGTAGCTGCAACGCGTTGGCGGAGTCGATCTCTGCGGAGGAGTGCGCGCTCTGCTGGCGAACGGTACTCGTTGCGTCGCTGGTGGATTCCCGGATTCACGCCGAGCAACGCCTTCAAGGCGAAGACGGCTTTCTGGTGGGTCAGCTCGAGGCCGCCGATCGCCTCGTGGTCGCATGGGTGGGCGGCGCGCAGATTTCGTCGCAGTTGACCAAGGAGCGCATGGTGACCGTTCGGCAGCTCGCTGGCGGCGTGGCTCACGAGCTCAACAACATCCTCATGGTCGTCGGCACCTACGCCGACTTTCTCGTGGAGGCGGTGGGCCACGAAAAGCAGCTGCGCGAAGACCTGACGATGATCACGGACGGTGTCTCGCGAGCAACCGGTCTCGTCGGAAAGCTCATGGCGTTTACCCAGCGCCAAGGACTGAACCCGGCGCCTCTCGACCTCAACGCGTTGGTGGATGATTTTTCGCGTTCCCTCGAAGTTCCCGAGGGAGTGACGATCGAGCGCTCTCTCGCGGCGACCGCGCGTGTCCTCGTCGATGAGGAGCAGCTGCGGCGGGTGCTTGCGGACGTTTGTGAAAACGCGGTCGAGGCGATCGACGAAGCGGGCTCGGTGACCTTCGAGACCGAAGACGCCCGCGCCGAAGTGGTGCTGCGCATTCGGGATTCGGGACGCGGCTTTGACGACGAGGTGCGTGCTCGCGCGTTCGAGCCCTTCTTTTCGACCAAGCCGCGCCGAGGCGCGGGTCTCGGACTGTCGACGGCGCACGGCGTGATCACCCAAAGCGGCGGGAGCATCGACCTGCGGCGCGAGGATGAGACGACCGTCGTCGAGATTCGTCTTCCGCAGGAGGCCGGGCAAACCTCGCGCGCCGTGCTGGTCGTTCACGAAGACGGCGCTGTCCGCGACGAGCTCGTGGGCATGCTGGAGCGTCTCGGCCATCGAGCGTCTTCGGCGAGCCCGACGGATGCGGCGAAGGCCCTGGAAGGTATCGAGGTGGTGATCGTGAGCGCGGTGCTTTCGACGGGCGCGGGGGCGTCGCTGATCGCGGAGCTTCAGGCGCATGCCCCCGTTGGCGCGATCGTTGTTTCCGCACACGCGCTGCCCCACGAGAGCGTGCCGACGTTGACGCTGCCGCTTCGGGAGGACCAGCTCGCCACGGCGGTCGCGCGCTGTCGCTAGTCTCTACTCCCCGAAGTTCGGTTCCGGGATAGGAAAGGCCGGCTTCGCGATGAAGTAGCCCTGAAGAACGTCGCAGCCAAGTTCGGCCAATGCGTCACGCTCGTCGGCGGTCTCGACGCCTTCGCTGACGACCTCGATTCCCATGTCGCGCGCGAGCACGCCGAGGGAACGAACAAGGCGTTGTTTGATCGCGGACTGATGGATGTCGCGCACCAAGGTCATGTCGAGTTTGATGACCTCCGGTTCGAGAAGCGCGACGCTGTTGAGCCCCGCGTATCCGGCGCCAAGGTCGTCGACGGCAGCACGAAAGCCCATCCGGCGAAGTTCCTTGAGGCGATCGACGACTTCGTCCCCGACGCGCGCTTGCTCGTTGATCTCGAGGACCACGCGATGGGACATCGACGAAAGGGGAGCGCTCGTGTCGTAGAGGTCGTCGTCGACGAGGTCGGTCGCGGCGAGGTTCACAAAAAGACGCCAGTGACTGGGCGCGTCGCGAAACCCTTCGACCGCGAGGCGACGAATTCGGCGGCCCAAGTCGTGCTCGCGATCCAGTCGCTGCGCGGCTTCGAAGAGGAGGTTCGGAAAGCGCATCTTCGGTTCGGTGCTGCGGACGAGGGCCTCGTACCCGAGGGTTGTTCGCGAGGGCCAGTGCACGATGGGTTGAAAGTGCACGACGAGCTTTTCGAGCGCCGAATCGAAGGTTTCGTTGAGCTCGACGAGGAGCTCGTCCTGCTCGCGGAGATACCGAAGGGCGGCGGTCCGGTTGCGGTTTTCACTCCGGAACTCGAGCGCTCGCAGCACATGGTCTTGGAGCTGCTTGGGGTCGCAGGGCTTGGTGAGAAAGCCAAATGCGCGCTGTTCCATCGCGCGCATCACCGTTCCGAGGGAAGGCTTTCCGGTAATGAGAATCACCGGCATCTCCTCGTCGCGCTCGTGAATACGTTCGAGGAGCCGAAGACCATCCACGACGGGCATGGAGAGGTCCGTGACCACCGCATCCACGTCTTCGCAGCCGAGAAGCTCGCACGCCTGGCCACCGTCTTCGGCGGCGACGACAGAGCAACCGGTGCGGCGAACCGAGCGTTCGAGCGCACGCCGGGAAACGGGATCGTCGTCGACGACCATCACGCGCTGCTCGGTGCGCTTGTCGTTTCCAAGATGTCCGGCGAGGTTCATCATTGCATCGCTCCCATGACCATCGGAAAGACGCCGGTTTGCGGGCGCGCCGCGTAGACGGAGCTCGGGTCTTGATCGAGGAGCTCGGCGTACGCGTCGAGCCAGATCGAAAGGTCGCGCGGCGAGCACTCGTCTTCTTGAATGCGCACGCCGAATCCTGCGGGCGCCCCGGCGGTGTCGCAGGGGCGTCGGCGCCACACGACATCGCCACGGAGGTGAATCCACGGGGAAGAGGGCGAAGGTTGGAGCTCGAACCAAAGGGAGGTTCCGCGATCGAGGGGCGCAAGCGAACGAACGTAGAGGCCGCGTTGCGAGAGGTTGTAGGTGAGCCCGTGGGCGGCAAGGCGTGCTCCCGCGGGTCGATACGCGCAGATGGTGCTCATCAACAGGCGCCGGGAGTCGCGCGCGTTGATGGCGTCGCCTGCGAGGAGCTCGTTGACCTTGAAGAGCAGGTTGTCGCTCGGGTCCGAACGGCGGCTTACGGCTACGCCATTTTCTCCGGCCAGATGATGCTGAAGGACCTTGGCGCGCTCGTCGCTGGAGAGCCAAACGACGGGCAGCTTGGCGTTCGCTTCGCGAAGCCTTGAGATGGTCGCGAGAGGGTCGGTTCCCTGGAGGGCGGCGACGACGAGTCGACAGTCCGAGGTGCGCGCCGCGATTTCGTCGTCGGTAGTCGCGAAGATCGGGTCGAAGCCCGCGAAGCGGAGCTGCCTGCCGAGAACGCGGCGTACGCTCGCGTCCGGGTGAGCGACGAGGGCGCGCCCCTTCGTCGCTTCCGGGCGTTTGACAGCGTAGGAGCCGACTTCGACCAGGCGTGCAGCAAGGCCCGGCGCGTCTCCGTAGGGCACCGCGTCGTCCGCGCCTGCGGAGAGAACGTGCACGAAAGAAGTCGTTCGCGGCGATTCCACGAGAGCGATCACCGGCGTCGACATCCATTTCGGATGGCCGCGAAGCCATGCAAGAAACTCTTCGAGACCGTCGACCTGATGATCGATGATGACGACCCGCACATCCTCCGCCGAAGCGAACCATTTTTTCGCGTGCGCGGGATCGCGGAGGAATGTCGAGTTGAGCCGACCGATTCGACAAGCGTCGACAAGTTCCCAGCTGCGGGGGGCGATCACTGCGGCGTGCATGGACTGACCTGAACCTTTCGCCGAGAGGCGTTGCAGGCGTCGTGCCATGGAAAGAGCGCAGTGTTTTCAGTGGTTCCCGCGCGGCCGAGTGGATTCAGCCACCGCGCGGTGGGCGATGTGACTACGCCCTTCCACTGTAGTGTCGCTCTCTAGGGCGCGTTCCAGGTCCAGCGCGCGACCCCGAAACTCGGGATGCCCTCGCCCGCGGCGGCGAAGAGGCCGGCCACCCAGAGGGTGGTTCCGTCGACGGCGAGCGATTCGCCGAGGTCCGAGGTGCCGAGGCCAATGGGCTGCCAGGAGTCGCCGTCCCACCAGGCGAGATGATCCTCGTCGCGATCTTCGGGGCCGAAGGTTCCCGTCGCGATCACTTCGTTGCCCGCGACCACGAAGTCGGACACGAAGGCCGGAGAGCCGAAGGACGTCAGGCCGTCCCCGAGGGCGTTCCACGACTCCCCGTCCCATCGGCCGATCGAGTTAAGAACGGTTCCGTCGGACGCGGCTTGGAACTGTCCGCTGAGCCATACGCTTTCGTTGTCGGCCTTGAGGGCGAGGACCACGGTGTCGGGGGCGAGTCCGCCGCCGGCTTCCGCCCATTCGGTTCCGTCGAAGCGCGCGAACCCAACGGCGTCAGCGCCCGCGCCGGTTTCGGTGAAGCTGCCCGCGGCCCAAACGACGCCCGCGGGGCCTTCGGCGACGACCGCGACACCTTCCTCCGCGTTCGCGCCGAGCCCGGAGCCGAGCGCCTGCCATTCGCTGCCGTTCCAGCGACCGATCCGCTCCAGGGAGGTGTCACCAATTTCACCGAAGAGTCCGCCCACGATGAGATCGCCGCCGGAGCCGAAGACCGCCGAGGTGACGGGGCCGTCGGGCGAGCCGCCGATCGCGCGCCATTCGGAGCCGTTCCAGCGCGCAAGATTTTGAGCTTCGCCGATTGTGAACTCACCGCCGATGACGACTTCGTCCGTCGCCGGATCGACGGCGAGGGTGTTCACGAGGGCCTCCATCGGGAGTCCCTCGCCCACCGCGTCCCAGCCGCTTCCGTTCCATCGGGCGAGACGATTGGCGCGCGTCGATCCTGCGAAGGTGAACGATCCGAAGACGTAGACGGAGCCGTCGGAGGCGAGGGCGAGCCGGAGTCCGTTTCCGCCCAGTCCTTCGAAGGAGGCCGCATCGGGTTGAAGGGCGACCCACTCGTCGGATCGAAGCGCGATCCCGCTCGCGATCTGCTCGTCGACTTCGAGAAAGACGCCGGCGAGCACCACGTCTCCGTCGTCCTGGAGCGCGAGGTCGTGCGCGCCTGCGAGGCCGGGCACAAAGACTTCGAGGGGATCCTGAAGGTCGCCGAAGGACGCCCAGGCGCTTCCATCCCATGCGGCCGTTCCGACAGCGCGGACAGCGGCGCCGAGAGGGTCGACCACGGTAAAGCGGCCACCGATGAGGACGCGCCCTTCGTCATCGCGAGCGAGGGTGCGGACGCGGTTGATGTCGCCCCCCGCAACGCCGCCGGCAAACACGCTCCACTCGGCGCCGTTCCATCGCGCGAGGCCCGCGCGAACGTCCCCCGTGTCCGAGTCGAGGTAGCCGAACTCGCCGCCCGCGATCAGCTCGCCGGCATCACCATCGGAGAGGAGCGCGAACACCCGACCGGGTGGCAATCCCTCGGTCAGCGCGTTCCAGTCCCCGCGATCCTCATCCCAGCAGGCAACGCCGCGGTTGTCGGCGAAGCTCGTCGAAAACCCGCCGGCGATGCAGGCAACGCCGCCGGCTTCGTAGACTTCGTGCACCTCGTCGCCTTCCGCGAGGGCTGCGCCCCAGCGGCTCCACGACACTCCATCCCAAACGGCGAGTCCGGGGGCGGGGACACCCGCGATGCCGGTGAAGTTGCCGCCCACCGCGAGGCGCCCGTCGGAGAGCTTCCGGATGACGAAAACGTCGCCGCCTTCCACCGACGCGAAGGAGCTCCAGGTCGCTCCGTCCCAGACGTAGACCGAGCGCGGCATCGGAAGGAACCCGGCCGACTGCCCGCCGGCGTAGACGCGGTCTGCGTCCGCGTCCCATTCGACCGCGAGCACCAGGTCCGGGATGCCGTCTCCCATGGCGGCCCAGGCGGCTCCGTCCCACTGGGCGATGTTCCGCGCAGCGACGCCGGAGATCGATTCGAAGAGTCCACCGGCGTAGATCGTCTCGCCATCGAGGGCGACCGAGCGAACCGATGCGCCGATCGCTCCGGATGCACCCGCGAGGCCGAACTCCTCGCTCCAGGTGCCGTCGAGCACATCGCCAAACCCGCGGGGCGTGTCCGCGTCCGCTCCGGTATCCGTCGCGGCATCTTCTTCCACTGTCGCGTCGGCGGTGGCGTCGAGGGACGCATCAATGCCTCCGTCAAGACCGACATCCACCGAACCATCCATCGCATCGGAGTCGTCTCCGCACGCGGTCAGGGCGGACGCGAAGACCACGATCGACAGGTAAGAACGAACGCAACGAGTCATCTGGCAAAACCTCAACAGCACAGGTTGGCGATTGGCGGGTCGTCGAACGCACCCTCGGGCTAGCAGAGCGAACGCGTGGGTACCAAACCCTTCGACGAAGAAACGACGCATCGGGAATCGAGCACACGTTGAGTTCGAGAACTTGCATTGCCGGGGCGAGATCAGGCAGCTGTGTCAACGTGTGCGACCTCGGTGCGGCGGTGCAAGATCAGCCCGGCGCGCGGCGGTGCAAGATCAGCCCACCTGATTTTATTGACATCGACTGAGCCTGCTGGAAGCAGGGGCGCGGGTAAGATTAGCCCACCTGATTTTATTGACATCGACGCTGAACCCCTCGGAAAGACGTGCGTATCCGCGGTCTCCGGCCGCCAAAGAGCCAGAGGGGTTACAAGATTTCCTGCGCGTTCGGTACATTCGCCGGACGACGTGGCCATTCCTTCTCCCACCGTGCGCGGAGTCGTCGTCCTGGGCACGCTCGATTGGGTTCGACATACCCACGGAGAGCGTTCGCTGGAACGAGTCCTCGCGGACGTCGCAGAGCCGGGACGGACGCTTCTCACGGGCCGTTCGCTCATCCAGACCACGCGCGTTCCAGCGCGTACGTTTCGACAGCTCTCGGACGGGATCATCGAGGCGCACGGTCTGCAGGGAGAAACCGGCTTTCACGCGGCTGCAGCGTCGGTCGCCGAAGCCGACCTGAGCGGCTACATGCGAATGCTGGTGTCCATCGGCAGTCCGAAGTTCGTCGTCGGACGATTTCCCCGCGTTTGGAAGCACTACTTCGACACCGGTCAGCTCGTCGTGACGCCCGTTGAATCCGGCGCCGACGTTCAGGTCTCGGGCGCAGCGGAGTACGGCGCGGCCGCGCTCGAAGGAGCCGTCGGCTGGATGCGCGCCGCCCTTCGCATCTCACGCGCCAAGGGACCTCAGGTGTCGAGGCTCGGGACGGGAAGCGCGCCGGCCCAGTACCGCGTACGCTGGCAATAGGTCGTTCGTTAGCGGATGAGCAGCTCGACGGGCGCGCTCGTGGGAGAGCTTGCGCGAACGACCCCCGAGGTCACGCTCGGGGGGTTCGCTTCGTCGAGTGCCGCGACCTGGATCGCGCGCAACTTACGGGAGAGGCGGCAGGATCGCGTTCCGCTGCGTGACCGTGAAGCCGAGGCCTCCGCTCGCGTCGACGACCAACAACCGAATCGGGGGGCTGCCGGTGAAGATCGCCGCCTGCTGCACGAAGCCTCCGGCGACGATGAAGAGCCGCTGGAACCCGGCGTCCGTGAAATCGATCTCCTGGAACCAGGCGTCTGGCTGGGTGTCCGGGGTGCCGTCTCCGTCGCCCACGCCGAGGGTGACAATGCCGGTCTCAGGAAGCGTGCTGCCTTCCAACATTGCTGGAGCGGCGTAGTTGATCGGGTCGAAGGGTCCACCCTCGCCGCCGAGGACGGTGAATCCACTTGGGGCCGGTGTGAAGATGGGCGCGGCGCCGTCAATTCGGAACACGCGCACCTCGTTGTTTCCGTCGGGGGCGGCGTGCACGGCCACAACTCGGCTCGCATCAGGCATCGCTGCATCGGCTTCGATCTGCTCGCGCACGACCACGAAGTCGAAGGGATCGGTGGAACCAACGCCGAGGTCGCCGGTCGCGACGACGAGGTAGCGCTCGCCGGCTTCAAGGTCACCGATGTTCTCCGATCCTGCCGGTGCGCCGATCGGTCGTGCGCTGCCAGGCGCGGTGGGAAAGAGGTCCAGCGTGACGCCGGTCGCCGGTGCGATTTGGAGCTGGGCCCACTCCGTAAAGTCGAGGTCCTCGATCAGCTCGGCGTCGCCGACGAAGGCGTCCACCGCGCCCGCGTCGAGGGTGAAGTGCACCGCGAGGAGGCGCGGGTCTTGTTCCACCCAGGCCGTCGGTGAGCGGTCGCTGCCGTCGCTGGGAAGCACGGCGAGGAGTGCAAAGCCGTTTTCGCGTGGAACGCTGCCGGCAAGGCCGGTGGCGATCACGTAGACCTCTTCGCCGGCGGGGAGCGCGCCGCCAGGGACCGTAAAGGTCGACACGGAGTCGGTGCCGTTGAGGATGTCGAGGCGCGCGTCGCTCGAGAGGTTGAGGCTTTGGGAATCGCTCGCATCGAAGCGCGCAACGTCACTGAGATCGACGCCGTCGAGAGCGATGTCGACATTCACGGTGGGCGCGTCGGAGCCCGCATGAACGACGCGAACGCCGGTGTTTGGTGCAGCGGGCGCTGCGCTGTCCTCAAGGGCGAGGAGCCGAAGCTGATCGGCGGCGTCGTCGCTTCCTGCGAGTCCCGCGGCGACGACGGTGTAGGTCACCCCAGATTCGATTGTGAGCGATTGCGTGAGCTGCACGGAGTCGTCGGAGTCGAGAGCAACGTCGATCGAGACCGTACCGACGGGCACCATGATCTCGCCGCTCGCTTCACCGTATTCGAGGGCGTCGACCAGAGGGGTGTCGCCGCCGGTGACGAGCACATCGACGGCGGGTGCATCGGGGGACGCGTGCACGACACGGACAGTCGTCATCTCCGCCATCATCGCGTCGGTGCCGCTGTCGGTTCCGCTGTCGGTGCCGCTATCGGTTCCGCTGTCGGTGCCGCTGTCCGTTCCACTGTCGGTGCCGCCGCCCGAGTCCACGCCAGTATCGGGGGACGCAGCGTCGGTGCCGCTGTCGGTGGTCGCGTCGTCGTCTCCACAGCCGGCGAGCGCAAGCAGCGCAGCGATGGGAAGCCAAAGTCGTTTGTTGAGGACCATCGGCGGAGTGTAGGACCGTGCGCCTGAATGGCCAGGAGGATCACCGCACGCCGCGCGATGCGAACGCTCGATCAACGCTTCATTGGATGAAGTGTGGAGGCGAGTTGATTGCACTAAGAAGGCAGTCGCTGAGGCGCGACGGGTTCGCTAGCGAGCGCTACCGTCAAAGAAACGCCGCGCGTGCGCAACCGCGGTAAGACCGACCTCGCTACCGATGCGGCGTCCTACGTAGTCGTCCGGGACGATGTGGATGCCGCCCCAGAGGCGCGACTGGCCCGCCTGGTCGGCCGCGTCGTAATAGGTCGCGAAGGTGAGGGTGAAGCCTTCGGCGGGGCCGCCCTCGAACACGAGGTAGTCTGGTTCGATGACCAGTTCGCCGAGACCCCCGGGGTAGAACGCGCTTCCGGTCATCGCGGTGAGCACTTCGGCGGCGGCGCGGCTGAAGGTGCTGTGACCGGATACGTAACCCGGGAAGGCCGGGGAGACGAATGTGCGCCGCTGGTAGGGCAGCCACTCGACGGCGCGGATCCAGCCGACGCCGCTGACCTCGTTGTCGCGGTCGCCCGGTTCCCCACGCCAGCTGCGAAGGGCGATCTGTCCGCGGTAGGGCGCGAGGTGTGCGTGTCGTTCGCCAGGGGCGGTGCTGGCCTCGTTGATCAGTTCGATGAGGCCCGGGACAAGGGGAAGTCCTGCCGGGTCGTAGCTCGGGAGGTCTGGATCGCTGCGTTGCCCGCGTTCTCCCATGTAGCGAATCAGCGTGATCGGGCGGGCGCTTTCGTACTGTCGCTTCGCCTCCCACGCTGCGATCGCTGCGTCGTGGAGCGCTCCGTTGAGCGCGAGGTACACGTGCACGTCCCAGGCCGCGCGGTCGATCACCTCGCCTTCGCCGAAGAGTCGGGCTTCGAAGAGGGGATGGTCTGCGACCTCGTTGGCGATGGCGTTCCAGTGGCCCGGCGGCGTTTCCGAGCGGGGCCCGTCCGCCCAGATTTCCGCGATCACCCGACCGAAGTCCGCCAGCGACACGACGTTCGGCGCGTAGGCCTCGCCGGTGATCGGGTTGTCGCCGTGACCGCTTCCGTCGTCGGTTCCGAGCGAGTTGTTGCCGTACACACCCGGTGAGAGATCGATCGTCTCGGGGAGATCGGGATCGAGGAGCGCGGAGAGGCGCACAAGATCGACGGCGTCGTCGGGCGTCGCGTCGTCGTCGAGGTCCGGTCCGGGGGCCGCGTCGAAGTAGGGCGCGCC
>JBCDAA010000073.1:0-27023 GCA_039186435.1 Myxococcota bacterium | reverse complement strand
CTTGCGTCGAGGACGTGAGCGGGCGGGGCGGTGTCGACGCGATCATCTGCAACGCGGGCATCATGGCGCTTCCGAAACTCGAGCAGTGCTTCGGCATCGAAAAGCAGTTCTTCACCAATCACGTGGGCCACTTCATGCTCGTGACCGGGCTGCTACCCTCGCTCTCGTCGACCGGAAGGGTGGTGATGGTGAGCAGCGCCGCGCATCGTGCCGCGCCCTCCGCGGGGGTCGAGCTCGACAACCTAAGCGGTGAGCGGGGCTACTCGGGCTGGACCGCCTACGGGCAGTCGAAGATCGCCAACCTGCTCTTTGCGCGCCATCTCGCGACGCGCTTCGGCGATAGCGGGCAAACGGCGAACGCCCTCCATCCCGGCGTCATCTATACGAACCTCGCGCGGCATATGAATCCGCTCGTGCGCGCGGCGTGGGCGATCGGCAAACCGCTCTTTCTCAAGACAATTCCCCAAGGTGCCGCAACGCAGGTGTACCTCGCCGTACATCCCGACGGGTCCAAGACCAACGGCGAGTATTTTTCGGACTGCAACGTCGCGGAGAGTCGACGACGCGGCCGGGACGCGCAGCTGGCGGCGCGCCTTTGGGAGAAGACCGAGGAGATCGTGGCGTCGCTGCCCTAGACCGACTTCCCCGAACCGCGCATCCTTTGAACCGCGCTTTCTTTGAACCGCGCTTTCTTTGAACCGCGCTTCCTTGGAACCGCGCTATCGAAGTCCGCGAGCGAGAAAACGCATGATGCGCCCTTGGAGGGCGCGCGCGAGGTCAGCGTTCGACACCATGTGCGTGGACCCTGCGAGGGCGATGAACTCGTGCTCTCGATCCGCGCGCATCAATGCGTCGTGCATCTTAAGGGCGTGGACGAAGTAGACGTTGTCGTCGCTCGTTCCGTGGACGATGAGCAGAGGGCGTCGAAGGTTGGATGTGTAGCTGAGGACCGAGGCGGCGTTGTAGCCGGCTTCGTTGTCGCTCGGAAGACTCATAAAGCGCTCGGTGTAGTGGGTGTCGTAGTCCCGCCAATCGCAAACCGGGGCGCCGGCGACGCCGACTTTGAAGACTTCCGGATGCCGCATTACGGCCATCGCCGAGAAATACCCGCCGAAGCTCCAGCCGTAGACGCCCACGCGATCCATGTCGAGTTCCGAAAAGCGCTCCCCGAGGGCGCGAAGTCCCTCGATTTGATCGGCGAGGGGAATCTCGATCAGGTCGCCGCGAACGGCGCGCTCCCAGTCGCGCCCGCGTCCCGGCGTACCGCGACCATCGAGACTGACGACGACAAAGCCCTGGTCGGCCTGCCACTGCTCGCGCAGCTGAAAGTCGCGGCCTTTGCGAACGCGGTTATGTCCCGGACCGGCGTAGACCGAGAGGAGGACCGGATAGGTACGACCTCGTTCGAAGTTGCGCGGGCGGATGACCATCGCGCGGTATTGGCGCTCGCCAACCTCCAGGTGCTCGACGTTAGGCACGAAGGGAGGTGCATCGGCGACGCTGCGAAGTTCTCCGACCACCTCGTTGCCCCGCCGAACACGCCAGCGCGGTCCTTCGTCGACGGTGTGGGACGCGTGGACCCACAGGTCGTCGCGGCTTCCGAAGATCGCGTCGTGGTAGCCCGGCTCACGTGTGATCGCTTCGGCTTCGCCCTCGAAGGGAACGCGCCAAACGTGCCGCTCGGTCGGGTCGCTCGAAGCGATCACCCACGCGGCGTCGTCCGCGACGTGCCGTAGTTCGTAGTACCCAAGATCCGGCGGCGTGAGCGCGGTCTTTCCCTCTGGCGTACGGACCTCAAGCTGCCAGCCGCCCTCGCGCTCGGTGCTCCAGAGATAGCGATCTTCGCCGGTCCAGCGCGGCACGCTCTGATCGAGGTTGAGCCAGGCGGCGTCCTCTTCCTCGAGGCGGGTGGACGTCGCTCCGCTTGCGAGGTCGACTTCGAGGACGAGCTCACGTTGCTGTCGGCGGTCCTGCACCACGATGAGAGGCGGGTGATCCTTCGACCAGCGCACGGTGGCGAGGTAGGGCAGCGCCGCGCGGTCCCACTGGACTTCGCTCCGTACGGTTCCGTCGATCGAGAGGACGAACAAACGTACGTCTGCGTTCTCCGCGCCGGTGTGGGGGTAGCGTGCAGCGTGAGGCTCGTCGGCGGGCGCGATGGGGTTGCTCGCATGCCACACGGGAACGCGCGCGACGTCGGTGCGTTGCAACAGGAGAGACTCGCTGTCCGGAGACCACCAGTAGCCGTGGTAGCGGCTCATCTCCTCCTGCGCGACAAACTCCGCGAGGCCGTTGGTGATCGTCGGGCTATCGCGATGGGTGATCCGGCGCTGCGTTCGTTCCGCGACGTCGATGATCCAGAGGTCGCCTTCGCGGACGCACGCCACGCGCTCGCCGTTCGGTGAAAAGCGAGCGTCGTTTGCGTAGCCGCCATCCGAGGGCAGCTCACGAAGTTCGCCGGAGGCCCGCTCCAGCACAAAAAGACGGCCGGAGAGCGGAATTAGAATGCGCGCGCCATCTTTGCTGAGCTGATAGCTGGCCACCCCTCCGGCGACGAGACGAAGGCGTTCGCGAAGCGCGCGCTCTTCTGGCGAGAGTTCGCCCGTATCCGCGAGCAGCTCCTGGCCGAGCAAGGCGCGCTCTTCACCGGTCTCAATGTCGAACGAATAGAGGTTGCGAACGGGAGAACGTGGACCCGAACGAAGAAAGAGAACCTCGCGGCCGTCCGGCGTGATCGTGATCGACGTCGGCTGACCGAGGCGAAATCCACCGGTTTGTGCGTACTGTTCTAAGAAGGCGGGGTCGGCGATCACGGGAAGCTCCGGTAGCGTCGAGGAAGAGGGACTGCCGCAGGCACTCGCAGCGAGCAGCACGAAGAGTGGGGCGTTGAGGAAGCGCATCAGGTCTCCAGGTAGGCGAGCGATGAGCTCGACGGAAGAAAAAAGTCGCGCCAGCGGAACGCCGACACGACTTTTTGCAACTCGCGCGTGCGAGCTTCAGCCGGCGGGCCGTTTGAAGACGAACATCACAACCTCTTCGTCGTGATCGTCTTCGGGGCTTTCGTCGCGCGTCATCCCCACGAGCTCCCAGCCCTTGGCGCCTCGGGTGTTGAGCTCCTTCAGGATCTGGACGGTGCTTTGTCCATGTCCCCACGCGGTGGTGTAGATGTCGTATTCGAACGCGGCCATGTCGCCTCCAGGTAGTTGGGAAGCCTGGCTACCGAGGGGTCGAACGAGTGTCAAGGGTGGCGCGGTGCAGCGGCGAACGGGCGAAGGCTGCGGCTTGCCTCTTTGCGACCCTCGATTCACCTATTTTCCGTGATTCAACTCGCTCAGCTTCTGCGCCAGGGTGCACTTCGCTGGCCCGCGCGGCTGGCTGTGGTCGGCGCGGAAACGCGCACCTACGGGGAACTCTCGGAGGAGGCTGCACGTTTTGCGGGAGCGCTTCGAAAGGCCGGGGTCTCACCCGGCGATCGCGTTGCGCTCTCGCTCCGCAACGGGGTTGAGTTCTTGGTGAGCCTCTTCGGAACCCTGAGTGCCGGTGCGACCGTCGTGCCCATCGCGCCGCAGGCACCCGCCCGCGAGCAGGCCTTTCGACTCGAGCACGCGCGCTGCCAGGCTTGGGTGACGCACGCTACGTCGGAGGCGGTGCCGGTGATCTCCCCGGACGCGCGCGAGGCGCCCCTCGAACTTTGCGCGGCGCCAGGCGGGCTCGCGCTCATCCTTTACACCTCCGGTACGACGGGCACACCGAAGGGGGCGGCGATCACGCACGCTTCGCTGCTCTCGCACACGGCTGCGCTCGTGCATCACACGCTCCGCTTGAGTTCCGGCGACGTGGTGCTCGCGGCCCTGCCGATGATTCATTCGTTCGGCATGCGTATGACCGTCTTTGCACCCTTCTTTGCGGGCGCTCGCCTTGCGCTTCCGCCACCGGGACGCTTCGACGCGAATGCATCGCTCGCAACCTGCGCGGCGGAAGGCGTGACGTGGCTTCCCGGTGTGCCGACGATGTTCAACGCGTGGGGACATACGGAGGGAACGCCGCTGTCGAGTCTGCGCTGGGGGCTGAGCGCCGGCGCGCCGCTTCCGCAAGCCACACGTGAGCGTGCGGAGCGCCGCCTCGGTGCGGAAGTTCGAGAAGGGTATGGGCTGACCGAGGCGACCTTCAGCACGATCGATCGGCCGGGGGACGGTCCTCCGGGAACCGTCGGGCGTCCGGTGTGGGGCGTGGAAATCCAGCTCGACGGAGACCCGGTGGGCGAAATCATGGTCCGGGGTCAGAACGTGATGCGGGAGTACCTCGATGATCCCGAGAGCACGCGCGCGGTGTTTCGGGAGGGGTGGCTTCGAACGGGCGACCTCGGCACGTGGGAGGGAGGTCGGCTTCGCGTGGTCGATCGGTTGAAAGACCTGATCCTTCGCGGCGGCCACAACGTGGTGCCGGCGAAGGTTGAAAACGTACTCGCCGAGTACCCCGACCTGCAGTCGGTGGCGGTCGTGGGTCGCAACGATCCGCACTACGGCGAAGAGATCGTGGCGGTGGTTGTTCCTACGAAGGCGTTCGCGCTCGAGGCGTTTGCCGCGTTCGTGCAGGCAGAGTTCGGCGCCGCGAACGCACCTCGGGAGCTGGCTCTTGTCGATGCGCTTCCCCTCGGCCCGTCGCGAAAGGTGCTTCGGCGGGTGCTGCGAACGCAGATCGAAGAGGGAACCCTCGCACCGATTCGACTACCGCGAGGCGAGTAGGAGACTCGTCGCTTCGTTCGGATTTCCAATGCGGGACCACCCGGTACCGAAGCGGTCGCGTACGCGTGGTCGACGCGCGAACGGAAATAGGTGTTCCGCGATTGAATGCCGATTTAGGCTCCGCGCATGATCGAATCGCGCGCGGTAGTCATCACGAAGCCTGGCGGACCCGAGGTTCTTGAAGTTCAAACGCGAAGCGTTCGCGATCCCGGCCCGGGCGAGGTGCGCGTCGCCATCGAAGCTGCCGGCCTCAATCGCGCGGATACCCTGCAGCGGCGCGGAGCGTATCCTGCGCCTCCCGGGGCGCCCGCAGACGTTCCGGGGCTGGAGTTCGCGGGACGTATCGAGTCGTTGGGCGCTCCGATTCTCGGCGACTGGAAGGTGGGTGATCCGGTCATGGGCATTGTGGGCGGCGGCGGCATGGGCCAGCACGTCGTCCTTCACGAGCGCGAGCTCCTTCGCGTTCCCGAGGGAATGAGCCTCACGGACGCCGCGGCCATCCCCGAGGTCTTTCTCACGGCCTACGACGCGCTCTTCCTCCAGGCGGAACTCGCGATGGGCGAGGTCGCACTGGTGCACGCGATCGCTAGCGGTATTGGGACGGCGGCGCTTCAGCTGAACGCGGCCGCGGGCGTCACCACCATTGGAACGTCCCGCTCGGAGGCGAAGCTCGCTCGCTGCGCGGAACTCGGCCTCGAGCACGCCGTTCACACAGCGGACGGACTCTTTGCGGCGAAGGTTCAGGAGATCGCTGGAGGCGCGCAGGTAGTCCTCGATACCGTGGGCGCGAAGTACTTGAACGAGAACCTCAAGGCGCTGCGACTTCAGGGGCGAATGGTGACGATCGGGCTCGTCGGGGGCATCAAGGCGGAGGCCAATCTCGCGCTGATTCTTCGCAAGCGGCTTTGCTGGCGTGGATCGGTGCTGCGCGCGCGGCCCCTTGAGGAAAAGGCCGCCCTGATTCAGCGCTTTTCAACGGAGATTCTGCCGCTCTTTGCAGCCGGGCGGCTACGCCCGGTGATCGACGAGGTCCTCCCGATGAAGGACGCGAGCGAGGCTCACGCGCGGATGGACGCGAGCGAGACCTTCGGCAAGCTCGTGCTCTCCTGGTCTCAATGAGATGGGTGTTTGGATCGCGACTGCCGTGTTGATCAGCCTCCCCGTTCTCGGGGGCGTGTGGGTTGTAGCCACGGGCCGCCGGCAGCAACGACTTCGGCAAGCGGCGCTTGATCGTTTTGTTGGCGAACTCGGTGGAGATCGGACGAGCGGGGAGCACTCGACTGCCGAGTGGGTCATGCCCGATGGCGCAAAGGGACAGCTTTCGGTGGACGAGCGAAGTACGGTGCTTCGGCTTCGAACCGCTGCGGTCCAGGTGCGTGCGGCGATCGCCAACGAGGGCTCGGTCGACTTGGCGTGCTTTTCGATCCCGGCGCCGCGGGCCGATATGCTCGATTCAGGCCTCATTCGTCGTTGGTCGGCATCGACCCACAAGGTCTTCGCGGAGAGCGAGGCCGTTGCTGCTCTTCTGATGACGGATGAGGTGCTATCGGCTGTCGGTGCGCTTTCGGGGATCGGACTCATCCCGGTGGAGGTGGTGGCGTCGCCAGGGGTCGTTCGCGTGCGAACGGGATACGTACCCGAACGAGTCGAGGGGTTTCAGGACCTCTTGACTGCCGCCCGCGCGGTTCAGCGCGCTCTCGGCCACGAGTCAGCGCGATAGCGCGCTCAGCGGACCATTGGTGGCGGCGGGACTGAGGCGCCGCTTTGCCCGCCGTCGGGGCCGTTCTGTTTGGCGCGTCCGAAGACCTTCGAGCCCGGCGGAACGCTCGCGACGAGCCAAACGTTGCCGCCGATGGTCGAACGCTCGCCAATGACCGTGTCACCACCGAGGATCGACGCGCCGGCGTAGACCGTGACGTGATCGTTGAGGGTGGGATGACGCTTTTCCCGAACGCCGCGACGCGGAACGGAGAGCGCACCGAGGGTCACACCCTGATAGAGCTTCACGTGATTGCCGATCACGGCGGTCTCTCCCACGACGACGCCAGTGCCGTGATCGATGAAGAAGCTCTCGCCGATCGTGGCGCCCGGGTGAATGTCGATGCCCGTCTTGTCGTGGGCGTGCTCCGTGAGGATCCGCGGGATCATTGGGATGCGCCGTTTCCACAGCTCATGCGCAAGGCGATAGGCCGTGATCGCGGTGATCGACGGGTAGGAGAAGACGATTTCCTCGATGCTCTCCGCACCCGGATCGCCCTCGAACGCCGCTTTGAGGTCGAGGTTGAGCTTGCGGCGAAGGTCCGGCACCTCGCGGAAGAGTTCCAGGACGAGATCCTCGCTCGACCCGGGCTCGGGACACTCGTCGCAGAGGCCGTACCAGTTTTGGTAGGTGAGCGCGCGCTCGATTTGTTCGACGAGCAAGTCGTGCGCCCGGTAGAGATGCTCCGCGAGCGCGTGCCGGAGGTTGTCGCGGTTGAGCGACCGAGTCGCGTAAAACCCCATGAAGAGCGCGCACTCCAGTTCGTGCAGCGCCTCGATGACCCGACGCTTGTTGGGGAGGGTGGTGCTCTCGAGGTTGTTGATGGGTTCGGCCGCTTCGTAGCTCCCGGCGATCGAGTCGATCGCTTCCTCGAGCGCCTTGTACTGCTGCGGCTCACTTCGCATCGGCAGGATCATGGAGCCTCTGGGCGTGATCCGCAAAGGGCCTCGCCTCCGTGAGCGCGCATCGCCTATCCTCGGCGCATGAGGTGTGTGGGCTTGTTGCTGGTGGCTGCGGCCTGCGGAAGTTCGCAGCAGGACCAAGCCCAACAGACGCTTCAGCTTACCGCGCAGGCGCTGGTGGACGTCGAAACGAGCGGCGGGGAGACCCCCGAGATTTCCGACGCACTCGAGGATGCGCACAACTGGCTCTCGCCGGTGGAGGCAGCGGTCGACATCTGGGCGGACGGCGGCTACGCGGCGTACGAACGGGTCGCGCCCTGTCTCGCGAGCGCTCTCGAGAACCTCCGGGATGCCCTGGTAAGTGCGGATCGCAGCGTTCCAACCTCGCTGGAGCAGGCCGCTGCGCAGGCTCTCGCGGCGAGCGAACTCGGCTGTCGTCGCGCCCCCGACGAGTAGCTATTCGTCGAGGAACTGCTGCACCAGGTGATGTGCGAGGGACATCGGGGGCGGGTAGAAGAAGCCCTTCGGGTTCCGGAGTTCGTCGCGGCGAACCCACCGCGCCTCCTCGAGTTCATCGTCGTCGAGGGAGAACGCGTCGCTGGTCGCGACGGCCCGAAAGCCGATCATCAGCGACTGTGGGAAGGGCCAAGGCTGCGACGCGACGTAGCGGACGCCCGTCACAGCGAGGCCGACTTCTTCGAGCGTCTCGCGGTGCACACACTCTTCGATCGTTTCGCCCACCTCGACGAACCCGGCGAGCGCCGAGTACATCCCTTTGGGAAAGCGTGGCTGTCGCGCGAGCAGGCAGCGGTCGCCGTGGGTGATCAGAATCATTACCGCCGGGTCGGTACGCGGATACACGATCTCGCCGCATGCATCGCAGCGTCGCGCGAACCCGCCTTCTTCGGCGGCGAGTTTTCCGCCGCAGCTTGAACAAAACTTCGTGACGCGATGCCAACGGCACATGCCTCGCGCGTAGGCGAGCGGCGCAAAGGCGTCCGGATCCATGAACGCGCCCGCCATTCGAAGATCTCGAAAGCGCCCGGGGAACGAATAGTCCTCGAGGTCATCGAGGTGGCTGAGATCTCGCGCGAAGACCGGAACACCGTCGGCGAGACCGAGAAAGATCGAAGGCGTGTCTTCGCTCTCGAGCACCGTCGGATGATCGCTTGCGCGGACCCAGATGCCGCGGGGCGGGCGCCCTTCGTCGACAAGGTTCTTCGAACGCCATACCGGAATGAGCCACGCGTCGCGTTTCGCGGTGTTGAGCCACTCTTCATCGCGACGACGGTGCGCAGCGCGGTCCCAGGTTGTGCTCATTCCGGTTTGCCTTGTTGATTTCTAGAGCTTCGCGATGCCCTGACGCACGTAGTTCGGAAGCGCGAAGGCGCTGCGGTGAATGTCCAGGTTGTAGTACTTGCAGCCCTCGATGATCGGCTGCGCGCGGCGCTCGTCGACGTTGAGATGGTTCTGGGTGTCGGTGCAGATAGTCCAGCTCCAGATGCCGGACGCGTAGATCGGGACCGGACCGAAGTAGGGGTGAACTTTCTTCCAGAGCCCACGGAGCTTTTTCTGGGTCTCGAAGAAGACGTCCGCAAGGAGCATCGGGGTTTCCGACTGCATCGCGAAGATGCCGTCGTCCGCAAGCATGCGCCGGCAGCCCTGAAAGAACTCGACCCCAAAGAGCACTTCCCCCGGACCGATCGGATCCGTTCCGTCGAGCAGAATGACGTCGTACTTCGGTTCGTCGCTGTTCTTGACGTAGTCGATCCCGTCGGCAAAGCGCACGTCGAGGCGCGGGTCGCTCCAGGCGGTGCCAATGGTCGTCAGGTGCTCCTGGCAGGCGCGTACAACCAGTTCGTCGATCTCGATCATCACGCAGGACTCGACGCCGGGATGACGGAGGACCTCGCGAACCGTTCCTCCATCGCCGCCCCCGATCACGAGGACTCGCTTCGGGCTTGGGTGGGTGAGGAGCGATGGGTGCACCAACATCTCGTGATACACAAACTCGTCGCCCTCACTCGTCATGAAGACGCCGTCGATCGCGAGCGCGCGACCGTACTCCACGGTGTCGAAGATATCGACGCTTTGAAACTTGCTCTTCCCGCTAAAGACGGTCTTTGAGACCTCGAGAGAGAGGCGCGTCCCTTTGAACTTTTCTTCGTACCAAAGTCCCATGGGCACTCCCATAGCACAGCGCTTTGGCGCTGCAGTGACCTCTTTGACACTCCTTCTTCTGAGCGCTTGCGGAAGCGAACGTCCTGCGCCCTCGGCTGCCCCGGTTCAGCGAGAGGTCCCTGGGGAACCGGCGCGTGAGCCGCGTCTGATCTTCGACCTTTCGGAGGCGCGTCTTGGGATCGTCGAACATGCCCTCGATGCGCCGATGGTGCTTCCCGCCGGGGCGCTGGCCGCGTTCAACGGGGGCTTCTTCGACGCGGACGGGGAAGCCGAGGGATACGCGGTCACCGAGGGGCGGCTTGTCGCGGAGTACGACGCGAGCCTCGGCGGCGGCGTTCTTGTCGTCGTAGACGGTCTCGCGCGCCTTGAGGATGGTGAGGTTTTTCGCGTTCCCGCCGAGCTTCCTGAGTTCGCGGTGCAGGCGAAGCCGCGACTCGTGGTCGGTGGCGTCGTCAACATTCGAAGCGAGACCGGACGTCGTGCGGCGCGAACGGCGCTCTGCATTCGCGACCAGGGGCGCTCGGTGGAAGTCGTGATTCGCCCGGCTCCGGAAGGAGAAGGTCCGACGCTCCTCGAGCTCGCCAACGAACTGGTGCGATCCGGCTGCGAGGAAGCGCTCAACCTCGATGGTGGACCGAGTACGGGCGTCTTGACCGCGAGCCGGAGCGATCTTCCTCGTGGTCCGATTCGGCACACGATCGTTGTCTCGCCGCGGTGAAGAGCGACGACTACGACGAATGGACGTGCGCCTAAACGCTCAGGAGACGTAGTCGAAGGAGAGCTGCCGCGTCTGGAGCGACGGCAACACCATCGGTGTGTTTTGAGACGCGACCCGAAGCTCGACCTCCGGTCCTAGGGCCTGGCGCGCGATGCGGTACGCCTTTTCGGGGGAGTTCGCCTTCTGCGAGAGGTGCATCAACACGACGCGCTCAAGAGGACCCTTGCGAAGGCGCTTGAGGAGGCGCGCGGTCTGCGCATTGGCGAGGTGGCCGTGGGATCCACCGATGCGCGCGCGCACAAACACCGGGTAGGGCGCAATCGCAAGGAGCTCGGGGTCGTGGTTGCTCTCGAGAAGCACCGTGCGGCAGCCGCTGAGGTGTTTGGGAAGCGCTCGGGGAACGTGGCCGAGGTCCGTCACGAGGCCGACCACATCTCCTTGATGACGGAGAACGAGAGCGACCTGAGGGACGTCGTGCGGAACCCGCAGTGGGGAGACTTCGATCGCGCCGATGCGGAAGGAAACGTTCGCGTCGTAGACGTTGGCGGTGAGGCCTGCTGCCTCGGCGGTTTCCGGCTGCGCGTAGATCGGGGCGCCGAAGGCCTTCGCGATCCGGGCCGCGTGGGCGACGTGATCGCCGTGCGAATGCGTGATCACGATCGCATCGAGGCGTTCGAGTGCAGCGTTCATGGCGTGCGCTGCGCGATCGCGGAGCTGACGTAATGACAGGCCCGCATCGATCAGGATACGGGTGCAGCCCGTGTCAAAAAGCGTCGCGTTTCCTTCGCTGCCGCTTCCTAATATCGTGACCCGCACCTACACCTCATATCACGTTTTCTGACGGCGCCTTGCGCGAGAGCGGTGAGGTGTTTCACGGTGGCTCAGTGACCGACAGCGATCCTCCCTACGACGCAATTCTCCTCGTTTCTTTTGGGGGGCCCGAGACGCGTGACGACGTGATCCCGTTTCTGGAAAACGTTGTGCGCGGAAAGAACGTGCCGAAGGATCGTCTCCTCGAGGTAGCGGAGCACTACTACCTCTTCGGCGGAAAGAGCCCGATCAACGATCAGTGCCGCGATTTGCTGGCAGCGCTCCGCGCGGAGCTATCCACCCAGGAAATCGACCTGCCCGTGTACTGGGGCAACCGAAACTGGGCGCCGCTCCTGACGGACACCGTCACCCAGATGAAGGACGATGGCGTCAAACGCGCCCTGGCGATCATGACCTCGGCCTACAGCAGCTACTCCGGGTGTCGTCAGTACCGCGAGAACATCCAGGCTGCGAAGGATGCCGCGGGTGAAGGGGCGCCGGTCGTCGACAAGATTCGCGTGTTCTACAACCACCCGCTTTGGATCGAGGCGTTCGTCGAACGAACCAAAGAAGCCCTCGAGCAACTTCCGGAGGGACGGCGCGAAACCGCGCGCATTGCCTTCACGGCGCACTCCATTCCGCTTTCGATGGCGGAGCACTGCAGATACGCGGAGCAGCTCGAGGAAGCGTGTCGCCTCGTGGCGGACGCGCTCGGGCGCTCCGACTGGCAGCTTGTATTTCAGAGTCGCAGCGGGCCGCCGCATGTTCCTTGGCTCGGTCCGGATGTTCTTGAGCACGCCGAAGCACTGCACGCGATCGGCGTGGAAGACCTCGTCGTCGTTCCGATCGGATTTGTCTCGGACCACATGGAGGTCGTGTTCGACCTCGACACCGAGCTCATCGAAGCCACGAAGGAGATGGGAATGACGGTGGTTCGCGCGAAGACGCCGGGCACCCATCCGAAGTTCGTGGAGATGCTCCGGGAGCTCGTCGAAGAGCGCATTGGACGCACCGACCGGCGCCGAGCGCTTGGCACCATGGGGCCGAGCCACGACGTATGCCCGACGGACTGCTGCCTCTATCCGGTGCGCCGAAAGCGTCCAGATCCGATGAAGGACACGATTCCGGATGGGCTCGACCCCATGAAGGACACGATTCCGGATACGTGAAGGGCTTCCGGGGCTGCCTTGCGGCCTCGCCGGGGCGCGTTAGAACAAGGGGCTATGAGCGATCCGCGCACACTCATCTGCGAGCTTTGTCGGCAGTTCTACACGCAGGGGTGGGTTTCTGGAACGGGCGGCGGAATCTCGATTCGCGAGGGGGACCGAGTTTGGATGGCGCCGAGCGGCGTTCAGAAGGAACGCCTTCAGCCCGAGGATCTCTTTGAGCTCAACGCGGACGGAACCGTGCATAAGGCGCCGCCCGGGGACGCGAAGCTGAGCGCCTGCTCACCGCTCTTTTTCAACGCCTTTCGGCTGCGAGATGCGGGCGCGGTGCTGCACAGCCACTCGATCAACGCCATGCTCGCAACGCTGGTTTTTGATCGCGAAGTGCGCATCACGCACCTCGAGATGATGAAGGGCATCCGCGGTCACGGGTATCACGACGAGCTCGTGGTTCCGATCATTCGCAACACGGCGCACGAGTGCGACCTTGCGGACACGATGGCCGAGGCGATCGAGGCGTACCCGAAGTCGCAGGCGGTCCTCGTCGAGCGTCACGGCGTCTACGTTTGGGGCAAGGATTGGGTCGAAGCGAAGACCCACGCGGAGTGTTACGACTACCTTTTCGAGGCAGCGGTGAAGATGAAGCAGCTCGGCGTCGACCCATCTCGGGTTCCGGCGGCGCAGCAGGCGGCGGAGTGATCGATGAAGGCAACGTGGCTTGAAGATGGCAGTGCCATTTCGGCGGAGACCCTGAACGCCGAGGGCGTGCTTTACGAAGCGCTTTCGGTCGAGCCCGCCGGGTATCAGCCGAAGATGGATGAGCTGAAAACGGAGCGCGGCTACATCGAGCAGGACCAGGTGGCGCTGACGCCGGAGATGCCGAACCTCGATCAGATCTGCGCGAAGTTCGACGACGAGCACTACCACGACGAGGACGAGGTCCGTTTTGTCCTCGAGGGCGAGGGCATTTTCGACATTCGCAGCCGCGACGATCGCTGGATGCGCGTCCTTGTGGAGACCGGTGATTTGATCGTCGTTCCCAAGGACCGTCATCACCGTTTTGAGCTTACCGACGCGAAGATGATTCGCTGCGTTCGCCTCTTTCAGGACCAAGGCGGCTGGGTGCCGCACTACCGGTAGCGCCGAACGCTCGCGCAGCGCATCGTCGAACAGGTCGAAATCGTCGGCCTGTGCGCAGGGCGCGCTCGCGCAATTTCGACTTTCTTCCTGGTCGTCCGGCTCTAGAGACCTCCCCGATGAGCACGACGAAGGGAAACGAAGCGCAGGCCGAGATGTGGAACGGCCCGGTGGGCGAACGCTGGTCTCAGTACTGGCGACACATCGACGCGATTCTGGAACCTCTGAGTCGACCGCTTCTCGCGAGGGCGGGCGCTCAGGTGGGGGAGCGCGTGATCGACATTGGCTGCGCGCAGGGCACGACCACGCTCGCGCTTGCGGAGCAGGTTTCGTCCTCCGGGGCCGTCCTCGGCGTCGACCTTTCGAGCCTTACCCTCGCGATCGCGCGGGAGCGCGCTGCCCGTGCGACGCAGGTGGAGTTCGTGGCGGCGGATGCGACCGACTATCCCTTCGAGGAGGGCAGCTGGGACCTCGCGATTTCTCGCTTTGGGGTGATGTTCTTCGCGGACCCGGTGCGCTCGTTTTCGCAGGTGGGTCGCGCGCTTAGACCCGGCGGCCGTCTGGCGTTTGTTTGCTGGCAGGCGGTTCAGGACAACGAGTGGATCGCGCTCGTTGCGCAGGTCGCGAAAGAGGCTGGCGCCCCGGAGCCGGAGGAGACCCCAGACCCCGACGGGCCCGGCGCGTTCTCTCTCGCGGACCCGACGCGAATCGGGGCGATCCTTTCCTCGGCGGGGTTTCGGGGCGTCACGACGGAGAGTCTCCAGCCGAAGCTGCGCATCGGCGCGACGCCGGAGGAAGCAGCCCGGTTCATGCTCGAGATGGGTCCAGTCGCGAGCATGGTGGAGGATGCGGAGCCTTCGCTTCGCGCCAAGGTCGAGACCGCGCTCGTGGAACGCTTTTGCGAGTTTGCGAGCGACGAGGGCGTGCACCTCGGCGCCGCTGCCTGGCTGGTGAGCGCAACGTCGGCGTAGGTCTACTGCGCGTCGGTGAACTTCGGCGCGCGCTTCTGCATTTTCGCCATGACGGCTTCCATCTGGTTCTTCGATCCAAGGATGGCGCCCTGAAGCTCGGCTTCGAGCCCAAACGCGTCGTGCACCGAAAGGCTTGGTGCCTCTACGAGCACGCGTTTCGCGCCGCGGATGGCCTCGGGGGATCGCCCTGCGATGCTTGTGGCGAGCTCCGTTGCGGCGGCGAGAGGGTCGTCGCTGACGCGTGTAACGATACCGAGGGATGCGGCCTCGGTCCCGTCCATGATGCGGCCCGTAAAGATGAGGTCGCGTGCCACATCGGGTCGCACCAGCGGAAGGAGCGTCTTGCTGGCGCCCATGTCGGGGATTAGCCCCCACTCGATCTCCATCACCGAGAGGCGAGCGTCCGGCGCTGCGATGCGCATGTCAGCGCCGAGCGCGATCTGAAGACCGCCACCGAAGCAGGGCCCGTGAATCGCCGCGATCACTGGAACAGGGACACGCTGCCACACCCACGCAACGTCCTGCGCCAGATTCGAGGGGAGCCCTTCGATGCGCGCGAGTAAACGGTCTTTCGCATCCGGTGTGCTCATGAAGGACTTGAAGTCGAGTCCGGCGCAAAACGCGGGGCCTTCGCCGGCGAGCACCACGGCGCGAACGCTGCGATCTTCGACAAGCTGCTGACCGGTTTGCGCAACCGCTTCGAACATTGGGAGGTCGAGGCCGTTGCGTTTTTCAGGTCGGTTGAGGCGAACGTGCGCGACGCCGTTTTCGATTGTGAGAGTGACTCGCTCCATTGGGGCTCCCGGGTTTCGACGTCCTCGTGCGGAGGATGAGTTTAAGCGTGAAGGGCCATGATCCGCGAGGTCCGCGCCTAGCTATCTTCGGGAGAGACGAGAGGGATCGCCGCCTCGGCGGCGGGGCCGTTTGGGTCGACGGTGGTCGCGTCCGCGGCGCCACCAATGCCGGCTGCGAGCTCGCGCGTCGGCGCGCTTCCCAGGTCTTCCGTCGGAACCCCCGACTTCGGCTTCGCGGGCGCTTCGGTGGCGGTCTCCGGTTCGCTCGTGCGCTCGAGGCGACCGGGAAGCGCCGTCATCGACGCGCCGGCCGGATCCGATTTGGCCTTCTTCTTGGGGTCGACCTCGAGGTCGCCCTCCGGCAGGCGCTTCTTCAAGATCGGAAAGCCCACGGCGAAGAGGAGAATCGTCGTGAACACCGCGGAAAAGACAACGACCGGAAGATCGCGTGTGCCAGGAATGCCGTACTGGTGCGGCATCATCGCAAGGACGCCGGCCGCCATTCCCCGTGGGAAGAGCACCATCACGAGGGAGCGTGCGGGTTTGCTCAGTCCGCTCTTGAGCGTGACCGCGAGCACGTTGGGGATTCGAGCGGCGAAGAGGACGAGGCCGATAAAGACGCCGAAGGCGACGAGCATCGCGAAGTTTCCGGCGCTTTGGCCCGCGCGCGGTCCCAGCATCGCGCCAATGAAGCAGAAGAAGAACGACTTGATGATGAAGGTCATCTCGCCGTGCACGCCCTTGACGTTGCTGCCAAGACGCGCGGTTTTGGCGAGACCGATCGCCTTCGAAAGCGTTGGCGCGTTTCCGAGGATGACCGCGGCCGTCAGAATGCCGAGCGCAGCGCTCCCCTGCAGCTCGTCGATCAGCACGTAGAGGATCAGCAGGCCGCCGAGGGTGAGCGGGTAGGCGTACTGGTTCTTTCGGAGCTTTCGGAGCGCGAGCACGCTGAGCAGACCCGTGATGCCACCGAGGGCCACGCCGATGCCGAACGATTTCAGGAGGGTGACCGCTGCGGTTCCGGCGCCGCTTGCTTCTCCGTGCTGCGCTGAAAGGAGCTGAATCACCGCGCCGGTACTGACGACGGAGAGGACGTCTGTGAGCGCAGACTCGAGGTTCACCAGGTTCGAGATTCGCGGCGCGAGCCCGGCCTTGCGGAGCGCGGGCATGATCACCACGGAGCTCGAGCCCCCGAGGATCGTCCCGAGCATCACGGCGTGCATCCAGCTCCAGCTGTCCGGGAGGATGCCCATCACCGACGCGATCATCGCGACGGGGGCGACGAAGAGGACCGCGATCAAGAACCCTAAGACCGCGAGGAGCGTTCCCCGGCCGGCTGCTTTTGAGAGCTCGGCGAGCTTCAGCTCACTTCCGCCGTCGAAGAGGACCACGACGAGCGTGAGGGCTCCGAAATAGGGGGCCGCGACGATGAGGCTCTCCTTGGAGATGAGCCCTGCGACCGGCACGAGGACGATTCCGACCACGATGAGCCAGATGACGTCCGGAATCCCCGTTCGCGCGAAGACCAGCTCTCCGAGAATGCCGATCAGAAAGATTGCGGCGATGCATAGGAGGAAGACCGATACGGTGCCCATGAGCGCGCTATAGTACACGGAGCGCTCCCTCGGGAACGGGGCCTTGACTTCCCCCCGCCTCCAGCGCAGGAAATGCCTTCCGGTGGACTTCTTCGAGCGAATCGCGGCCGACTATCTCGTTCTGTTGATCCCGGTGTTCAGTGCGTTCGTGGGTTGGTTCACGAACGTCATCGCGATCAAGATGATGTTCTACCCAACGGACTTCGTCGGCGTGAAGCCGGTGGGCTGGCAGGGGATCGTTCCCGCGAACGCGCAGCGGCTCGCGAAGATGTCCACACAGCTCATCCTGACGAAGCTGCTGACGCTGGAAGAGCTCTTCTCGTCTTTCAAGGGCGAAGAGTTTTCGTCGGAACTCGATGGGGTCGTCGAGGAGATCACCGAGCAAGTGATCGAAGAGATCGCCGAAAAGCGCGCCCCCGAGATGTGGGCGAACGCCGGCGAGTTCATGCAGAACCAGGTTCGCGAGGGCATCCAGAAGGAAGTCCGCGAGCTGACGATTAAGATCACGGACGACTTCAGTGACAACATCACCGAGATCCTCGATCTCGAACAGGTCGTCCTCGACGCGGTGGAGGAAGACAAGGCGCTGATGAGCCTGATGTTTCTTCAGGTCGGCAGCTCCGAGTTTCGCTTCATCGAAAACTCGGGCATCTGGTTTGGCTTTCTCTTTGGGCTCATCCAGATGTGCATTTGGTTGTACTACCCGGCGGACTACGTCCTACCGGCCGCCGGATTCTTCGTGGGCTACGCCACGAACTGGGTGGCGCTGAAGCTGATCTTTCACCCGAAGGATCCGAAGAAGGTCGGACCGTTCACGCTGCACGGGGTGTTTCACAAGCGGCAGCGCGAGGTCTCCAGTGAGTTTTCGAAGCTGACGGCGGGCAAGGTGCTGAACGCCGACAACATCACGAAGACGATCACCGAGGGCCCCACCGCCAAGAAGATCTTTGAGCTTGTCGAAGCCCGCCTCAACGAGGTGATCGACAAGCACCTTCAGCATCCGATGGCTGCAATGCTCGTCCCGGAGCCGGAACGAGAGCCGCTTCGCGAGGAGCTCCTCCAGCGAATCCGCGAGGAGCTTCCCAAGGAGGGCGGACTCCTCCACACCTTCTCCGGCAAGGCGGTCGACATCCGTCACGAGCTGAACCACCGCATGGAGCAGCTTCCGCCGGAGGAGTTCGAAGGCGTGCTTCGCCCGGCGTTTCAGCAGGACGAGTGGAAGCTCATCCTCGCGGGCGCTGCGCTCGGTCTCGTCGCAGGCGTGCTGCAGCTGGTTTACCTTTTCAGCTGACGCGTTCGAGCCCGTACGATCGGACGGCGGTTTCTCCATCGTCGATCACGAGGTAGAGGCGTTTGAGTTCGGGGTTGTAGCGAACCTCGACAGACTCGGCTTCGTGAGTGTCGAGCTGCAGCGTGAGGTCCTCGTTCAGCGTCCACCTTCCTTCGAAGGGCTCGTCGCTGATGTCGCCGAGGAGCGATCCGTCTGCGCGAAAAGAGAGTTCGCCCGCGATGGGGTCTTCGCCGCCGCTCGCGGGCGTTTCGCTCCCGTGAAACTCGTCGAAGCAATAGGTTGCAAGGGTCCACGTCCCGACCAGAGTCGCTTCGTCGAGCGGAGCACTCGGAGGATTGCCGAGGAGGCGAGCGATCTCTCCGAGGGCGAGGAGCGAAGGCCACGGGATGCGAGGAGCGGTCAGAACCTCTTCGCGGAGCGCCGCGAACTCCGCGGAGGTGAGAATCGCGAGCGCGTCTTCATCCCCGAGTGTACGAGCGACTCGAGTGGCCGCGTCGAGCACGCCCTCGCGATCGAACGCGGCGGATGCGGCGGCCTTGTCGATGAGTTTCCAGCTTGCGATGACGCCCAGGGGAGAAAGCAGGTCGCCGATCACGGTTCGGCGCGTGTCCTTCGCGTACTGCCGCGCGATCTGCGGCGCGGTCATTCCGGGTGCGATGCCGAACTCCTCGGGATCGAGGTGCACCGAAAGATCGGTGCGCGCGCCGTGCGAGAGAAGAAGCTGCACGAGCGGGACGTTTTCGCGGCAGACCGCGTAGTGGAGTGCGGTCCACCCCGTCTCCTCATCTCGCTGGTCTACCGGTGCACCGCGCTCGAGCAGGAGGGTCGTCATCGCGACCGCGTCCTGTTCGGAAAGGTCCGTCGCGCGAAGCAGGGGAATCCCTTCGGTGGGAGTCGCCCCGGCGTCGAGGAGGCGCCGCGCTTTCTTCTTCCCGTCGCGCGATCCGATCGCGAGTTCGAGAGGTGACCGAGTTGCACCGGCGATCCGCGCTGCCGAACCTCCCGCGTCGAGAAGAAGCGTCACCATCGCCGCGGTTCCGCTTTGTGCGGCGTATCCGACCAGCGAGACGAGGCGCCCGTCGAGAAGCGCATCGGGACGTGCGCCTTGTGCGATCGCATCGCGAAGTGCGGTCGCATCGTTTTGAGTGATCGCCCAGCGGGCAGCGTCGTCGGCGTGCGTCATCGGCGCGTTGGCGTTCCGTACAGCATCGGCGGAAGTTACGCGACTCCACCGATCGACGGGCCGAGGTTTTCCCTCTCGCGCGGCAAGAATGTGCAAGGATGCAGCGCGATGCGCATCCCGCTGGCCAACCTGCTCGTCAAAAGTCCGCTTCCGCGGATCAGCGAGTTGATGACCGCGGTGCGCGCAACCGCGGACAAGGTGCCGGTGATCATCGAGCATCTTCAGGACGGCGATCAAGCGGGCGTCGATCGTCTTGCCAAGGAGACCAGCATTCTCGAAGGGGCCGCCGACGAGGTGAAGAACCTGGCGCGTACCGAGATGCCGGCGAGTATTTTTCTTCCGATCGACCGCCGCGACGTGCTGAAGCTGATCAGCGAGATCGACGCGATCGCCGATTGTGCTGAGGATGTTGGGGTGCTTCTAACGCTTCGGCCCCTCACCGTTCCGGACGAGATGAAGGACGTGCTCGACGAGTTCGTGCAGAAGGTCATGGCGACTCTCGAGGTGAGCGGTCGCTTGGCCGCCACGATGGAGCGACTCGTGAAGGCGAGCTTTGGCGGGCCGACAGCCGAAGAAGTGCTCGAGCTCGTCGACGAGCTCGGGCGCCGGGAGCACGAAGCGGACAAGGTGCAGGACCAGTGCGCGAAGGCGCTCTTCCGTGCAGAAGATGAGATGTCGCCCGTGGCGCTCTTCATGTGGACGAAGGTTCTCAACAAGCTTGGGGACATGGCGAACCACGCTGAGAACATGGGCGATCAGTTTCGCCTCTTTGTTGCCAAGTAGGTCGGCTTCTTGGACGCGATCACCATCGTTCTCGCCGTTACGGCTGTTGCAGGTCTCTACATGGCCTGGACGATCGGTGCGAACGACGTTGCAAATGCGATGGGGACCTCTGTCGGGAGCGGCGCCCTCACGCTTCGACGGGCGGTGATCGTTGCCGCGATCTTCGAGCTCCTTGGCGCCTTCCTCGTGGGAGGCTCGGTGACCGAGACGATCGGCGCGCGACTGGTGCGCATCAACACCTTCGTCGAATCGCCCGTGATCGTGGCGGCGGGAATGACGAGCTGCCTGATCGCGGCTTCGCTGTGGCTGCACATCGCGACCTACCTCGGCTGGCCGGTGTCCACGACGCACGCGATCGTCGGTGCGGCTGTCGGATTCGGCGTTTGGATTCAGGGCACGGACGGCGTGCAATGGGGCGTGCTCGCGCAAATCGTCGCGAGCTGGATTCTCTCTCCACTTCTCGGGGCCGTCCTCGGGTACTACTGCTTTCGGCTCATTCGAGGGCGAGTGCTCACGGTACGAGACCCCGGGGAGGCCGTCTTACGCATCGCACCCTGGACTGGCTTTTTCATCTTTGCGCTGCTCGCAGTGGCGGTCGTTTATGGAGGTCTCGGACCTCTTTCCCTCGACCTCTCGGGAGGGCTCGTTTTCGCGATCGCCGTCGCGGCGGGACTCGCTGGTGCGTTCGGAACGACCTTCGTGCTTCGCATCTACGCGCGGCGGCGAGAGTCGCGGAGCGGCCTCGACCGGGCGGAGCGCCTGTTTGCAGTCCTGCAGGTTGTAACCGCGTGCTTTGTCGCGTTCGCTCATGGAAGCAACGATGTCGCCAACGCAGTCGGGCCGATGGCGGCCGTGTTTGCCGTGGTCCAAGGCGGGATCGGTACCACCATCACGGTGCCGAACAACCTTCTCATGATTGGCGCGTTCGGCGTTGTGCTCGGACTTTCCACCTACGGTTTTCGCGTGATGGAGACGATCGGAAAGCAAATCACCGAGCTCACTCCGTCGAGAGGCTTTGCCGCGGAGCTGGCGGCCGCCAGCACGATCACACTCGCCAGCAAACTTGGACTTCCCGTCAGCACCACCCATACGATCGTTGGTGCGGTCGTCGGCGTTGCCCTCGCGCGCAGTCTCGGGGCCCTCAACCTCCGGGTGATTCGGGGCGTGGTCGCGAGCTGGGTCCTCACCGTGCCCTTCACGGCGGTGCTTGCGGCAATTCTCGTCCAGCTCGTCGCCTGGATCGTCTAGACCGCGCCCAGCTACCGCGGGCGCGAAGAGGTGCTATCCTCGCGGCCGAATGGAAAAGCGCTTTCCGTTTACTGATTTTCCTTCCGGCTGGTACGTCGTCGGGCTTTCCCGCGACCTTCGACCCGGTCAGGTCCAGACGGTTCGCTACTTCGACCGGGAGCTCGTGCTCTATCGCACCGCGTCGGGTCGGTTCTCGGTTTCGGATCCCTACTGCCCGCACCTCGGAGGGCACCTCGGGCAAGCGCAGGTGCAGGGGGAGAACCTCGTCTGCGGCTTTCACGGATGGAAGTACAACGGAGTCTCAGGGAAGTGCGTTCGAGCGTACGGAAAAACCCTCCCGCGGACGTCCATTCGGACCTGGTCGGCCCTCGACCGAAACGAGACGCTTTTGGTCTGGTACGACGGGGCCGGTCGAGAGCCCACCTGGGAGCCGCCACGGATCGATTTTGCGGGCTGGACGCCGTTTCGGTTTCGGCGCTTGGAGTTTGCGTCGCACCCTCAGGAGACGAGCGAGAACAGTGTCGACTTCGGCCACTTCACGCAGGTGCATGCCTTCAGTCGCGCCTGGGTCGTGAAGGATGCCGTCGTAGAGGGCCCCTTGCTCAAGGCGAGCTACGGCGTCACCAAGCAAGTCTTTGGAAATCTCGGCGTCGATGCGTTGTTCCACGTCGAGGTTCACGGCCTGGGCTACTCGTACGTGCAGGGCGAGGTTCCGGCGCTCAACCTTCGCTATCGTCACCTGATCCTTTCGAGCCCCGTCCGTGATGGTCGCATCCACATGCGGCTCGGCACGTCCATTCAGCGTTACCGCAGCCGTGCGCTGACGACGGTGATGCACCGGTTTGCGTTCGCGGGCCTGGTCAACGAGGTCGAGGCCGACATGCCGATTTGGGAGGCCAAACGATACGTTGAGCGTCCCGTGCTGGCCCGCGGCGACGGGCCGATTCACCGGTACCGAAAGTGGGCAAAGCAGTTTTATCCCCCGCGCGCCGCGTAGCGGAACGTTAACGGTCGAGCTTCCACAGCAGCAGTGCGGCGAGGGTCTTCCCGTCGATAATCGCGCCTTTTTGAATCAGCGTATCCACCTCGCCAGGAGTGTGGAGGGCCACTTCGATCTCTTCTGTTGGGTCGAGCGACTGCGCGCCGGCGTGAAGGTCGCGGGCGACGAAGGCGTGCATGCGTTCGTCGCAAAACCCAGGCGCGGAGTAAAACGACCCGAGGGCGCGTAGCGAGGCCGCGCGGTAGCCTGTTTCCTCCTGTAGCTCGCGGGCAGCGGTTTCCTCCGGGGACTCTCCCTCCAGCGTTCCTGCGGGAAGCTCGAGCAAGACCTCGTCGATCGCAAAGCGCCGATTCTTCACGAACACCAGACGACCGTCCGAAAGGATCGGAAGAATCACTACCGCACCTGGGTGGCGGACGAGCAGGCGACGCCTGGACTGACCCCCGCGCCCGGCGAGCGTCACGGGTTCGATGCGAATGCGGCCGTCGGTGAGTTCCATGGTGCACTCCTTATAGCGAACGCGCGGCACGGGGCGTCTGAGTTGGCTATGCTCCGCGCATATGTCCGAACCAGAGCTGCTCCTTCACGGCGCACGACTCACCGCCTCGCAGGTGGTGGAGACCATCGACCATATCGTTCGAACAAATCTCACCGCGGAAGCGCGCGGGGATCGGCGCACACCGCTTTGCATTTGGGGCCTTCACGGCGTTGGAAAGACCGCCCTCGTGCAGGACTACTGCCAGGAGCGGGGCTGGCATTTTGCGTATTGTGCGCCGGCGCAGTTCGAGGAGATGGGGGACCTTCACGGATTGCCGAAACTTGAGGGCGAAGAGGGCGCTGAAGCCACGGTGTTTGCGCCGCCGTCCTGGGTTCCGACCGAAGAGGGGCCGGGGATTCTTCTGCTCGACGACGTCAACCGTGCCGACGATCGAATTCTCCGCGGGCTGATGCAGCTGCTTCAGAACTACGAGATGTTTTCGTGGAAGCTGCCGAGCAAATGGCAGATCGTCTGCACCGCCAACCCGGAGGGAGGCGACTACTCGGTCACGCCCATGGACGACGCAATGCTGACCCGCATGCTCCACGTCAGCATGGTCTTCGACGTGAAGGTATGGGCCGAGTGGGCAAGCCGTGCCAACGTAGACCCGCGCGGCATCTCGTTCGCGCTTACCTATCCGGAGTCCATCGTGGGGCGACGGACCACGCCGCGCTCCTTGACGCAGTTTCTCGAGCAGATTCGGCCGATCGAAGATCTCAAAGGAAACGCCGGGCTGGTGCAAACACTCGCCCACAGCTCACTCGACGAAACGACGGTGGCGTCCTTTATGAGCTTCGTCGTGGACGGGCTCGAGCAGCTCATCGATCCGGAGACGATCCTGGAGGCGGAAGACTGGGAGTCCGTCGCCGCGCGCTTGAGCGAACTCGCGGTCGGCGACGAAGGAAGCAAGCGCGTCGATCGCCTCTCGACGATCTGCACGCGTCTCTTTCTTCACGTCACGCATCCCGATTACGCGCTCTCGCCGCTTCACGGAGAGAACGTCGTGCGCTTTCTGCTCCACGACGCGCTTCCGAACGACCTGCGACTGAGCCTCCATCGCGATCTGGTGACGAAAGGCAGTGACGGGATCAAAGCCGCGATGCGCAAGAGCAAGAAGCTCGCCGATCTGATCCTCGCGGGAATGTGATGTCGCCGCATTCCGAGCCGACGGAGCTGACCGCCGCAAAGGCGGATGAGGAGCTTTCGCGCTGCATCATTCAGCTGCTTCTCAAAGAGCCCTTCTTCGGTCATCTCCTCGCGGGCGTCGTACGGCAGTTTGGGACCCAGACGCCGACCGCGGGCGTTTCGGTACAGGGCGGCCGCGTGCGACTCATGGTCAACCCCGGGTTCTTCCTCGGTGCGCTGCGGAAGCAGACAGAGCGCGTCGCGGTGGTGAAGCACGAGACGCTTCACCTGATGTTTAAGCACGTGCTTCGCATCAAGAAGGACGGCAAGCGCCGCGATCCCTTGCTTTGGAACCTGGCGGTGGATCTGGTGGTGAACCAGTTCATCGGTGCGCCTTGGCGTCTTCCCGAAGGCGCGATCACGTTGAAGGTGTTTCCGGATCTTGAACTCGAAGCCGATCAAACCGCCGACGAGTACTACGAGAAGCTTGCCGCGCTGAAGCGCGAGATGGACGACGCGGGCGCCGACGGCAACGATGGTTCCGGAGACCAAGAAGGCGGGGGGGGTGCCGGAGCGGGCGGTGGTGAGGGGTCGCCTCCTTCCGGAAGCTACAGCGGCGCCAGCGAAGACGAGTGGCGAGACCGTGGCGTGAGTGCACCCAAGAGTGCCGAGGCGTTGAGCCGAATGGGCCGCTGGCACAGCGACCACGACCAATGGGGATCCGACGCGGACGACATGGGCACTGAGGCCGCGCGTTCGACCTTGGATGGCGTGCTCGCTCGCGCCGCCGACCGCGTCGGGGCCAAGGAATGGGGCAAACTGCCAGGACCGCTGAAGGGGCTGGTGCAAGCAGCCTTGTCGCGGCGAAAACCGCAGGTCGATTGGCGGCGCGTGGTTCGGATCTTTTCCAACAGTAGCCGGCGGACGCGAATCGCCTCGACGCTCCGCCGGGCGAGTCAGCGCTACGGCACCTTTCCGGGCATTCGCGTCAAGCGCCTCCAGCGACTGGCGGTTGCCGTCGACACGTCAGGATCCGTCTCCGATCACGAGCTTGCTCTCTTCTTCGGCGAAATCCACGGACTCTGGCGCGCGGGGGCGGAGGTGCAGGTCATCGAATGCGATGCGGCGATCCAGCGCGTCTATCCCTACCGCGGGCGTCTTCCGGACGCGGTGGCCGGGCGCGGAGGAACGGTCTTTGACCCGGTCTTTGCGGAGCTTCGCGCGGACCGGACCGTTCAATGGGACGGCTGCATCTACCTGACGGATGGGCACGCGGCAGCGCCAACCATACGCCCGCCGTGCAAGCTCCTCTGGGTCGTAACGCCCAACGGCGACGTCGGCGAGCATCTTCGTTTTGGGCGCGTGGTTCGGCTCGCGCTTTCGTGAAAACGCACAAATCGTAGATCGGTTGACCCGCTGCCGCTCGAGGCGGATTCTATGCCCTCGTGCGCGTCGGTCCCTACGAGCTCCTGGAGCGCATCGGCGTCGGCGGAATGGCCGAGGTTTTTCGTGCGCGTCAGAGCGGCGCGGACGGATTCGAGCGTTTCGTCGCGGTGAAGCGAATCCTCCCTGGGATTTCCGAGGATGAGGACTTCGTCAAAATGTTCATCGACGAGGCGAAGATCGCGGTGCAGCTCGCGCACCCGAACATCGCGCAAATCTACGACCTCGGCATGGACGGCGATGTCTACTTCATCGCACAGGAGTACATTCACGGCCGAGACATGGGGGCGATCGCGGAGCGCTACGAGGCGTCCGGGCAGCGACTGCCGATCGATCTCGTGGTCTACGTCGGGATGAAGATCTGCGAAGCGCTCCAGCATGCGCATACGGCGCGAGGCGTCGGAGGGCAGCCGCTTCAGGTGATTCACCGCGACGTGTCGCCCTCGAACGTCCTCGTGAGCTACGAGGGGGCGGTCAAAGTCATCGACTTCGGTTTGGCGAAGGCGGCGGGACGGCTTTCGACGACCCAGGTGGGCGTGGTGAAGGGAAAGCTCGCGTACCTTTCGGCGGAGCAGGCGCTCGGCCAAGACATCGATAGCCGGAGCGATCTCTTCAGCCTCGGTACGTGCCTCTTTGAGTGGCTGACAGGTCAGCGACTCTTTCTGCGACGCACGGACCCGGAGACGGTGGTTGCGATTCAGCGCGCGGAGGTGCCTCCCCCGCGGGCGCTTCGACCCGACATTCCCCCGCCGCTTCAGGCCATCGTGTTGAACGCGCTTCAGCCCGATCCCAACCAGCGTTTTCAGTCGGCCTCGGAGATGGGCGACGCGCTGATCAACTTTGCCTATGACGCCCGGATGGTGGCGCGCGGGAGTGGGCTTGGGGTGTTCGTGCGCGGTCTTTTTCCGGAGGACTTTCCGGACCAGCCGGTGGAGCTGCTGGACGACTCCGACCTGATCGAGGAGCCACCCAAAGAGCGGCCGAAGCGCGACACCGAACCTGTTCCGAGTGCGCCGGAGCGACCAAAGCGCACGACGCGCCCGATGCTGCTCGACGAGTTTGCGGAGTCGAGTGACGAAGCGTTCCTCGACGTCACCGACGAAGAGCTTTCCGACGCCGAGGAGTTTGAGCTTGTGACAACTTCGACCGGGGAGCGGGCGCGCAAGGCGCTTACGGTGGAGACGCCGCGGGATCCTGCGAGCGACATGGCGGGCTTTGACGATCCGACGGCGGACTTTCGTAAGGAAGCCGTCCGCATGGCCCTTGAGATGCGCTTCGAGGATACGACCGCGGCGATCGGGCGGAGGCCGGTCGACCTCACCGGCGGTCCCGAGGAAGATTCGACAACGACGATGTCGGAGGATGTCCTTCAGAAGGCGCTCGCGTATGCGAAGCCTCCCGCGAAGCCTCCTGCCAAGCCAGAGACGATTCTTCCGCCGCCCGGGCCGGACGGGGACTTCACCGATCAGACGACGATCGACACCGTCTTCGAGGAGGACACCAATCCCGAAATCCAGTTCGAGCCCGAGTAGCCACCGCTGGTGGGTGGCCGGTGACCTCGACGGGTTCTTCGCGCTCGCCATCGACAACCTGATCCAGTTTCTGCTGGTGCTCGGGCTCTGCGGTGGCGTGCT
>JBCDAA010000072.1:0-27699 GCA_039186435.1 Myxococcota bacterium | reverse complement strand
GTTGATCCGAGCTGCCGTGTTGATCCGAGCTGCCGTGTTGATCCGAGCTGCCGTGTTGATCCGAGCTGCCGTGTTGATCCGAGCTGCCGTGTTGATCAGATGAGAAGTGTTTCGCAGCCGAACTGAACGTCAACGGTGCGGGTCTCGTCGTCAACCGCTTGAACGGCCTCGCACGTCGTCGGGCAGAGCACGACTTCCGTCGGCGATGCCTCGTTGTCGTAGGCCCATCCTCCGGAAAACCCACACTCGTCTTCGCTCGGCGCCTTTCGCAGACGCTCCTCGCCATCCGTGGTGGAGACGATGACGTTCACCCGGTCTCGCTGGAACGCCATTCCATCGGGAGGATCGGGAATCGGAATCCGGCAGTCGATGCGGCTTCGGCGTTCGACCGCGGTGGCGACGGAGTCGAAAAACGGACCCCATGCCGAAGCGTCGCAGAGCTGTGCGCGAACGCCGGACGTGCGCGCGACGAGCGTGGTGTACGTCTCTCCGCTCGCGGGCGGCATCGAGCCGTCCGAGAACGTGCAGCGCACGGTGGGATTGCCCTCATCGCCGTACCCGTAGATCCCGCTGAAGGTGTATCCGTCGAAGAGATCGTCCCAAAAGGGCCGGAGGATGCCGGGGGGCAGTTCGTTGCTGTTGAAGGGGTTGGACCCACCGGAAAAGTTCTCGAAGTCGGTCGGCTCGAGGCGAGAGTTGTCGTCGCTCACAACGACAATCGTCTTGGTGGCTCCCTCTCGAAGAAGGTCGCGCCACGGCTCGCTTCCGCGATCGTCCTCCGCGCGATACCCCGCCGTCTGTCCTAGCGTTCCAAGAAACTGCTCAAGGGGCTGGGTGCTGCGAATGTCGACCTCGACCTGAAAGAAGCGCTCGCCATCGCCGCAGCGGGTATCGTCCGAAAGGGGCATCGGAATGCACACGCGAAAGCGGCGGCCGCCGTTGATGAGGGCTTCGCCCCGACCGCGCAGGCTCAGCATGATCACCCGAAAGTCGAGGTCGCGTGATCCGACGAGTTCGGCGAAGTCGTTGAGGCCGTTCTGCACCTCGCGAATCGCTGGCTCCATGCTCACGGAGTTGTCGACCATCCAGATGATGTCGACCGGCTGTCGTTCGACCTCCGCGGTGACGCGTTCCGCAGCGCACGCAGCGTCCGGGTTGAGCGCGGTGTCGCGAGCCCCTACGTCCCGCGGCGAGGTATCTCGACCCCCAACATCCGCGACGACGGCATCCGTCCCCGTATCGCGGGTAATGACGCGACGACCGTCGTCGCCGCATGCAACCAGCAAGACAAGCACCCACCCAAGGCGTACCCCATTCACGGGCTGCAGCGTAGCAGCAACAAGAACGGATTCGCAGGCGACAGATCCGTGACCGCTTCGTGCCTAGCGATCGACCAGGAGAAGCCGGGACGGACGAAGTTCGGCAGGCCGTCGCCAGCGTGGCTCGTAGCGCGCGAGGCCGTCTGCGCAGCGATCGGAGGCTTCCCCGTAGCCGCGCGTTTCGCGGGCTAGCGCCATGCATGCGCGAAAGTGATCGAGGGCCGGAACCACCAGATGCTCGTGCACTGGCTCGCGGTATTGCACGACCGCTCCGATGGATTCGTCGTCGACCACGATCTCCCTCGGAACCTCAAGCTGAACGATCGCATCGGCCAGGTCCTGGTACACCTGGCCGCGCAGCGCTGCCGCCGGAACGGTCCACCGAGACAACCCGAGCGCGTCCACCCGGTCGAGGGCGCGTTCCGTTCCGCGAATGGCACGAAGACGGCGCGCCATCCACGGCCGAAGGCGTCGTTCGACCCAGCGTTCGACGTGTGCTTGGCGGCGCGTACCTTTGTAGGCCGGTGCTGCGGTTTGGGCCGCTACGCGGTAGCGTCGCCGGGCTTCGAAGTAGCGCGCCTCCGCGAGTGCTTCGCGCGTCCGCCCGAGTTCGGCGACCCAGGCCGTCGGTTCAAGACCGGGGGACGCCGCCATCATCGGTCCCTCGGACACCCTCCAGATCCGCTCAGCGCGTCGGAAGGCACGCTGCGCGCCGCGGCGGTCGGATGACCAGAGTGCCTTTCCGAGACGCACCGCCGCTTGAATCGCCTCGGCCGGAGGAAGACGTCGGCGCGTAAGTCGGCGAAGGCGTTCCACGCGGCCCTCGTCGTCGAGGTCGGCCGAGGCAAAGGCGATCCGCGTTGCGGCGCGAGGATGCTGCGCGGCAAAGCGCGTTTCGAACACGTCCGCGTTGGTGAGGGCTCGCTCGGTGTCTCCGAGGGCGCGGCGGAACATGATGGCGTTCTCGAGCGACGCTGCTGCAGCATCGCACCCCATACCGTTCTCGGTTTCGCAGACCTCTGCGTTCGGATGCGAGAGAAACGCTTCGTAAAAGTCGGCCGCGCGCTCGAAGTCGCCGACCGACTGATGCTGCGCGCCGATCAGAAAGAGCACATCGCGACCGGCTGCTCGATCGCCAAACCCTTCAAGGAGGGAGAGACGCTCTTCGATCAGCCCGCCGATGGAGTCGCCCGCCGGAGCGACCGGGGGAAGGAGCACGTCGCTCGGCGGGTGATACCAGTAGGGACTCAGCGCAAAGACGGCGGGCGGTGCCGAGGCAACCGTCGGGTTCGCCGGACCCGTCGCGAAGGGCCGTTCATGTTCGAGGACCGAGGCCGACGCGATCGGGGCTTTCGGAGGCGGCCACCAGGTACGAAAGGGCGCCGCGTCGTGAAAGGGGGCTCGCAGGAAGACCACGACCGCCACCACCAGACCGGCGAGGTGGACGATGGGTCGCGAGCGCCGGGTCATCTCACGAGTATGCCGTGCTTTGGTGCCGAGCGCAGCGCCTATTCAGCGGTCTCCGGGGTCGGCTGCGGACCCGCGTTGGCCGGTCGTTCGCGGCGAATCCCCGCGATGTGGAGCAGTGCAGGCTGAACGATCAGGGTCGCGAAGAGGCAGCCAGCGACAGTGACCGCAATGAGTTCCCCAAAGCGGCGCACCGGAACAAAGTTGCTCATCAGCAAGACCGCGAAGCCGGCCATGAGAGTGACGCAGCTGACAACGATCGCGCGGCCGGTGCCGCGCGCTGCACGAATGAGGGCCGGGTGCGCGCGAAATCCTCGCTCCCGCGTCTCTTCTCGAAAGCGTGCGAGCACATGGATCGTCCCATCCACGGCGAGGCCGAGACTGATCGAAAAGATGATGACGGTCGCCGCGTTGAGGGGAATGCCGCGCATCACCATGTAGGCCATCGTAAAGACCAGCGGGATGACGTTCGGGGGAATGCTGAGGATGCCAAGGCGAAGGCTGCGAAAGAGTCCGGCGAGGAGCACGAAGATGATCAGCACCGCTGTCAGCAGGCTCCACAGCAGGTCACCGACGACCGCGTCCATGCCGACCGATCCGTCGTACGCTTCGCCTGTGAACGAGTAGCGAATCGAGTCTCCCTCGAAGCGGTCTCCAAGCTCGCCCTCGAGGTCCCGGATGAAGCGCATCGTCGCCTGCGCGCCGACGTCGCGCACTTTGATCTGCAGCCGCATGTGCGAGCGGTCGTCGTCGATCCACGCGCCGAGAGGATCCGCATCCTCCTGCCGCGCCTGAAGGAGATCACCGAGCGCGCGCACCTGGGCGTCACTCTGAAACTCGGCGCGCACGGCGTCCTCATCCCCCGAAAGCAGCGCGAGGGACTGCTTGAGGATGTCGTTCTGACTCATCGTCGCGAGGACTTCGTCGCGACCCTTCGCCCACGCCGCGATCTCGTCGATGTGGTTGAGCACCCCCGGCTGGTAGAAGGTTCCTTCGTCCGCGGTGAGGCTGACTTCCAGGGGACGTACGCCGTCGAGCTTCGCTTCGAGAAGACGCGTCGTCTGATAGACCGGGTCGTCCGAATCGAACTGATCCAGTAGCGCGTGGTCTACGTTCAGCTGAGTCGCGCCGTAGGTCGCGCCCGCCAGTAAAAGTCCAGTGACTGCGAGGATTTGCCAGGGTCGCTTCAGCACCCATGCGGTCATCCGCATGATGCCGACCTCGAGCCATCCGCCCGCTTTGCGAACGTCTTCGCGCGAGGGCGCCTTCACCCACGTGAGGACCGCGGGGAGGAAGGTGATGGTGACGAGGTACGCCGCCATCACGCCGAGCGCTGCGGTGACGCCGAAGTGGCGAAGCATCACCGTTCGCGACACCACGAGCGAGGCGAGACCCACACTCGTCGTAACGGAAGTCAGCAAACACGCGACTGCCATGGCGTGCACCGTGCGGCGACCGGCGACGTTCTTCTCCGAGGTGCGAAGGAGCTCCTCCCGGTAGCGCCCGATCAGATGAATCGAGTCGCTGATCCCGATGATGATCAACAACGTTGGAATGATGTTGTTGAGGATGTTCATCGGCTCGCCCCAAAGGGCCATCCCGCCAACGACCATCAACGCAGTGATACCTACCGCGGCGATCGGAAGGATCACGCCCGGGAACCAGCGAAGCGCTAGCGCGAGCAATAGCAGGCAGACAACGAGCGTGAGGGGAACGAGAACGATCTGATCGGAGCGAATGTTCTCGACGATCGAGCTGCGCAAATACGGCAGTCCCCCGAGGTGCACATGCACGCCGTCCGGGGGCGGGTTGTCTGTGAGGTACTGTCGAAGTTCGGAGACGCGATGGCGCATCTCGCGGGGGTCCATTTCACCGAGGAAAAGCGCGCTAACGGCGACTTGATGGTCCTCGCTGATGAGGCGGCCCTCGACGATCGCCGACTGGGCGATCGCGGTCCGCAGCTCGGTCACGCTCTCGGCGGTGACCTCGCCGTCCTCGACGATCGCGGTCGCCTTCAGTTCCTCTGCAAGCTTGGGTCCGAGCGCCTGAAAGCCGCCGGGAAAACGTTCCGGATCGGCTTCGACCAACGAGACGAGCGCGTCGACAACCGCCGGTTCGAAGTCGTCCTCGCCCGTGTAGCCTTCTTCGTCTTCGCCGAAGAGTTCGTCCTCGAGGGAGTCGAAGCCGCCGCCCTGCTCCTCTTCTTCACCTTCTTCTTCGAGCTCTCGCTCGAGGTCCTCGAAGTTCGTGGGCGCCGGGGCTGCTTCGATGCGCCGGGGCATCGGCGTTCGCGTCAGGCTCACCACCTGCTCGATCCACGGACGCTCTTCGAGGTGCTGTGTGACGGTGTCCAGGTACTGCAGCGGCGCCTGCGTGAGCACGTCGTCTGCTTGGACGAGCAGGACCATCACGCGATCGGTGTCCCCGAAATCCTCTTCGAAGCGACGCGCGACGGCTTCCGCCTCCCCGTCGTCTTCGTACGAAGAGATGAGGTTCTCCACCGAAGGATCGACTTGAATCTTCGGGATCTGCGAGCTCAACCCACCCGTCGCGAGCGCCAAAAGCGCCAGCACGAGCGCGCGACGTGTGGTCACCGTTCTCGCGAGCCAGTCGAGCAAGGGGGAATTTCTCCCGCAGGGAGGGTCTACCCTCGCCCACGCTGGGCTGTGTCTAGCCGCGCAGGAGGGGGTGGGGCAAGCCGGCGATCGAACGTGTCATCGTTACGTGCGTTTCCACACGCACTCCCTCATTTGGTGGAGACGGCTTTTGGTGGACGTTCGAGGGTTCGCATGCAAGTAACTCATCTTTGAGTTACTAATTTGCGCGGGAGGTTCGGCATGTCCGAAGATCGCAAGAGCACGGAAAAATCCGCCGCAACGAATCTTTATTGGACCTGGTGCCGGGAAGGGCACAGCGACCCAGCCCTCGGGGCCTACCTCGAGAAAGAGACGTGGGGCTCTCATCACGCAGGTCGGATGAAGCACACGCCGGTCGCGTACCTCTCCGCGGAGTTTGGTCTTCACGAGTCCTTCGCGATCTACTCTGGAGGCCTCGGGGTTCTTGCGGGCGATCACCTCAAGAGCGCATCGGATTTGGGGGTCCCCATGATCGGGGTGGGCCTCTTCTATCGGGAGGGCTACTTCGTTCAGAGCCTCGACGCGAAGGGCTGGCAGGAAGAACGCTACGAGCGAGCCGATCCCCAGGAGATGGGACTTGCCGCGGTGGAGGTCGACGGAGTTCCGCTTCGGGTGACGATCCCCACCCGCGCCGGAGCGATTCACGCGCAGGTGTGGCGCGTCGAGGTGGGCCGCGCGTCGCTTCTTCTTTTGGACACGGACGTTCCCGAAAACAGCGAGGACGATCGCGCGCTCACAAAGCGACTCTACGGGGGCAACGATCGCACGCGGATTCGGCAGGAGCTCGTCCTCGGCGTCGGCGGTCTTCGTGCCCTTCGCGCGATGGGCGTTCGACCCTCGGTGATTCACCTCAACGAAGGTCACTCTGCGTTTGCGGTGCTCGAGCTCTTGGCTGAAGCGATCGAAGCGGGACAGAGCAAAGAAGAGGCGCTCGAGGATGTGGGGGCACGCGTTCTCTTTACGACGCACACGCCGGTGGCCGCGGGGCACGATCGCTTTTCACCCCCGCTTGCGCTCGAGCACCTGGAGCCCTGGATCGAGCGGACGGGAATGACACGCGAGGAGCTCCTCGGACTCGGCCGTCAGGACCCTGCACAGGAGGATGAGACCTTCTGCATGACGGTCTTGGCGCTGAAAATCGCGCATCGGGCGAACGGCGTTTCGTTCCTTCACGGCCGGGTCAGTCGCCGAATGTGGAAAGGGCTTTGGCCGGAACGTGCGCTCCGGGACGTTCCGATCGGACACATCACCAACGGCGTGCACGTTCCAACGTGGATGTCCCCGCGAGCGCAGCGTTTTTTCGAGGAACGTGTCGATCCTTCGGCGGAGGTCCATCGCCCCGAAGCGTGGGCGGCGGCAGCGAGCTTCGAGGACGCCGATCTCTGGAGCCTTCGGCAGGCGCTGCGTCGCGATCTGATCGGAGAGGTGCGTCGCCTCGCGGCTGATCAGGCAGAGGCGCGTGGCGAGAACCCCGCGATCGTGGATGCGATGCAGGGCGCTCTCGACGAGCGCGCGCTGCTGATCGGATTTGCGCGACGTTTCGCGACCTACAAGCGCGCGGCGCTCGTCTTGCAAGACACGGATCTGCTCGATGCGATCGTCAACGATCCCGAGCGACCCGTGAACTTTGTTTTCGCTGGAAAGGCCCATCCGCGCGACGAAGGCGGGAAGCGACTGCTGCAGCGCGTCTTCGAGGTGTCCCGCGATCCCCGTTTCGTCGGCAAGGTGGTCTGTCTGTCCAACTACGACATGGCGCTCGGCCGAACGCTGACCCGCGGGGTCGATCTCTGGCTCAACAATCCGCGGCGTCCGCTCGAGGCGTCAGGGACCAGCGGACAAAAAGCAGTGCTCAACGGCGTCCTCAACTGCTCGATCCTCGATGGCTGGTGGGCCGAGGGGTTCGACGGCGAAAACGGGTTTGCGATCGGGGACGGCGAGGTCCAGCGCGATCCGCGCCTCCAGGACCGCCGAGACGCCGATGCGCTGCTCGATGTTCTTCGTGAGGAGGTCGTTCCGCTCTTCTTCGACCGCCCGGGGGGACTTCCCAAGGGATGGCTCGCGCGAATCAAGCGGGCGTACGTCACTCTCGCCTGGCGATTTTCCGCGGAGCGCATGGTCCGCGACTACGCCACCAGCGGCTATCTCCCAGCGGGCGGCGTTCAGCTCAGCGACCCTCGCTAAGTTCACGCCTGGGGACACGAGGTGTTTGACGACACCCTGGCCCCGGAACGGCAGGGACAATGCTGCTTTCCCAAGGCCGAAGGCGGAACCAACCCGAAATCCGGACGGCCCCCCTTTTCTTGAAGAGCGCGCGTACTCGAGTTTTGCGCACGACACAGCACGGCGCGCCAAGGCGTCCACCTCTCAAGAATTGGCCGTCATTCCAGACCCTTGGCGCATGCGAACATCCATGACCTCCGCCCGCTTGACACACGACAGGCCCCCGGCTACCTCCCGCGCGACTGCACCGAAAGGTGCGTCGCCCTTTGAAACCCTACGAGAAGCGCGCGTGTCTCCGGACCAGCTCAAGGTCTTCGGTCGCGTTGGAGGCCTCGGCCTCGAAATGGCGGCCTATCTCCTCATCTTTGTAAAAGGCGGGGAGTGGCTCGATGGTCGTTTTGAAACGGCCCCGGTTCTTGAGCGAGTTGGCGTCGGCCTCGGCCTCTTCGCCGGCTTTTATGCCCTCTGGAAACTCGCGCGTTCCCCTACGAAACAACCGACCCCAGACCACGGGCAGGAGGAGGTTTCGGCGGGCGACCCCTCTCGTCGGGACGACCACACACCATGAACCCCCACCTTACCCAACGGATTGTCCTAGCGACCCTTGCGAGCGCAGTGCTCCTCACAGGTCTGGCATTCGCGATTTGGGGAGCGACGGCTGCCCTTGGTGCGGCGGTCGCCGGTGGGATTGCAGCCGCCAACTGGGCTGCGATTCGTCTCTTGTCCGTTCGCGTGGCCGAGGGCCGAATCCGCAAAAGCGGATTCATGGTGGTCCTGGCGTTTAAATCTGGCGTGCTGATGCTGCTTTGTTGGCTGTGCATCACGCGCTTCGGCATCGACTTCAACGGCTTCACCCTCGGGATGGGTGCGTTGGTGCTTGGCGTCCTCGGTGGCTCCGCGCTAACCCCTGTCCCCAAGACGGTGGAAGAGAGCTGAGATGGCGGATCCTGCTGCACACGCTGCACTCCCAGAGCATTGGTCCTGGTTCAGTCTGCTGCCCGAGTCGTGGCAGGAAGGCCTTCGCGGCGCCGGTGCGTCCGCTGGGTCCGGTGTCGCTGACGCGATGGGTCGCGACCCGTCCGAGAAGTGGGTCTTCGGCGGTCAGTTCGACGTCCTCCACGTGTGGGGACTGCTCTTCGTCCTGATCCTTCTGACCTATGTTGGCGTGCGAACGAAGAATCGCTTCGCCGACCCCAAGGAATCGATTGTTCCGGAAGACCGGCTCACGATTCCGACCTTCACAGAGCTTTTCGCGGGCGGCGTCTTCAACCTGATGTCCACGGTCATGGGCAAAGACGCGGCGAAGTACTTTCTTCCGCTCATCGGAACCTGCGCGTTCGTAATCTTCTTTTCGAACGTCCTCGGGCTCATCCCGGGCTTTCTTCCGCCGACGGACAACCTGAACACCACGGCGGCGATGGCGATCATCATCTTCGTCGCGACGCACGTCTACGGCATCAGAAAGCAAGGTATCGTCAACTACCTGAAGCACTTCATGGGACCGATCCTCTTCATCGCTCCCCTGATCTTCGTCATCGAGCTCGTTAGCCATCTGGTCCGACCGGTGACCCTTGCGATTCGTCTCACGGCGAATATGTTCGCCGACCACGCTGTCGTCGGAGCCTTCCTCGGTCTCTCCGCCTCGGCCTTCTTTCTCCCCTTTCCGGTCGCCGTGTACTTCCTCGGATGCATCGTTGTGACCGTGCAAACGCTCGTCTTTTGCTTGCTCTCGATGGTCTACATCGGGGCGGCGATTGAGGATCACCACCACTAACCAGTTCTGACGGTTTCGGCCGTCGCGCAAACCGCACCAACTTGGAGGAACTTTCCAATGCGTAAGATGGGTCTTCGTTTTATCGGTATCTTCGGCACGCTCTTCGTAACGTCGGCAGCGTTCGCTCAGGACGTCGCCGCGTCCAACGCGAACGACGTCAAGATGTACAAGGCGATCGCCGCTGGTCTCGCGATCGGTATCGCCGCCTTCGGTGGCGCGCTCGGCCAGGGCCGTGCCGCTGCGGCTGCCCTTGAGGGTGTCGCTCGCAACCCCAACGCAGCTGACAAGCTGCAGACGCCGCTTCTCCTGAGCCTTGCGCTCATCGAGTCGCTGGTTATCTACGCGCTTCTGATCAGCGCGGGCTGGGTCGGGCCGCTCGGCGGCGAATAGACGGTCGGCGCGACGGCTAGTCAGGATGACGGCGCTCCCCGCTGGTGGGGGGCGTCGTTTTCTTTTTGGGCGCCCAATCGAGCGGCGAAGATCGCGGTCGAGAGTCTCGCTAAAGAATCGTGCGAACAACCGCGCCGTCGACTTCTTGAAACCATGCCGGTACCGCGTGAGAGCGGTGTGTCCTCCCTTCGGAGAGTTCCACGGGACCGGCGAGCGTGAGCTGAACCTCGGCGCTTCGTGCGCCCCGGCCTTTCGCCTTGCCCACCTCGATGGAGGTGAGATCCGTGCGTACGCCCAGCTCACCGAGAACCTCGGACCAGAAGCGCTCCGACCGAAAACTCGCATCGACTTGCTCCGCGCTGAGGCCTTTACGGTCGAAGAGCGTCGAGACCTCTAAGGCGACCTGACTACCGCCGCCAGCGTCCACCGCAAAGCGTTTCAGAAAAGCCGACTTCGTCTTCTTCGGCTGATTGGCGGCGCTCATGATCTTGCGGGCCGTTCCGGCGTCGATGGCCACGACTACGGAACGCCGAAGCGAAGGCATCGGGTCAGCCGGGTTGAACGCGGCGAGAAGTCCGAGAGCGATCCGTGTGATCTCTTCGTCGACGCGTGCGACGGCCGCTTCTTGAAGATCGGCCTTGCTCGGAAAGTGATGATGGACGGCGCCGAGCGTGACGCCCGCGGCTGCGCCGATCGCTCGAACGGAAACCGCGGCGACACCGCCCTCCGCGAACAAACGGATCGCTGCCTCGAGGATCGCCTCGCGTGTTTGCGCCGGGGAGATGCCCGCTCTTCGCGGCATCGTCCGAGCGTACCAGGCTTCGCGTCGGCGTTCTCGATGCGCTGGACCTTCTGTCTCTGGTGCGCTGAGGGCTACGCAAACCTCTCGTCGTGCGCGCGGGAATCCCAGTCGATCGCACGAATCTCCGAGAGCGCTGCGATCGGCCACGCGTAGTCGTCCTGAAACCAAACGATGTTGAGATACGAGCGCCAGTCGTAGTCCTCGCCGCAGACCAAAGCCGAGCGCGACACGCGATGCGAGGAAGCACGGCCGGCGCCCAGCTCTCGCTAGATGAGGCCGCAGAACACGGCGGGAATCACGCCGCGGTTGTTGCCGTTGCGGCACTCGAAGACCTCGCCGTCCGGGTCGACAACCACGACGATGTCCGGCGCGTCCTCCTCCGGAATCGTGTAGGTGCAGGAGACGGCGGTACACATGCCGACCTCGAGCAGACGCGGAAGCATCGTCTCACATGCGATGGATGCACCTTCGTCCGGGTCGCCTTCGTAGAAGACCACCCGCGCTCCGTCCGGGACCGGGTTCGTTCCGCGGTTGCACACGTTCGCGACGAGCTCCGTTTCTCCCATCGCGCCGCAGACGTCGTCGCTAAGGGCGACGGTGAGATCGGCAGCGCCCGTTCGCTCGAGAGTGCCCTGCGCGTTCATGCGGAAGTTGTTGAGCGCCATGTCCCGGTCGTTGGGCGTCCAGGCGCTCGTTCGGGGAATGGTGCCGTCGGTCTCGACGTGGTTGATGTGGTAGGCGTGCTGATTCCAGATCGGTCGCGAGGCGGCCCAGCGATCCATCGCGTCGCGAAGCACCACGATGCCCTGCGAGGAGGCGAAGGACGAGTCGCCCGAGAAGATCGGATCGGTCGCCGGGCAGCTCACGCCCGAAGTCATGGCGACGACGATCTCCGAGTTGAAGTCTCCGTCGACGTCGGCGATCACCGGGTACTCGTAGCCGGTGCCGCTCGATGCGCTCTGGGAGAAGAGCACCTCGCCGTCGGTGCCGCGGTAGATGCGAAGAAAGCACTCGTCGCCGTAGACGACTTCCGCAACGCCATCCGCGTCGAAGTCGAAGACGCTCGAGCCGGTGACGTTGGAGCTGCGGTCTTGGGAGAGCCGGCTCCAGAGGACGCCGCGAGGAAGTCCCTCGGCGCGTTCACAGCCGGCGCCGGTCGCGCCGTCGATGTCGCAGTCGATGTCGAAGACCGTGTAGCGACTGCCCCCGGCGACCGCGAGCTCGCGCCGCCCGTCTCCGTCGAAATCACCCACGGTGGGCGGGCCACCGCGGCCGGCGACCTGTCCCGGTTCGGCAGGAAGGTCGTAGGGACCGAAAACGATGCGACCGCTCAGGGTCATGATGCGAACGTTGCCCGTCGCCATGTTGTTCGAGGTGAGCGAGGGCGCAGAAGCCACTGCGATTTCCACCTCGCCCGGCTCGCCGTCGCCAAAGTCCCCGAAGTCCGCGATGGCGACGTGCCCAAAGCGGGCTGCGTTCGCCACGTCAGTCGGCGCCCAATAGTCCTCGAGGGCCCAGTCGCTTCCCGTCCACTGGTAGACGCCGTCCGGGTACACGAGCTCGACCGCGCCGTCCCCGTCGACGTCGCTCACCACCGAGAAGATGCCGAGGCGAAGATAGCTTTCGTAGGGCTGGCTCGGATTGAGCACGCAGCCGTTCGCGTCGTAGACGTGACGCCCGTGAAGCACCTCGGGGATTCCGTCGTCGTCTAGGTCGTAGAGGGAAGGGCCGTTGTTGTCGGTCCAGTCGTTGACGATGAAGCGCGGTTCGCCCGGCATGTCGCAGCGGCGCCCGTACCAGCGCCGAACGAGCGCTCCACCTTCAAACCCGAAGGCGACGATGCCCCCGGGGGTCTCGCTTGCGACGAGGGCGTTGCCGACGATTTCAGGTCGGCTTCCGTCGCCGTCGAGGTCACCGATCGCGTTGTTGCTCGCGTAGATCAAACGGTCGGCAGGATCGTCGAGGGTGAACTGGGTTTCGCAGGTGCGGCCGTCAACGACGCGAAGGACGCCGCCGTTCCGCGCGCTGTTGAAGCTTGTGAAGACGATGGAGGGCGAGAGCACCGCGTCGTCGTCGTCGAGGTTGAAGTCGACCACCATCGGCGCGCTGTAGACGTTGGCCCAATCCGCGAGGGGCGCGTCGCCGCTCCACCGGCATTGTTCGTTTGGCTCAAAGGCGCCGATTTCGATGTCGCGTTCGCAGTCCGGATCGTTGGTGACGTCCGGCGGCTGTCCGTAGGGGGTGCAGCGATCGGTGTCGCAGTAGCTATCGCCCGCGCAGTCGTCGTTGCTCGTGCACGGGCCAAGGTCGATCACGCAGCCGAAGGAGGCGCAGCGTTCGCCTTCCTGACAGCAGGCGCCCTCGCAGACGATGGTCTCGCACGCTCCGGCGTCTTCGCCGCCGCTATCCTCGCGGGCGGCGTCCACGCCACCGTCACCCCGCGCCACGCAAGCTTCGTCTACGCAGGTGCTGCCGGCGGGGCAATCCCCGCTCGTTCGACACTCTGCGCCGCCGCCGCCACCGCCACCGCCGCACGCAACGATCCATACGCCCAACCACGCCCACTTCATGAGGACACTCTATTTCGTTCTTCGCCGAGCCCAAACTCCCTCGGCAGGGCCCCCCGATTTGGGGGTCGCCCTCGACGCCCGGCGGGGCCATAATTCCTCCATGGCCAGCGAGCAGCCCCCGGCGCCCCTCCACCCGGACGACGAAGACGAAGGCGGTGTTCCTTCGTGGGCGAAGATCGGCGTAGTCCTGGCGGTCCTCGTCGGGAGCGTCGTGGCGCTTCTTCTCGGCAGCGGCACGGGCGACCCTTTTGTCTACAGCGAGTCGGTCGAAACCGTGATGGGGGACCCCGGTCCGTACATGAATCGGGAGCTTCGGGTCGAAGGCGATCTCCGGCAGGGCTCGGTGCTTTTCCGGGAGGACCCCTGCGAGTGGCGTTTTGTGATCGAAAAGGCCGAGCAGGAAATGGCCGTTCGCTTTCCGCAGTGCGTGGTCCCCGACACCTTTCGCGACGATTTTGGCATCACGGTGACCGTGGAAGGTCGCCTTCAGGACGACGGCAGCTTTCTGGCGAGCAAGGTCGTGCCGCGCTGCCCGTCGAAGTACGAGATGCAGGAGCGGCTCGAGGCGGGCGAAGCGATGCCACACGCAGATCCAACGGAGCCCGGGGCGGACCGCGCGGAGCAGTTCCTCTTTCCGGAACCGACCTGATGGCCTAACTCCCGTGAGTCGGCATACGGGCTGATCTTCGCCTCTCTACGGTGGCACGTGAGCGAGAAGCAAGGCAGCCACGGAATCGCGGGCGACAAGAATCGATGGGAGATATTCGGTTCGTCTCTAGTGAGAGCCCGCGAAGTTCTGCGTCCAGTAGTGCCCGAAGCGTGACCCGTCCACGAATGCGTAGCCGATGCCGATCACGTTGAACGCGGGGTTCATGATGTTGGCGCAGTGACCGTCGCTCTCCATCCAGCCTCGGACCACGCCCTCTGGCGTTGATTGACCAGCCGCGATGTTCTCGCCCCAGGGGAAACCACCGCCAAACCCTGCGTTCCGCATGCGGTCGTCGAACTCACGTCCGTCCGGGCTCGTGTGGTCGAAGAAGCCCATGTCGCCCATTTCCTGGGAGTGGCCGCGGGCGGCGACCTGCACGATCGCGTCCATCTCGAGGGGCGGCGCGGGTCCAAAGTTGCCTTCGGTGTCGCAGTTGAAGCCCATGGCGCGATAGCGGTTGGTCTCCTCGAGAACCTCCGCTTCGAAGCGCTGCCAGTCGACGGGCCAGTCGCTTCCGTTGCACTCCACCGAAAAGCAGTCGGTGTCGTCGCAGTCGACGGCGCCATCGTTGTCGTTGTCGATGCCGTCGTCGCAGGCGCTCTCGGACGTCGTGATGTTGACGCGAACGTCGCCTGACGCCTCGGCGTTGTATCCGTCGACGACGATCAACACCGTCTGGCATTCCTCGAGGTCCACCGAGAGGGCGGACTGCACGGTGCCGCGGGCGATGTCGTCGTTGCAGGCGAGCTCCGCGCCGCCGCAATCGCTTCGAATGCTGAGGAGAGTGTCAAAGGTCGAACCGGTGGTCGTGATTTCGTAGGTCCCTGCGGCGGGCGCCTGAAAGCGAAACGCGACGTCGTTGGCGCCGGTGCCGCCCATGCCGCCCCCGCCCCCGACGCCACAGGTGCTCCCCCCAAAGCCGTCCGCGGTCGCCGCGGTGGTGCCGCTCATCTCGAGAGGAATCAGGCTGTCGGTTTCAATGACGTCGCAGCTCGCCGTGGGGGGGGCATCACAGCGACCGCCGCCGCCGCCACCGCCGCCGCCGCCACCGCCGGCATCGGGATCGGCCGCCCCATCTCGAGGCCGTGAAGACGAACCATCGCAGCCGAGGGGAAGACCCAGGGCCAACACACACCACAGCACGGCTCCGCGCGAAACCCGACGGTCTTTCACCACTGACGTCCTCTTCCTGCTGCGTTCGCGGCGATGCGCGACGCGTCCACCACCGACCACCCTACGACGATCGGGTGGGGGCGGCCAATCGTCTCACGATTTCTGCAAGTTCTCCGCGAATCGAAACCCTGAACGGAGTCGGATTCGTCAGGCCATCAAAGGTGGACGAAGCCCCGTCGTCTTCTATTCAAACTCGTTTTCACGCCGCGTTTTTTGGGGGTCTCGCGCGCGTTCTTCTCGAAAGCGCCACGGTTTTCGAACGGCCGCATGCCTGGACGGGCCCCAGGGTAAAGAGGATGCATCGCTACGTTCCGGTTCTTCTCCTCGCGGCTTGCGCGCCGTCCTACCGCTACGCGCCCCCACAGACGACGACGATCGTGCGGGTCGAGTCGTCGTACCTCGACGTGCCTCCGCAGACCGTCACCCACGTCTCCGAATTCTACGATGCGCTAGCCCCGTACGGGACCTGGGCGGACACGCGTTACGGTCAGGCGTTCTTTCCGAGCGACCCGGGGTACATCCCCTACAAGGCGGGGCATTGGGAGTACACCGAGTACGGCAACACCTGGGTGTCGGCGGATCCGATCGGCTGGGCGGTGCATCACTACGGACGCTGGGTCTACGAGGCGCGCTGGATCTGGATTCCGGACACGGTGTGGGGTCCGGCGTGGGTCGACTGGCGAAGCTCCGAAGGGTGGGTCGGCTGGGCGCCGCTTACGCCTTCGGATGTGACGGTGGACGTCAACGCGTGGGCCTACTGCCCGTCGCAGCGCCTCTTTGACCCGGCGGTCGAGCAGTATCGCGTCCCGCCCGTCCAGGTGAACTTTGTCCATGCACGTTCCCGCGCGGTGGGACGCCGTGTTCGAAGTCGTGGGGGAGTCGTGTGGAGGGCGGGCCCGACCCGCGATTGGTACCGGCGCCAGCGGGTGCAGGTGCGACCGACGCGCGTTCGTCCCCGCAGGCGGCCGGTTCAGGTTCAGCGGGCGGTGCGCCCTGTGGAGCGCCCGAGCGTCGCGGTGCGTCCGCCGGAGCGTCCGACGGTGCGCGTGCGAAACCCGTCGCGACCTTCAGTCCAGGTTCGTTCCGATGCGCAGACGCTTCGCGCGCACGAGATCGCGCGTCGCCAGGCCGAGCAGGACGCGGCGCGACTTCAGGCGGCGCGCGCGGCGGATTTTCGGGCGCAACAGGAGGCGCGTCTTCGCGCGGAGCAGGAAGCGCAGCGTCAGTCCGTCTTTGAGGCGGAACGGGAGGCGGCGCGTCTTGCGGCGGAGCGGGACGCGGCGATTCGCGCGGAGCAGGTACGCGCACAGCAGGCGGCGTTCCGTTCGGAGCAGCAGGCACAGGCGTTTCGCGCTCAGCAAGAGGCGCAGCGCCGGGCGCAGCAGCAGGCGAACCTTCGTGCGCAACAGCAGGCGAACCTTCGTGCGCAACAGGAAGCGGCGCGGCGGGAGGCAGAGAGACAGGCGGCGTTTCGCGCGGAGCAGGAAGCCGCGCGCCGGCAGGCCCAGCAGGCGACGCTTCGCGCGCAGCAGGACGCCCAGCGTCAGGCGGTGTTCCGTATGCAGCAGCAGGCGGCGCAACAGGAGGCCGCGCGACAGCAAGCGCAGCAGCAGGCCGCGGAACGAGCGCGGCGCGATGCGGAACGCCGCGCGCAACAGCAGGCCGCGTTTCACGCGCAGCAGGAAGCGGCGCGGCGGCAGGCGCAGCAACAAGCGGCGTTCCGTGCGCAGCAGGACGCGGCGCGGCGCCAGCAGGAAGCTCGTCGGCAGGCGCAGCAGCAAGCGGCGTTCCGTGCTCAGCAGGACGCGGCGCGGCGCCAACAAGAAGCCGCACGGCGCCAACAAGAGGCCGCCCTTCGCGCGCAGCAGCAGCAAGCCCGTCGGCAGGCGCAGCAACAGGCTGCGTTTCGGGCGCAGCAGGACGCGGCGCGTCGTCAGGCCCAGCAGGAGGCGCAGCGGCGAGCCCAGCAAGAAGCGCAGCGACGCGCGCAACAGGACGCCCACCGACGCGCGCAGCAGCAAGCCCAACGTCAGCAGCAGGCCCTTCGCGCACACCGTGAGGCCGAAGCTCGCGCGCGTGCGCAGGCGGCTCAACGCGCGGAGCAAGAGGCGCAGCGACGTGCGCAGCAGGAGGCGCAGCGACGTGCCCAACAGCGCGCGCAGCAGGAGGCGCAGCGACGAGCCCAACAGCGTGCCCAGCAGGAAGCGCAGCGACGCGCGCAGCAGGAGGCGCAGCGACGTGCGCAGCAGGAAGCGCGTCGTCGCGCCCAGCAGGAAGATCGCCGCCGCGCCCAGCAAGCCGCGCAGCGTCGCGCGCAACAGGATCGTCTTCGTCAGCGAAACGTCGGCGCTCGAATCCGCCGGTAGCGCTACGTTTACAGTGGGGGACGGAGGTGTTTGACGACACACCGCCCCTCCATGGTCCTGGCTGACGTCAAAACTCCTCCGTCCCTCCGTGTTCACTTGTGCCCCATCCCACGTGTCAACTTGAGGCCAGGCGTTGCGCTCGGTGAGCGGCCAAGGTAGACCCGACGCCCGTGGGCCAGCTGCTCCTCGACCAGGACGGGATCGCGCGCACCGTGCGGCGCATGGCCACCGAAATTGTCGAGGCGACGCGCGGCGCGGACTCCCTGGCGATCGTCGGGATTCGACGGGGTGGGGTGAGTCTCTCGGCGCGTCTTGCCGAGCTGATCGAGAGCGCGGAAGGGCAGCCGATTCCGACCGGTACCGTCGACATCGCCTTCTACCGCGACGATGCGGCGACCTCGCTCCCCGACCCCAAGATCGGTCCCAGCCACGTTCCCTTTTCGCCGGCCGGCAAAGACGTCGTCCTCGTCGACGACGTGCTTCAGACCGGGCGTACCGTTCGCGCGGCCATCGACTGTTTGATGGACTACGGGCGGCCGGGCCGGATTTGGCTGGCCGTGCTCCTCGATCGCGGCGGCCGAGAGCTTCCGATTGCGGCGGACTTCGTTGGACGCACCATCGATGTACCGCGAGAGGCCAAGGTTCGAATCGCCGAAGACCTCAGCGAGGCGGTGACGGAATGACGCGGCCCTCCCGCCTTGAGCACGTCCTCGACATTCGGTCCCTCGAGACGAGCGATATCGTGCAGATCCTCGACACCGCGGACGCTTTCATGGAGGTCTCCCGCCGGCCGGTCCGAAAGGTGCCCACGCTGCGCGGCAAGACCGTGATCAACCTCTTCTACGAAGCTTCCACACGAACCCGGACGAGCTTCGAGATCGCGGGCAAGCGCTTGAGCGCGGACACGGTCAACATGAGCGTCGCGACCTCGAGCGTGAAGAAGGGCGAGACCCTCTACGACACCGCCAAGACCCTGGAGGCGATGCATCCGGACGTCGTCGTGATTCGTCACTCGGCCTCCGGCGCGCCGCACTACCTCGCCTCCAAGCTGAAGTGCGGGGTGATCAACGCGGGCGACGGGCTGCACGCGCACCCGACGCAGGCGCTTCTCGATGCGCTCACGATTCGCCAGCACAAAGGCACGCTGCAGGGACTCACGGTCGCGATCTGTGGCGACATCGCCCACTCGCGGGTCGCGCGAAGCAACTGTGTCCTCCTCCGCCGCTTCGGCTGCAACGTCCGGGTGGTGGGCCCCCGTACCCTCATTCCGCCGCGTTTCGCGGAAGCCTTCGACGTCGAAGTGCACCACGCGCTCGAGCCCGCGCTCCGAGACGCGGACGTCATCATGTGTCTACGAATCCAGCGCGAGCGATTGGGGGAGGCCCTCCTGCCGAGCCTTCGCGAGTACAGCCGCACCTTCGGCGTCGGTCCTGCCGCGGTTCGCGTGGCGAAGGACGATGCGATCGTGATGCACCCCGGGCCGATGAACCGAGGCGTTGAAATCGATCCTGCGGTTGCGGACGGTCCCCAGAGCGTGGTTCTCGATCAGGTGGAAGCCGGCGTCGCGGTGCGCATGTCGCTTCTCTATCTGCTGGCGGGAGAGGCCGGCGCATCGCCGACGAGGGATCGATGATTCGAACCGGCCTCGACGTCCTCATGCGCGACCCGGCGCTGGTTCGCGGACGCACCCTCGGTCTCGTCGCGCATCCGGCGAGCGTCGATGGGTCCCTTCGGCACACGCGCGACCTTCTTGCCTCGGTCGCAACCCTCAAGGTGCTCTTCGGACCGGAGCACGGCTGGGGCGGCGCGGCGCAGGACATGATCGGCGTCACGGACGAAGAGGTCGAGTCGGAGCGCGTCGTCTCTCTTTACGGCGAGACGGCCGCGGACCTCCAGCCGCGCATCGAAGACCTCAAGGGCCTCGACGCGGTCGTGGTCGATCTTCAAGACGTCGGCGCGCGCTACTACACCTACGTGTGGACCGCGGCGTTCATGCTGCGAACCGCCTCCAAGGTTGGCGTTCCGGTCATCGTGCTCGATCGCCCCAACCCTCTTGGCGGCGTCGTGACGGAGGGGCGTCCGCAGCGACCGGGCTATCGATCCTTCGTGGGCCTCTACGAGGTTCCGGTGCGCCACGGCCTCACCATCGGGGAGATTCTCGAGATGGTCCGCCGGCGCGAAAGGATCGACGAAGAAGCGCTTCACGTCGTTCCGATGGAGGGCTGGACGCGGAGCATGTGGTTCGACGACACGGGCCTGCCCTGGGTGCTCCCGTCACCGAATATGCCGACCCTCGACACGGCGACGGTGTACCCCGGTGGCTGCGTCATCGAAGGAACCACCCTTTCGGAGGGACGTGGCCAAACGCGCCCCTTCGAAATTTGGGGCGCCCCTTGGCTCGACGGAGGAACGCTCGCGTCGGTCGAGGTGGAGGGCGCGACGCTGCGACCGCTCGTGTTCGAGCCCACGTTTCAAAAGCACGCGAAGCTGGCCTGCGGCGGTGTCCAGGTGCACGTCACCGATCGCGAGCGCTTTCGAAGCTACGCCGCCTACCTTCGCTGGCTCGGGGCGGCGATCGGATCGCGCCCGGAAGGGACGGCACCCTGGCGGACGGAGATCTACGAGTACGACTTTCGGCGCCCGGCGATCGACCTGCTAACGGGCGGTCCGGAGTACCGGCAGCTCGTGAACGCGAACGCGAGCCTCGACGACTACGTGCGCGAAGACGAGAAGGGCGCGGCCGCGTTCGAGGAAGAGCGCCGCTCGCTCTTTCGCTACGACTAACGGTCGATCAGTACGCGAGGAGCGAGCCGTAGATGCCGGTCGCGAACATCGTGGACCAGGTCGCGAGACCTAGGCCAAGGTGAACGCCGGCGATCGCGCGTCGCGTTTCGAAGTCATTCAAGTTCGCGCTGATCGCACCGAGGGCGGTTTGCATGACCATCATGCCGAGGAGTACCCAGCGAAGTGCTTTGTGCCGACGGAGGCGCCGTCCGTAGGTGCCCGGGCTCTCCGCGAGCCCTGCGGGATCCGGCATCACTGCGCCGATCGAAAAAACGGCGGTGTACATCGAGAGTGCGATCGTCGCGGAGATCGCGTGAGGGAGCGGGACATCCTCGCAGGCGCTCGGAATGATCGCGTTCCCCCGCGCGCACGGCGTGTTCGATTCGCTGTCGAAGCGCCCGAAGCGATCGCGAAACTGCAGGACGCCGAGGATGGTGGTGATCGTCGTCGACGCCCACGCGATGTTGCCGAAGGCGATATGCCAGGGCCGCAGGCGCTGACGCTCAGCGTTGAGTTCCGCGGAAAGTTCGGCGTCGAGCGAGGCCGACGGCGAGAGATCGCCGGGGGCGGTGAGAACAAGAGGTGCGGCGATGAGCAGAGCGAGCACGAACGGGGATTGTGCCACGACGCGCCGAGAGAGCGCGCTCGTTATACTCGGGACGTGGATGATGAGCTCGAGTCGCTCGTGGACGCGGCCCTCGAGACCGCGTGGGACGTGGCGTGCCCCACCGCTCGGGAGATCGCGGTCGTCCGGTGGAAGGTCCGCGGGAGGGAGCTCTCGATCGAGGTCGAGGAGGGGGGCCAGCGCCGGGTTCTTCGGATGCGGCTCGACGCGAGCGCGGCAGTCGACCTTCGGGCCATGGAAGAAGCGCTGATCGAGCGCCTCGGCGAAGCGCTCGATGACGGTGTGCTCGATGCACCGCGCTGCTACCCCTTTCGGTATTTCGGCGCGTACCCCGCGAGCGTTCATCGACACGGCTGGCTCGCGGTCGCTTTCGTCTGCGAACCGGGCAGGTCAGAGGTTGAGTCGGTCTTCGGACGACACCTCGCAGCCCGTTCGAGCGCGACACCGACCTGGACCTGGTGCGCGGAGGATCGAGCGGAAGTTCGCTTCGGGAAGGACGATCACCAACCGTGGCGACCTCTCCCGCACGAGCGGGGCTTTCCGGTGGAAGGCCGTCTCGCAGCGCACTGGCGCCAGGTCGCCGTCGCCCTTCGCGAGGTTCACGCGGTCGCGCCGCTTCGCGAGGTGGTCAACCACTATGCTTCGACCGTCGAGAACGATCCGTGGACGCAAGCGAGCGAAGCCGCGTCATCGCCGGATGTGCGTCTTCTCGACCCCGAGGGATGGCGACGCTACGCCGCGGAACTCCCGGACGTGCCCGTCGATCCAACGCGTCTCCCGTGGGAGATTCCGATCGAGGACGGACCTGACGACGAAGATGCGACGCGTGCGCTTCTGGAAGCGGCTCATGAAGCGCTTCGCAAAGGTAACGCGGTCGCGTACGAAGAAGCGCTTGCTGCGCTCGCGGAGCGACCGGGCGACCTTCACGTGTTCATGCGCGAACTTACACGGCAAGGGCGTGGCGGTCGCGCTCCCGCTCGCGATGCCCTCCGGCGGAGCCGCCATCCCCATTGCGATCGCGCACTCACCCGCGAGGCTCGCCTGGGGGCGGAGACCGAGGTGCCGGATGTTCGAAGCCAGTGGGCGCTCGTCCTGCTCGCCGAGCGAGGCCATCCAGCGTTCCGTGAGGTGATCGTCGAACTCGCACCGATACTTCGTCGAGGAAATCGCGCGGCCACGGTCGCCTTTCAGCAAGCCGTCGTTGCGCTGGGTCTTCCCGAGGCAGAGCAGGCCCGGCTGCGCGGACGGTTGCCGACATCTTCGCCACCGCAAAGGGACCCCGCTGCTGCTCCCTCGCACAGCAACCGGGTTGTCGTTGTCGATGAGCTCGGCGCGGTGGTGATCCTCGACACGCCCGTTGACGATCACAACGCGTGCGCGACCTACCTCATTCGGCGGCTGGACGGAGACGTTCCGATCGGTGTTCCGCCGCGCCTCGCGGAGTCCCTTCAAGGATGCCGAATCGACTTCGCAGCGCCGATCGAGGACCCGGCGCGGCTCACCGTGGAGGGGTCGCCGGTTGCGGACTTCGACCGCGCGCCCTTTCGCGCCCGCGCGCCGCAGGTAGGGATGGGCAGCGTCGTCGTGGTGGACGGCAAGGGCTACTTCGTCACCCGCGATCCCGTTCCCGATCGCGTTCTCGAGGCGTTGCGTCAAGCCCTTCAAGGCTCCGGCTGACAACGATGTTGGCGCCGGCGCGCTTGGGTTATTCTCCAGATATATGCTCGAAACGGCAACGAAGTTGGCGGGTCGATACGCCCACCGGCGCGAGCTCGGCCGTGGCGCCTCGGGCCGGGTGCTCCTCGCCGAGGATCTCGCCGGGGACCTGGTCGCGTTGAAGGTCGTTCCTCCCGCGTCCGCCGCGGCGCTTCGCTGGGAACTCGAGGTCCTGCAGCAGATCGCTCATCCGCAGCTCGCTTCGGTTCGCGAGCTGCTGGTCGCGGACGTCGCCGTCGGCGCCCCCTTCCACCTCTCGCCAGGAAGCGCCGTCCTCGTTGAGGAGTACGTTCCCGGCGCCCGCGCGTCCCAGGTGCTCGATGCCACCGAAGCCGGGCAGCGCCCGTCGAATGCACTCCGCGTGATCGACGACGTTCTCTCCGCCCTCGTCGCCATTCATGACGCGGGCATTCTCCATGGCGACATCAAGCCATCGAACATTCTCGTGAAAGAGGACGGGCGCGCGGTGCTGGTGGACCTTGGTCTTGCCGGTCCGCCCTCCGCCGCGGATGGCCTGGTCCGCGGGACGGTGGCCTACCTCGCGCCGGAAGCCTGGATCGGTGAGCGTTCCATCGCGACCGATCTCTTCGCGGTGGGCGCGACGCTCCTGCGTCTCTTGGGCGCCGACCTCGACGACGGACACTCCTCGGGCGGAGCTCGTGGCGCGCCGCCCAGCGTCGGCCTTCTTCCGGGCTCTGTCAGCCCGGCCCTTCGCACCTATCTCGGGGCCCTGCTCGCGCCGGACCCGGCGGACCGTCCCCTCGATGCGCGGGACGCCCTCGCCCAGCTTCGTCGTCTCCGTCAAACCTTCGGCGAGGCCGTCGAAGCGAGCGCCCTGCCGGACCCGTCGCCCGCGGCGTTTGCGCTTCGCGCAGAGCGAGCGCCTTGGGTTGGCGACGAATCGCTCCTGCGGTCGCTGACGGACCGACTTCAGGCGGGGGGCGTCGTTCGGGTGAGCGGGCCGAAGGGAGCCGGGCGGTCGCGGCTGGTCGCGGAGGCTGTCGCTCGACTACAGCGATCCCGGGCCGCTTCGATGCAGCCGGTGCCGACCTACCTTCGCCGAAGCACGCTTGGCGCGATGCTCCCGAACGCGGCTTGCGTGCTCCATCTCACCGAGCCCCTCGACGCGGAGAGCGGGCTTCGAGAAGCTCGCGCGGCGAGCGTATCCGGGCGTTTCTTTTGTCTGGTGATGGAGGTCGAGGAAGACGGCGACGTCCACCTTGGGCCTCTCGGAGATGCACCGCTGAAAACGCTGATGGCCCACCTGCGCCCGGGGGATTCGGACGGCTGGCTCCAGCAGGCGAAAGACGTCTCGGGGGGCCTTGCCGGCCGTCTCTGTCGTGCGGTGGTGGCGGCGCTTCGCGCCGGTGGGGATCCGCGTCACCCCGTCCTCGAGGATCCGGGATTTGTGGGTGAACTCTCGGAGGAGCTCGGCGCTCTCGTCGATCGCTTGGCGGTGGCGGGCGGATCGCTGTCCAAGGAGGAGCTCTCGGCGTCCCCGGATCAGGTCGCGCGTCTGATCGCTGTCGGAGCGGCACGGCGCGAGGGAAGTCGCCTCGTGCTCCGGCGGAGCCTCGTTACCGAGCGCCTCGGGCGAGTCCCCTTTCAAGCCATTGAGACGAAGGATTCAGACGTCCACGCGTACCTCGCGGGCGCCCGCGGTGAAGATGCCACAGAAGCGTTCGCGACGGCGATCGACCGGCAGCGCGACCGCGGCGATGTGCGTCGCGCTCTTCGTCTCGCCGAGGATGCCGCCCGCTTTGACGATGCGGTGGCGATTGCGCTGCGGCACGCGGACGCGCTCCGTGCGGACGGTCGATACCGCGAGGCCATCGCGGTGCTGGAGGGACGCACCGCGATCGACGCGCAAACGCTTCGCGCCGAGATTCTGCGGCAGGCAGGTCGGTCGAAGGAGGCGGAATCGGTTCTTGGGGACCTCCGCGGGCCCGAGGCCGATCGGACTCGTGGATGGCTTTCGATCCGCGACCCAGACGGGCCGGCGCCGTCGCCGGAGATCGCGGCCTGGCGCGCGCTGGTCGCCGGGGACGTCGAGGCCGCGGAGGCAGTGGCGCGGCGGGCCCTCAAAACTCGATCGGATGCACGGGGCGCGCGGCAGGATCGAGCGCGTCTTCACGCGACCCTCGGCTCGGTGCTCCACGCCAAAGGAGACGCACCCGGAGCCGCGCGAGAGTACGCCTTGGCGGGAGCCCTCGCCGAGGCTCTCGGCGAACGACATCTCGCGGCGACGAGTCGCGCGAACGGCGGGGCGGTACAGCTCGATGCGGGCGTTCTCGGGGAGGGTCGCGAGGCGCTGATCGAGGGCGCCCGGGCGCTGCTCCGCCTCGGGCGAGATCGGGACGCCGCCCGGGCATTGATCAACCTTGCGAGCGTGTCCCTGTGGGTTGGCGACGACGGGATGCTCGAGCGTTCCCTCGATGAGGCGATCGAGGCCGCGTCTCGCGCGGGCGATGAAGACGCGCTCGCCACCGGGTGGCTGCTTCGGCTTGAACTTCTCCTCCGACGCGGCGACCTGGCGAAGAGCCGGGCGCATCTTTCGGCGGCGCCGCCGGGCGCGGGAACGATGGCCCTTGCGCGAACACGCGCCGCGGGACTGATCGCGGCGCAGAACACAGAGCGGGCCCGGGAGCTCATCGACCCGAACGCTGGGGCCTTCGAGGTTGCCCTCGCCAAGGCGCGCATTGCGCTCGCGACGGGCGATGCCGTGGCCGTACCCGAGGAGGCCGCCAGTTCTTGGGAACAGCGCCTCGCCTTCGCGCTTCTCTGCTTTGACGTTGCGGAGGCCGCCGCTGATGGAGCGGTGGCCGAATCGGCCGGCGCAGAGGCCCGCGCAGTTCTCGACGAAGGCGCGGCGTCCTTATCCCCGGAACTCCGGCGACGGATGCGGCGTGTGCCCGCCTACCAGCGGGTTCTGGGGAGCCGTCCAGCCGCGGTGGTGACCTCCCGGGCGGATCGCTGGCGCCAGCTCACGGCACGGGCCAAACGACTCACCGCCGAGCGGCGTATCGGGCGCCTGCGTGAGGAGGTGGTCGATGCGGCGGTCGACCTGGTGGATGCCGAGCGCGGGTTCTGGGTGGAACGGCAGGACGACGGGGACCTTCGAATCCGTAGCGCCCGCGGGCATCGCCCCGGGGAAGGGTCGATTTCACGATCCGTCGTCGCGCGAGCGTGGGGCGGACGTCGGCCCGTTCGCGCGATGGACGCGCTGGAGGACGAAGTTCTCGCCCGCTCCGGAAGTGTTCACGCCATCGCGCTTCGGTCGGTACTTTGCGTGCCCCTCGCGCTTCAGGGCCGGGACGGAGCGCTCTACGTCGACGATCGCGTTCGGCCAGCCGCCTTCGACGAAGAAGACGCGGCGCTTCTCGCCGACCTTGGGGAGCTCGCCGTGATCGCGGTGGAGGGGGCCGAACGGCTTCGCACGGAGCGACGAACCAGCGTTCGTCTGGAGCGGCTGCGAAAGCGTCTCGCGCATAAAGTCGCGAGCCAGCAGCAAGAGCTCCAACGCCTGGCGCGGAAGGCCACCGGCGTCGTCGCGACGAGTGAGCCGATGCGTCGCTGCATGGACCTCGCCGCCCGGGTTGCTCCGTCCGATCTCGCGGTGCTCGTTGTGGGCGAGAGCGGAAGCGGCAAGGAGCGCGTCGCGCGAGCGGTTCACACCATGAGCGCCCGAGCGGCTCACGCCTTTGTCGCCGAGAGCTGTGGCGCGATCGGGGATTCGCTTCTCGAGAGCACGCTCTTTGGACACGAAAAGGGGGCATTCACGGGCGCGGCCGCGCGGCGCCAGGGGCTCTTCGAGCTCGCAGACCGGGGCACGCTCTTCCTCGACGAGATCGGTGAGATGTCGTCGTCGATGCAGGCCAAGCTCCTCCGCGTCCTTCAGGAAGGAGAGTTTCGACGGGTCGGAAGCGAGCGCGTGCTTCAGGTCGACGTGCGGGTGATCGCCGCGACCCACCGTGACCTCCGCGCGATGGTCGACGCCGGGACGTTTCGGGAGGACCTCTACTATCGCCTCGCCGTCGTCACCCTGGACGTGCCCCCGCTTCGAGAGCGGCCCGCGGACTTGCCCATTCTCGTGCAGCAGATCCTCTCGGAGCTTGCCGAAGGGCCGGTGGCGGTGACACCGGCGGCCCTTCGGCTCCTCGCGAAGCAGCCTTGGCCGGGGAATGTGCGCGAACTCGCCAACACGCTTCAGCGCGCGCTGGTGATGACCTCCGGCACCATCGACGAGGAGCACCTCTCGGTCGCGCCGGCGCGCGTTGACGACCTCGACCTTCAAGGGCGCCTCGCCGAGCTGGAACGCGAGCTCATCCAGGAAGCCATGCGGCAGGTGGGAAACAACAAGACCAAAGCGGCGGCGCTCCTCGGCATCTCGCGCTACGGGCTCCAGAAGAAACTCGCGCGCCTGAAAATCGCTCGCTGACCCAGTGTTTCGCTGTCCGCGGCGATCAGCCCAGCGACGGCTATGAGCAGCTCGTATCCACGCTGGTCAAGTCGAGGGTTTCCCCTTCGTCCGCTGCGCCGTTGGCGCAGACTTCACCGCCATTGATCGTGACGACGCCGAGGCCTTCACTGTCGGGGTCTCGCGCGATCACACCGGCCCCGGCGTTTTCCCGGATCCGCGGATTGGTCGCGGTGATGTTTCCGATCTCAGCGACGACCCCTGCGGTGAAGTCGCAGGGATCGAGGGGAACGCCGGTCCACTCGCCGTCCGCGAAGCTCCACGCGCGGCAGCCAGCGCTACCGTTTTGCCGTATCAGCGAGGTTGTTGCGAAGCGCGGGTCCGTGTTCAGAAAGACGCTCCCGTCGCGAACGAGGACACCGGCGCCGCCGTTGCCTTCAAACTCCGCGTTGCCGAGGACGCGAACGGTTCCGATTACGACCTCGATCGCGGGGCCGATGTTCCCGTCGAAGCGCGTCAGCATGGGCGAAGCGGCAACCTCCACCGCCGATGCATCCGGAAGCTCCGTGTCACCGATGGGCGCAATCAATACGCCCGGGCCGAAGTTGCCGCTGACGGTGACGCCGGTCAGACGCCACAAGCCGGTGGATGCGATGCCGGGTCCTTGGTTGTTGGCGATGCGCGCGTTTTGAATGCGGCTGACGCTTGCGCGGTCGGGCGCCATGCCCGTC
>JBCDAA010000071.1:0-27741 GCA_039186435.1 Myxococcota bacterium | reverse complement strand
CCGGTCGAGAGTAGCCAGCGTCGATCGATTCAACAGGGTGACGAAACGCTCCCTTGACTCCATCGCACAGCCTCGGCAGTTCTTGGTCTATGCCTGTACTGTCGATTTCGCTTTGCCCCGCGGACGCACCGCCGGCTTCCCCTCGCGTGCACGATCCTCGATTCGAAGAATTCGAAGGGATCCAAACGGCGGATGGAACCGCCGCTGCGTTTTGGAAAGGCGGTCCTTCTCTCGCCGCGCGTCGACGCGGCCTCTACTGGGCTAAGTCTGCCGACTCAGAGATCACCTCGTTGGAGGTTTTGATGCTCGGCGAGGCACCTCGCTTCGGGTCTCATTGGCAGTACGTCCGCGACTGGTACCTCACCCCGGACGGGGACCACATCGTTGTCGCTCTCGATGACTCGAGCAAAGAGCCAGGCGGCATCCATCAGATCGATCTTTCGACCGATCGCTTGACGCAGATTCGGGAGGTGAACTCGAAAAAGGAAGGTTCGTTTGTTCGTCTTCACAGGCTTTCGAGTAGCGATCTGATCGCGTTGACCACCAAAAAGCTAATCCGGATGCGGTGCGTCGACGGGACGTGGAGTGAAGTTGGGACCGCCAGCGTGAGCAAGGCCGAAAAGCTTGCCGTTGGCGAAGTGGATGGCGCGCCAACAGCCGTCGTCGTGCAGGTCGACCACGCGAAATCCACAAGCAAGACGTTCGTATTTGATCTCACGAAGGATAAGCCAAAGAAGAAAGCAGCGACCCTAGAGCGCGTTTGGGACGCGGCGATCGTGGACGGCGAGATTCGTCTCTACGCCGGTAACCCCCCTCCGGTCTGGCAGAAGGCGGACTTCGCGGCGTCGCCGAAAGCAAAGCGCGCCGCTGCGCAGAAGCATCCCCTCAAGAAGGCTGTCCTGCGCTTTGACTCGGTGAAGGGCGTCAAGGCGCCAGAGTGGAGCGCCGAAGCCAACGCAACCTCCGACGGCTTCGCGTTTGCGATTCGGAAGATTAATGACTCGCGCGAGCGAGGCGTATTCCGGTGCGCGGTTGGCGGTGATGACCTTGTTTGGGAGCGTTGCGAGCTCTCTTCTCAGAGCGGCCATTTTGGCCCGGGCCAGGTTGTCGGTGTGGACCAAGACACCTTCGTTCTAAAATCTGACAACACGCTCGAGCTCGTCCGGCGATCAGGGGACGCCTGGATTCCAGTCCATCGTACGAAGTGTGCGGTGGACGGGCGAATGACTCCCTTCGCTGCTCAGGGCTGCCTAGCGCTGACCTCGATGAAGAAGCTCTTTCTCTACGAGGTGCGCGGAGAAAAGGTCGCCAAGCTCACGGATGGAGCCTTTCCGGTGGAGAGGTTTCAAACACATGTGCCCATCCCGTTCGTACAAGGCGGTCGGCTCTTCGTGGAGGCGTCGATGCGCCGGTACTTCGAGGTGATGTTCAACGCTGGCTGATTTCAAGGATCAGAACGCTGACCGAAGCTACCAAGAACAGGGTAGCCTCGCTCCGATGGCTACCGAGCCGCCGACTGCCTACGAGAAGCCACCGACGGGAAAAACCAAGGCGCGCGTGCTTCGATTCCTTGGTCTGCTGATCGCGTTCCAGCTGATCGTTCCGCTGACCTACTACGTTCGCGACGATCGCTACGACGAGCGTTTTGCCTGGCGAATGTTCTCGGCGGTTCGCCTCCACACCTGTCGAACGTCAGCGACGGAGGAGACCGGCAGCGGCGCGCGGCCAATTCGTCTCGGTCAGGTCGTGCACCGCGCATGGGCGAACCACATGTCCCGCAATCGGCGCGACGTGGTGCACGCGTTCCTGCGGCGGCGTTGCGATGAGGAGTCCGTGGAGCGCGTGACGGTTCGAAACGATTGCGTCGCGACCGATGGAACACCCTTGGCGCCGCAGGTTTACGAGCGTGAGTGCGCGACGGGGGCACAGACGGAGCCTGATGGTCTCGAGGTGGCGCCGTGAAGCGCGTTGAAGATTTTTTCTTCGGCGGCGTCGACCCGATTCGGCCGTGGCTACTCTTGCGCATCTTGCTGCTGATGCTGGCCTTCGATTGCTGGCTGGATCTGATCCCCCACGGGGGTCGCTACGGATTCAACGAGTTTAACGTTTCGCACTTCGCGTGGCTTGATGCGCTGCAGCCGCTTCCGACGTCCGGAACCTACGTCGGTACGATGGTACTCACCGGCCTTCTCGCCTTTGTCATGGCGGTGACGCGTCCGAGTCGCGCGGGCGTCTTTGGAGTCTTCGCGCTCTACACCTACGGCTGGCTCATGAGCATGCTGGACAGCTACCAGCATCACTATCTGCTGTCGCTCTTGCTGCTCAACCTCACGTTCTTTCCGATGCACGACTCGGCCGCGATCTTTGAGCGCGGCGTGCCCCCTCGAAACCGCTCCTTCGGTGGACTGCTCTTTTCGCTGGGGGTCCTCGAAGTATTGATGGGCCTCTCGGGCGTTGATTCGCCGTTGACCGCGCTGGTCGGGCCGGGTGCCGCGGTGGAGACGCCAACGTGGGTGTGGGGCTTTCGTTTTGCAGTGCTCCTCCTCGGCGGCTTGCTCGCGTTTCTTCCCGAGAAGGACCAGCCGACGCGTACGCCACAACCGGACAAATCGGACGAACCCACCACGACCTCGGCGTGGGCCTACGTGTCGTTCTGCGTGACCTGTGGGGTCGTCTACTTCTACACCTTCGTCGGCAAGCTCCCGAAAGATTGGCGCGAAGGACATGCGCTCCGTCGTCTGCAGCAGACCGAGCTTTCCGAGGCGCTCGAAACGCACGCAACGACGGAGGGGCTGCCTCTCGTGGGCGTGCAGACCCCGGAGGAATTTTGGGCGTTGATGGCCGCCGGTGCGATCGCGGTGCAGCTCGTCTCGTGCGTCGGATTCGTGCTCGCGTCGACCCAGGACCGCTGGCCGTGGCCACCACGCCGGCGAATGCTCGTCATGCTCGCGTTTCTCGTCGCACCGCTTTCATTTCATCTCGGCGCGGAGGCGGGACTCGGCCTCGACATCGGCTGGTTCAGTTTTTACATGATGGCCGTGGCGCTGGTCGTGTTTCTGCCCGCGACGGTGCTTCGCACGATGGTCTACCGCGCGACGCTTCCGGTCCGCGCGATCTCGGTGCGACTTCAGGAGACCACCAGCCGCGCTACCGTGGTTGCGGCGCTCGTACTCGCGTGCGCGGCCGTCCTCGGTGTCGGTCGTCAGCTCGACCTGCCGGGCGCCTGGTCCGCGTCGCTACTCGTAGCCACGGCGATCGGGGTCCTCGTCGCGATCGATTTTCGAACTCCGAAGCGGGACCGCGCGGGATCCCTTGCGCTCGGTTTGGCGCTCGGCGCGCTCCTGATGGGGTGGACGGTGGTTCACTCGGACGTCCGCTTTGATTTCTACCGTTTCGTCGGAGGTGAGTACCGTCGTCACGGAGAGCCTGCGCGCGCTCTCGCCGCCTACGAGAAGGCGAACGCATACGTCGATGCTCCGTGGTGCGTGTACCGTGGTCGCGACCTGGTGGAGTGTTACCGGGAGGAATCGGAGGGCGAGCAGATCGCGGAGCGCTACAGGGATCTTCGACTTCAGCGACGCGACCGACAGCGTCAGGAAGACGAGATGCGACGAGTGGTCGAAGGAAACGCGGGTGGCTCCTAGATCGGTCGCAGAGGTGGACGGAACCATCGCGCGAATCCCCGGTTTGGCGTCTGCGCACTCCCACGCATTTCAGCGCGCGCTTCGGGGCCGAGCGGAGCGGGCAGGAGACTCCTTTTGGAGCTGGCGGGACGCGATGTACCGGGTCGCGAACGCGGCGACTCCTGAGTCGCTCTACGCGATCTCTCGCGCGGCGTTTGCGGAACTTGCGCTCTTTGGCGCTACCGCGGTCGGTGAGTTTCACTACCTCTGGCATCAGCCGGACGGAACGCCCTACGACGACCGTCTGGTGCTCGCGGACGCGGTGATTCGGGCGGCGCGTGATGTGGGTTTGCGAATCGCTCTCCTGCGCGTGCTCTACCACCGGGCCGGTGCGGGACGACCGGCGGAAGATCTGCAGCGACGCTTCTGCGATCCGGACGTGGACCTCGCGCTTTCCGATGTCGAAGACCTCGCTGCGCGCTACGCGGACGATGAAGCCGTTTCCGTTGGGGTGGCGCCCCATAGCCTTCGGGCCGTCCCGGCGTCATGGGTTCGCGCAGCCAGCGAGTTCTGTGCGAAGCGCGACTTGTCGCTCCACATGCACGTGGCCGAGCAGCCGCGGGAGATCGATGAGTGTCTTGCGGAGCACGGCCGACGGCCCATCGAATTTCTCGACGAGCTCGGCGTGATCGGACCGCGCTTCGTTGCGGTTCATGCGACTCATCTCACGGCGGCGGAAGCGAGCCTTCTCGCCCGGGCGACGGTCTGCGTCTGCCGTACGACCGAGCGCAACCTCGGGGACGGACTCCCCGACCTTTCGGCGCTGCGAGAGGCGGGGGCACGATTTTGTGTGGGGGCAGACAGCCATGCGCGGAGCGATCCCTTTGAGGAGCTTCGGGCAATGGAGCTCGACGAACGGAGTCGCACCGGCAAGCGCGTGATGCTTTGGTCCGGAACGGATCTTTTGCGCGTAGGACAAGCCGGGTACGCGGCCCTTGGACTCGACCCCGCCGATACCGTGGAACTCGACCTCACCCATCCAAGTCTTGCGGGGTGGACCGAGGAGACCCTCGACGACGCCATCGCGTTCGGGAGCGCTGGCGCGGTCGCATCCGTGACGGTAGCGGGGCGACGCATCGCCGCAGAGACGCTCCCCCTCGCGGAGATTCAGCAGGCGTTTCGCGCCGCGATCGCCGCCCTGTAGACCGCCGAACTCACGACCGTCGAGCTCTAGGCGGCCTCGATGCCGACGCGCTTACACGCCCGGCGCGCTGCAGCCGCAGCCACCGCTCGGCGGCGGGGCGACCGGCTCTTCCGCCCTTGCCATCTCGGTCATCGCGGGCGCTTCCTCTACGGCAGGCGCCTCGCCCATGGCTTCGTTCGCGGCCGCCGGACCTTCACGCGTCTCCGCGTTTTCGTTTTCCTCGGTGGGCTCTTCCGGCGCCTCGGCCTCTGCTTGCGTCGCCATGTGCGGCGCCGGTCCGGAGGTCTTCAAGATGTGATCCGGGTCCCCGAGGAACTCAAAGTGCATCGTGTCCTGCAGTCGGTCACGACCAAGCCAGTAAAAGCCGAAGCGTTCGAAGACGTGGACCCAGCAGCTCGGCATCGCCATGCGCTCGTAGATGGACTCGACCGGATTCTGGCAGAGCGGGTGATCGCCCCACTGCGCAACGCACATGCAGCACGTGTTGAGGTTCGGGTCGACGTCGACCGCGATGCCGTAGACGTGATTGCTCACTTGACCGTTGTGGTACGTGTTCCGTGTACGGAGTCCCGAGAGGCGACGCGCGGTGTAGGAGTCGCCGCACTCGGACCGGATCACCTGCTCGACGCACTCCAGCGCGGGAACGATCTTGCTGTTCACGCGAACGGGGAGGTCCATGAACCGTGTGCGTGTCGCGTTGTCGCTTGGCGTTGTGCGGTTGTGTCGCTGATTGCCGAAGCCCTCGAAGTAGCCGTAGTTCTTCGTGCGAAATTCGACCGCTTGCTTCTGCAGGCCGCGTCGTCGCCGCTGCTCCTCGGGAGGCTGGGTCCAGCGGGGAAGAAAGTTCTCCCGTACCAGGTAGTCGATCGGCTGCTGGTAGTTGCAGGCGGTCGCATTCTCCGGAAGCGGTGGTGCATCGTCGGGGATCGGTGCCCGCGCCGGGCGCCTCTGGGCGGTCGTCGTAGAAACGAAGACGATCGCCGCGCCGGCAAAAACCGTCGAGAGCATCGTCAGAAAAAGCAGATTTCGGCGATTCATAAGTCGTCCCAGCGCGTTTCTACCCCAAGCGCGCCACGCGGGCGAGCTAGCGCTGAAGGTAAACCAGCCCGACGCCCGCGGTTAGTCCCGGTCCGCCCACGCGACGGACTTCATCGATGACCTCGACGCCTCCTACAAAGGGTCGAACTCGCCAGGGCGACTCGCGGTTTCGCCGCAGGTTCATCTCCAGGGCGACCACTCCGAAGACGTATGAGTAGGAGAGGGCCGCTCCGAAGTCGAAGTCGAGGTAGACCCATTTCCGCATGGCGTAGCGAAATCGAAACATCACGTGGGTCGGGACCACCGATCCGTCGACGAGGGTCGCGCCAAACACCGAGGCGACGTGAATGCCTTCCTCCGCGCCGCCGCGAAGATGCAGCAAAAGCGTCGGCGTTGCGCCGGTGGTTCGCCTGAGTCCTTCATCGATACGCGCGTAGCCCATGCCCGCACCCAGACCGAAAGCGAAGTAGCGATGTTCCCATCCCACCGATGCCGCCGCGTCGACCACGCGCACCCGATCTCCATCCTCGAAGGCGATTCCGGTAGGGCCCATGCGCAGGTCGGTCCACACGCCGGAAGGGGAGCGATAACGCCACTGGATACGCCCGAGCACGCCGCCCGCTACGTCCGAGCCAAAGGGCATGAGGTCGATCTGAAGGCGGTGTCCGGGAACGCGCTCGGGGCCAAAACGCTCGCGCCAACGAGATCGACGTTCCACGCGAACGACCGGCTGAGACGGCTGCGCGATCGGAACGACGGGGGCGACCGGAGTTGCCGTCGGCGGTGGCGGCACAGGCGGCAGGCCGTTGGTGGCTTCCGGGGAGGGCGCTTGAAGCACGTCTCCCCGCTCGGTTTGCGCTTCCGTGGAAGCCGCAACGAGACCACCCATCAGCGCACAGGCGCACGCAAGGAACCGATCATGATTCGCGATCATGATTCGCGATCACGACTTCAGTCGGTGACCGGCATCTCCATCTCGAACTGACCTTCGACGCGGTCTCCGTTTTCGAACATCGCAACGTATTCGACCCCGACGTCGTTGTCGGCGCGATCGAGGATCTGGAGGTTCACGTTCGTCGCGAAGGCTTCGTACTCCGGCGCGTCGAGGGAACCCGCGCACGCCTGGAGCTTGAGGCGACCCGGCTCCTCGAGTCCCGCGACGGTGAGGTTTTCCGAGCCGCCGGACACAAAGCGAACCGACGCCTCTCGACCGGCCATCGAGAGATCGCTGACGTCGATGACGTTCATGACCTCGCGCTCGCCTGCGCGGGCGGTGATCTCAACGTGCCAGCCGAGCTCGGTGCAGTAGCCGGATGCCGCCTCCACGGAGTCGATGGCGGCGCCGTCGATGGTCCCCTCGAGGCGAAGGTCGTCGACGACCAAGAACCCAGTCGCGCCTTCGGGCGCTTCCTCCCACCCGAGGCAGGCGGGGGCAGAGACGAGCAAAACGGCGACGAGAAAGGCGGTCCGGAACATGCCTAAGGGTGCATCCGAACTGGATTTCCCGCAATGCGGGCTCGATTGTGCCGCGAAGACGCGACGTTGCGCTTAGGGATCCGCCAGCAAACCTTCGAGAAACGCGCGCATCGCTGGGTCGGCGGTCTCGTCGGCGAGGTCGCGAAGAGCAGACTGCTCCCCTCGTTCGGCGGCCATCTCCGCCGCGCGCGCACGAAGTTCGTCGTCAAGCGCCGGATCGGCTGCCACCCGCACTAGCACCGCCGGTGTCGTCGTTGCCGTGCGGTACACGCCTTCCGGTTCGTCACCGCTTAGTTCGCGAGGGATCGCGACCGCGGGGCGATCCTGAAACTCCTCCCATCGACGTCGAAGGAGAATCTCACAGCCCTTCAAATTTCGAACCGGTTGCAGCGCCACCGGTGCCGCGTCCTTGCGGTGAATCACGACGTCGGGTCCTTCGAGGGTGATCGCGCGGACCTCGCGCCAGCGGATGAGCGCAGGGCGTTTGCCTCGTCGTCCCCGAAGCGCGATTCCGTCGCTGCCAACCACCGCGACCGCGTTCCACCACGCGTTCCGTGTTTTGTAGACGAGCGCCGCCAAGCAAAGAAGCGTGACCGTTCCGAGCCAAGGCTGCGTGAACAAGAAGCGCCCCATGAGGATCAGCAGGAGAAACGGCAACACGAGCATCGCTACGGAGAAGAGGCTGCCTTCTCCGCGAAGCTCGAGGTCGGTGCGGCTCACTCCTCCTCGCGAACCGGCCGAGGACGGCGTACGGCGCCGATGCGAAGGACCTGTGCCTTCTCCCCTTCGAGCACGCCCACGTCGGGACTTCGAAGCTCCATCACGACAACCACCGTGGCGATCGCGAGATGAAGCACGCCGGTGCCGTTGCGAAAGCCCCCATGGCGTCCGATCACGATCGGCATGAGACGACCGGCATCGTCTTCGTCGAGCCAATACGCCTGGTTGAGGGTGAGCGCTCCCTGGAGATGCCCACGGCTCCAGGCGTCGAGATCTTCGCGGGAGACGGTGCCCCGATAGGAAAAGATCTGGCCCACGGCCTTGGTGGTTTCCACGATCACCCAGACGCGGTCTTCCTCGTCCACGGCCGTAGACTACCTCACATTAGCGAGACTGTTTCTTCTTCACCTGGATCGGCGAAGGAGTCTCGGGACTCGGCGGGTAGAAGCGCGAATACCAGCGGCGCATCACATGCACCGGCCCGTCACCCTTCACCAACATGGGGCGCTGCTTGTAGCGCTTGGTCTCCCAGATGGTGATGTCTTCTCGCCACTGCGTGATCCAACTTCCGACGACGTATTCCACCAGGGGCGTCGGCACCGAGCGCTCCGCGTACCAGCGAAAGCGCGTTCGCTGTTCGAGGGGGGCTTCGGGCGTGTGCGTTTGAAAGAGGATGATCTTACCGAGGCGCGGGATGTCGAAGTGAAACGACACGATGCCGCCCGGTCCCGCAATGCAGATCGCAGCGCTCGCGTTCGTTCCCTCTAACGTCCGTCCGAAGGCCTCAAGGATCGCCTGGTTCTTGAACCACGCGATGTGCGAGTGATCCGGGTCGAGCTCCCAGGTGGCCTGATGACGTACCTGCACCCCCGGAACTTTGACGCCGGTCCACGGAATCAGCATCTGGCCGTGGAGGGGCTGAAAGTGCTGAAAGTCGACGCTGTTTTCGGCGAACTCGACCAGGTGCATGCGCACCACGCCCGCGTCGTAGTCCCCGCGGTGCGTCATCGCCTCGGTGTCGATGTTGTCGAAGCGCGGCGGAAGGTAGGGCGCGCTTCGGCGCTGCGCGTCCGTCGACCAGTAGAGCGCGATCAGCCCGTAGCGTTCGTCGATTTCCCAATGCTGGGTTCGCAACGTGGGAGGAATGCGGTCGCTGTAGGGGATCTCGGTGACCGAGCCGTCCGAGGCGAGCTTCCAGTGGTGAAAGGGACACTCGATGCAGTCGCCGCGCACCTTGCCGAGGGAAAGATCGGCGCCCTGATGAGGACACGCGGCATCGAGGGCGACTGCGCGGCCTCGCGAATCTCGAAAGAGCACAAATGCATGCCCCAACGCCTCGATGCGAAGCGGCTTGTCCGTGAGTTCGGTGCTTCGCGCCACAACGTACCAACCGTCGGGGTACGGGCGCGGGTACTCGCCCTCGCGGGACTCTTCGTTTGCGGCCGTGGGCGCTGGCCGGGGGGGTCGCCCGAGTTCGAGAAGCGCGCTTCGAACGCGATTGGAGGCACGGCGCTTGAGCGAGGCGAACATGGGAGCACCCTTTGGGGAACGAGACTCGCGCTACACGAGCGGAAGATGAACGCGAGATCCGTCTTGTTGCGAACTCGGCGCCGCAGGGTTCTGCGAGCGCCACTCGTCGAGCGACGAGGCGCGACGAACACACGCAATAGTACACGCATCCTCGCAACCCTTGGCGGTTTCAAACTCCCGAAGGAGATCGCTGCGCTGATAGTCCAAAATCGGAATGCCGGGCTCGTTTCGCCGCTGGCTGCAGTAGCTCACGAGACCGCGCTCATCGACGTAGAGGTAGCGCGAGCCGGCTCGGCATTTGTAGGGCGCGTGCCCGCCGCGAAGCATCTTCCTTTCCCAGCCTTCGCCGAACTGGTGAAAGACGCTGGTGTTTCGCTTGCCGAGCATCTCCTCGTAGAACTCCGGGAGCTGATCGCCGATCAAACCCGCGTCGATCTGCCCGGAGTGGTCGTGCATGAGCCCGACGGTCATGTAGAAGCCAAGCGCGCGAATCTCGTCGATCAGGACGCGCGTTTGGGGCGGCGGTGACGATCCGAGCACGGCGTTGACGTTGATGTCGAACTGCGCGTGCTCCTGCATCACGAGAAGGCGCTTCTTGATCTTGCTCCAGCTCTTCTGGCTGACGTCGTTAGGCTCGATGTTGTCGACGGAGACCTGAAGGAGCGTCAGACCGGCGCGGTTCATCTGCTCGATGCGCTTCCGCGTGACCGGGTAGGCGTTCGAAATCGAGGTGACGATCATGCCGTGCTTGACCCCTCGCTCGACGATGCGATCGAGCTCCGGGTGCATGAAGGGCTCGCCGCCGGTGAGCGTGAGGATTAGGTTCCCGAGGGACGCCAGGTGATCGACTCGTTCGAGGAGCACGTCGGTCGGTACGGGATCGGAAAAGTCGTCGTACTCGTTGCAGTAGCCGCAGGAGAGGTTGCAGCGCCGGATCACCACGAGCTGCGTGAGGAGCGGCGTCTCTTTGCGCAGCATCGCTTTGGCGCCGCGACGGATGGTCGACACGGGACGCGGCGGGAGCTTTGCCAGCGTCTTCTTCAGGCTTGGGAGCGTCGGCACATGCACCTTCACGACATGCCATGGGGCCACCGCGGGGGCACGGGAACTTTTGGTTGCACGGGCGGGCTTCCGACGTGCGATTTCTAGGGCTTGCGCCGTCTGCACGGAGCGCTAGCGATGCGCTATAACGCGCCCGATGGCCGCCCGGCTGCCCCCCTTTTCGACGCTCCTAAAGTCGCGAGATGTTGAGGATCCCATCAATCTCTGGGTCCATCGACCGCTCGCCTATGCGTTCGTTTGGGCGACGATCCGCACCCCGCTCACCCCGAACGCCATCACGGTGTTGGCGATGCTCGTCGGAATTGCGAGCGGAGTCGCTTTTTTGGTCGGCACGCCCGAAATGATGGTGTTGGGCGGCGCACTTCTCTGGACGGCCGCGATTCTGGATGGCGCCGACGGCATCATGGCGCGCGCGAAGAACATGGCGTCGCAGCTTGGCCGCGCGCTCGACGGTTTGGCGGATGTCGTCGTGGCCGTCGCGACGGTACTCCCCGCGTTCTATCACGTGTGGGTGAAGGACCACGACGTGGTCGACCTCGCGATCATGCTGCCGACCCTCGCCTTCACGCTGCCGCACCTCGCCCTCTACGACTTCTACAAAGAGTCCTACCTTCGGGGAACGCGTCTCGATCGCGGCGGCGAAGGCGACGACCCCGAGAAGGTTCGAAAGCTCGCGGCGGACACCAAGGACAAGGGCTTCATCAAGTCGTTCGCGGTCTCGCAGATCCTGCTGCCGATGGTGACCAACCAGGCGATGCTCGTCTCGAAGCTGAATCCGGGTGCACTTCGCGAGGGAGTGGAGTGGCCGAAGTCGGAGGCGAGCGCCGCGATCTACCGGCGCCACAACCGCGTTCCGATGTTCTTGTGGGCGATGATTTCCCTCGCGCCGCATTCCTACCTGACCGCGATCTTTGCGATGATCGATCGCCTCGATATTTATCTTTGGATCCGGCTTCTCGGCATGAACGCGATCTTCCTTCTCGCGATCGTGTGGCAGCGCATCGGAACGCAGCGCACGCTCGCGGCGTGGGCAGAGCTCACCGCGGGTGCACCGTCGCCCGAAGCCCGTGTTTGAAGCCCAGGGTGATCTGCGCCGCGGGTTCAGCGCGCTGTCCCGGCAGGAGTTCAAGACGCACCCGCTGGGCCAGCACCGCGAGCACGAGGATCGCCTCCAGGTACGCAAACGCTTCGCCTACGCACTTTCGGGGACCGCCACCGAAGGGGAAGAAGGCGAAGGGATGAAGCGCGCCCGGCGCGGAGAGGGCCTCCCACCGATCGGGGTCGAAGCCCTCGGGGTTCGGCCATAGCTCGGGTCGGCGCTGAAGGACCCACGGACTGATCAGCAGAAGCGATCCCGCTTCCACGCGTCGCGGTCCGAGTTGGTGATCGTCGAGGGCCAGGCGCCCGGTGGTCCACGCCGGGGGATGAAGGCGAAGGGTTTCGTCGAAGACCCAGCGCAGGTAGGTGAGCTTCGAGATGTCGTCCAAGGTGGGCGAGCGACCTTCGAGGACACGGTCGACTTCGTCGACGACGCGACGCGCAATGAGAGGGTGACGCCCGAGCCGAAAGAGTGTCCAGCTCAGCGCGTTGGCGGTCGTTTCATGGCCTGCCGCGAGGAGGGTGATGAGCTCGTCGCGGATCTGACGATCGGGCAGGGCACTCCCATCCTCGTAGGTGGCCTCGACGAGCATGGAGATTACGTCGTTGCCGGGAGAGGCGCGCTTCTCGCGAATTCGTTCGTAGGCGATGCGGTCGATCGTTTCGAGGGCGCTGCGCAGCATTCGGTTGCGCGCGGTGGGCAGCACGCTTGGAAGTTCAACGAGGCCACCGATCACACTTTCGGCGTAGCGCTGTGCGGCATCGACGGCGGATCCGATGGCTTCCGCGTGGTCGCGGGTCTCGATGCCGAGGAGCGTTTCACTCACGATTTGCAGGGTCATCCGCATCATCGCGTTCGGAACGTTGACCTCGCCCTCCCAGCGTCCAACGCACTCTTCGGCGATGGCCGTCATGCGGTCTGCGTAGCCGGTGAGGCGCTTTCGGTGAAAGGCGGGCTGCACGATGCGGCGGTGTTTCCGCCACTCGTCGCCTTCGGTGATGAGGATCCCTTGTCCGAGAAAACGCGCCATCGCGGTGTAGACGCGCGTTTGACGCGTGTAGCGTTTGGCTTTGGAGCGCAGCACCTCTTCGACGAGATCCGGATCGAGGAGGACGTAGCCACGCGCGGGCCCAAGTCGAAAGGGCGCGAGTCCTTCGTGCTGGCGCGAGAGTCGCCCCAGGAAGCCGAGAGAGTCGGCGCGCATCGCGAGCGCATGGCCGAGGAACGGGAGTTCGGGAACCGGTCCGCGGGCAGGAAGGAAGGCGTTCAGCATGCGCATGCACGAAGGATACGATCGCTGCGAGTCCTTTTGCGATCCGGGTGACTCCAAGAAACGAAACTTCAGTTGGAAAACGAAAGGAACATCATGGAGCTGCTTACTCGAAACGAGCATGTTCTCGACCGTGGGCTACGCGTCGTGGGGGGAGGGGTTCTCCTCGCGATGGTGTGGGTCGGACCGCAAACTGCGTGGGGCTGGTTGGGGTTGATTCCGCTCGTCACCGGCGTGGTCGGTATGTGCCCGATCTATCGCGCCCTCGGCGTGAAAACCTGCACCGATTGCGGCTAGATTGCTCAGCATTGCGGTGAAGAGTTGGCTTCGCAGCACGCGTCGAAGTGTCCTTCGACGGTGGACGCGAGACTGCGAAGCCCTGCGGCGCGACCGACCGCGAGCGATTCTTCGCGGGAGCGCCCGTCAACGTGAAACGCGCGCAGGGCGAGGAGTGCCCCGACGCGGTTTCCGCTACCGCAATGAAGAAGCGTCGTCTCTTCGCCGGCGTGCTGCAGCGCTTCGTGAAGGGTGCGGGCGTTTGCTTCGGTGACATCGCCCGGGCCGGCGATGGGGATCGACACGAAGGATGCGCCCAGGCGTTCGACCGCTTCCCGTTCGTCGTCGAAGCCTGGCTCGCTCGACTGACGTAGGGAGATCACCGTGGTCACGCCGGCCTGGCGTGCGCGCTCAAGAACTTCGCCCGTGGGCTGTCCGCCGACGATCAAACCGCTTTCAAGGCGCGCTTCGTTCGCGAGCCCAATCCCGGGCGATGCCGGTTGCTGCGAACCTCCACACCCAACAGTTACGAACAACCAAGCCAGCCATCGCATCTTCATCACACGCTCCTTGCCAGGTAGGAGTCTCGCGGCGCGAAAAGGATCCGCGCGGAGTCCTTTCCATTCGTCCGAGACTCTTTGGGGAGTGCTATGGTGGTTGCGGCTGAGCGACGGGTGATGGTGAAACCTTGCGAGCAACGTTCGGACGCGGACCTCGCACACGCGGCGCAGGCGGGTGATCGGCGCGCGTTCGACCAGCTGACGCGCCGTCATGCGGCCGCGGTTCTTCGACTTGCCAAGGCCCTCACCGGAAACGCGGCCCTTGCGGAGGACGTCACCCAGCAGGCGTTTCTTGCGGCGTTTCGCGGGATCGGTGGGTTTCGCGGGGACGCTTCGCTGCGTACCTGGCTGCTCACGATTACGCGTCACACGGCGTACCGAATGCGCGCCAAACACGCGAAGGAACGGCCGGTGGACGAGCCGCTCGCCAAGCTTGGGGAAGACGCCGGGTGGGGATCGCCGGATCCGGAGACCCTCGCGATTCTGGCGCAGCGGCGAACGCTTCTGAAGCGCGCGCTCGACTCGCTTTCTGCGTCGGATCGCGAGGTTCTCGTGCTGCGAGATATCGAACAGGTCACGGGGCCTGAAGCGGCTGCGATTCTTGGCCTTGAGCTTCGCGCGACCAAAAGCCGGCTTCATCGCGCACGCCTTCGTCTCGCCGCAGCGCTGCGCACACTTCGCGCCGACGAGGGGGATCGCCATGGATGAACGAAACGATGGCGGCATTCGCTGCTCCGAGGTTCTCGAGCGGCTGAGCGACTACGTCGACGGAGACCTCGACGCAGCCACGGTTGCAAAGATCGAAGTTCACCTTCGGGCATGCGACAACTGCGAGCGCTTTGGCCGCGACTTTGGCGCGATGGTGGTCTCGACGCGAAGCCTCGACGACGACGAGAGTGTCGAGGAGAGCGTGCTCGATGCGATTCGTGTGGCCCTCGACACGGCGTAGCGCGCAAGGCGTGCTATTTCGTTCTCATGACCGACGCCAAACAGGAGCGAATCGTTCAGGCGCGGATGCGCCTCAAGGCCCGCTTCGAGGCCAAGATGGCCGCGACTCCCGCGCAAAGCGACGACGCACCCATGGGCTCCGGCCCCGCGAATCGTCACGGCATGCCGAAGCTTCCGCCGGGACAGGTTCTCGCGAAGGGGTGGCCCGTTCTCGACATCGGCCTCAAGCCAGTCGTGGAGCTCGAAGACTGGAGCCTCGAAATTGCCGGCGCTTGCGATGCGCCGACGACGCTTAACTGGGAGGCGCTGATGGCCCTCGAGCAGGTCGACGACACGAGCGATTTTCACTGCGTCACGACTTGGTCAAAGATGGACATGGAGTGGCGCGGCGTTCGCTTTTTGGAGCTGATGGCGCTCGTGCAGGTTCGGGACGAGGCGCAGCATGTGCTCTGTCACGGCTACGACGGGTACACCACGAACCTGCCGCTCGTTGAAGCGATGAAGCCCGACGTGCTGGTCGCCCACACGGTCTACGGCGAGCCCCTTTCGATCGAACACGGTGGCCCCGCGCGCATGATCACGCCGCAGCTCTACGCGTGGAAGGGCGCGAAGTGGATCAAGAAGATTGAGCTGCTCGCCGAAGACCAAAAAGGTTTTTGGGAGGTGCGTGGCTACTCGAATAGCGCGCACCCGTGGCGGAACGATCGCTACTCGTGACTTCGCACTCGGCGATCAAGCTCGTCGCCCATCGCGGCGTGGGGGAGGGCCGGGTCGAAGCGACCCTTGTACTCGCATGCGGCTGTGAGGTGACCCGAACGATGCGCGCCGACCGAATTCAAGAGATCGAAGGCGGCGGACTGCTCGTCGTGGGCAAATACCCCTGTCCGAAACGTCATCCGGTGCGACCGCCGGAGTGAGCACCGAGGCGTTCGGTTGAGCTTGTCGCTCAAATGCGTCAGAGCGCAGGCAAGGAGCAAGTCGTGAAGATTCGTCGATCGCTTTTGGCCGTCCTTACCCTCTCCTGCATCGCCTGCGGTGACGATTCGTCGGTCATCGACGCCGGAGGCGATTCCGATGCGGGCGTCGAAGGCCCGGCGTTTGTGGTGGGAAGCCGAATCCGCACCCCGAGCGGCAGAACGTTCTACGTCTCCGTCGAACCCGACCTGAATGCTCGCGAGATCGATCTTTCACGCTCCCTGGAGCTAAACGGGTTTGCGAGGTCGTACGCCTTCGACGGTGCGGTCTTCGTGATGGACTCCGAGTCGCTCGAGGTCACCCGATACCGAGTGACCAACGATCTGCTCCTGGAAGAAGAGGGCCGTCTCAGCATGGCCGGTCTCGGATTCACGACGTTTCGGGTTCTCTTCGTCTTTCTCTCCCCGGAGCGCGCGTACTACATCGACACGCAACAACAGCAGGTGGTTCGTTGGAACCCGCGCGAGATGGTTCTGGATGGAACGGTTCCCCTCGAAGGGATCGATCGCGGAGAACAGTTCGAGTTTCAGATCACGGGGTTGCAGCGGGTTGAGGATCGAATCTTCCTTCCGATCGCCTGGACTGACGAACGCGCCCTTGAGCTTGTTCGCTCGGTGGCCGTCGTTGTCCTAGACGCGGCGACCGGCGAAACGGAGGGTGTCTTCGAAGACGAGCGCTGCGTTGCGGCGGGGGGATCCTTTGCGACGAGCAACGGCGATCTCTACGTCATTGGGGACAACGACGACGGGCGGTTCTCGGTCCTTGGTGACGACGACCTTCCGCCTCCCTGTCTCCTTCGCGTACGCGCTGGCGCAGACGATTTCGATCCGGACTACTACGTCGACCTGCGCGAGCTGACGGGCGCCCCTGAAGTTGGGCACCTGGTTGGCCTTCCCGATGGGACCGCGGCAACGCGAGTGCTCTCCGGGGATCTCGACCTCAGCATGGTGGATGACCCCTTCGAGCTCACCTTTGCGGAGGTTTGGGATTGGGTGCTCTTCGACGTGGAAGACCTGACGGTGCGCTCCCTTGGAATCCCGCTGAGTGCGTTGCCGTTTCCTCCCTTTGAAGTGAATGGGACCATCGTGCTCCCGCAGGAATCGGTCGGTCGGAGTACGCTCTATCGCGTTGAAGACGGCGCGGCGATCGAGGGGCTCTCGGTTGCGGGTGAGTTCCTGCAGCTGGGTCGAGTGCGTTAGACAGGAAAAGATGAAATGGCCTGCCCTCTTCACGGGCTGCGCATCGTTTGTGTCTAGGGTTTGATTCGGTGCGCGCGAAGAAAATCGTCGAGGATCGCGGCCGTTTGAGCCGGGAGCTCCATCATCGGAAAGTGTCCGCTCTCCACGGTTTCGACTCGCGTGTTCGAAAACCATCGAAGGAGTGAGTCGTGTAGCTGCTCACGGCGGAAGAGCTCCATGTCGCGGGAGCCGGTAATCGCCAAGAGCGGCGTGCTCGGACACGCAGCCTCCAGCTCGGCGTGGAACGAAGGCAGAAAGAGCGCCATGTAGCCCTGAAGAACTTCGGGGGAGGTCGCGCTTCGAGTTTGCTTGATCTTGGCGCGGGTCCACGTGTCTCCGTAGGCGCCGCCGACGCTTTGCGCATGAAGCGCGCCGAGAGTCTCATCGTCGGTTGTCGCGTTGAAGAAGAACTCCGCGAGCGCAGGATCCGGCGGAACGCCTGCGGGCGTGAGCGGGGTGATGGCGGTCGCACTTGCGATGCGGTCCGCGTGGTGAATCGAGAGGTACACAGGCACCAGCCCGGTCATGGAGTGCCCGACGACGTGAAAGCGATCCCATTTCTCGTGGTCAGCGAGAGCGAGGACGTCGCGCGCGATCGCGGCAGCCGAGAACTCCGGGGGGAGCGTCCGCGATTCCCCGTAGCCGCGCAGGTCCGCGAAGAGAAAGCGAAATGTTTCGGTGTCGACGAAGGGTTGAAGAGCGCGCCAGTTGGTCTGGTCGCTCGCCCAGTCGTGAAGGGCGATGACGCCCTCCGTTCCTGTTCCGAGGGCGCTGTGGCCGAGGAGGGGAGTCATTCGGAGTCTCCGGTTGGTATGGGAAGGAGTGCGATGGTGCGTCTCATTGACACGTTGATGGGGCGCAGCGACGATCCCAGCCAACGGATATTCGTGATGACAAAAATCACTGTCGCGGATAATGGGTATGCGCGTCTTCGGCGGCTCGACCTGAATCTGCTGCTGGTCTTCGATGCGCTGCTTCGGCGCGGGAGCGTGAGCGAGGCCGGTCGCGATCTCGGCCTCTCGCAGTCCGGCGTCTCAAATGCTCTCGCGCGGCTGCGAGGTGCGCTGGACGATCCGCTCTTCGTGCGAACGCGCGAAGGCATGATGCCGACCGACCGGGCCCTCGAGCTCTCGTCGTCCGTGCGGGAAGCCCTCGATCAGCTTGAAAATGCGCTCGCGCCCGCGGGGTTCGATCCGGAAGCGCCGCGGCAGATCGCACTCGCCTGCCACGAGTACGTCGCGGCGGTGCTCTTGCCGTCTCTGATTTCGCGCCTTGCCTACGAGGCGCCTGGGATCAATCTGCTCGTTCGTCCCGACGACAAGGCGACGCATGCGCTTCTCGACGCCCGAAGTGTTCACCTCAGCCTCACCCCCTTTGCTCGCGGGACCGAGCGTTATCGTTCCGAACGCATCCTCGACGAACGCTTTGTCGGGGTTGTTCGACGGGGGCACGCGCTGGCGAAGCGAAAGGTCACACTTCGCGCGTACGCAGCAGCCTCGCACGTGCTGATCGCGCCGACGGGCGAGGCCACCGGAATGGTCGACGCAGCGCTAACGAGAAAGGGGCTCCAGCGAAGAATCGCGACGACGGTGAATCAGCATGCCCTCGCGCCGCGGGTGGTCGCCAAGAGCGACCTCGTGCTCACGGTCGCGGAGCGTCTGGCCGAGCGCTACTGCCGCCAGCACCGTCTCGTGTCGTTTTCGCTTCCGCTGGCGCTACCGACCGCGCAGTTTTTCATGATGTGGAACCCGCGCCTCGTCGCGCATCCTGCCCACCAGTGGTTTCGCGACCTCGTTCGGGAGGTCGCGGAAGACGTCTGATGCGAGCTATCGTCGGCGACGCAGCGCGAAGAGGGCGAGCGCGAACGCGACGGGCGTCGGCGATCCCGCGACGGAGCATCCGCCGCCCGACGTCGACTCGATCGAGGCGTCTGCTCCTGGGGCAACGCCCGCGTCGCGTCGCCCGGCGTCTTGTTCGGCTCCTGCGTCGCCGCCTCCCGCATCCGCGCCCGGGCCTGCGTCCTCGCCGCCGCGTCCGCCCATCGGTCCCACATAGCTTCGCGCGATCACGACGTTGTCGATGAAGACGTGCTGGTCGTAGGGCGACACCGGCGTTCCGCCGTGGAAGAGGTTCATCCAGATGCGTTCGATGCGAAGCGAGTCCACGGTGCGAAAGCGCATCGCGGTGCGCTCGACGGAGAGCCGACCGTCGACCCATCCGCGAAGAATGCCGTCGGTTTCGCCGGGGGTGTTCATGCGCACGTAGTGCTCGAGGCAGTACCAGCGATCGCGCTCGAACACCCCGCCGTGTCCGCCGGCGCCCCAACGATCGGTCCAGACGTAGTTGTCACCGAAGGTGCCTTCCATGTCCGCGTGATAGACGTAGCTTCCGACAGGCGTGAACCCCGCGAGGGGGTTGTTCGCGTCCGCGGGGATCGTTTCGATGAAGAGCCCGCGGGCGGACCAACCGTTCGTTCCATCACTTCGTCGACCACCCCAACCGGCGGTGTTGTACGTCCCCGCGATGCCGGGGAGCTTGCCGCCCTGGATGCTTTGGTTCCAGTCGTCGCCAAGGCGAAGGTAGTAGCGAAAGTAGATCTCCTCGGGTTCTTCGCCGACCTCCTCCATGAAGTAGTACGAGGTGTTCAGCCCCGTGTTTTCTCCCTCCGGAATGCGCGCGCGAAGAGCGCGACCGACGAGCGGTGTAAAACCGAACTGGTCTTCGTCGGTGACCACGAAATCGCCGCCGTGCCGACTCCAGTTCTCCATCCAGTCGGGAGACTCGAAACCATCGGCCATCAGCACATCGGGATGGGCGGCGATCCCTTCGTCGTCCACGAACTCGGCTGCGAGGCCATCGGTGCGCGGGGCTTGCTCGCCGCCCGTCGCTGCCGAGAAGACGTCGACGTCCATGCCTCCCCCGAACTGCCGCGTCGTGTAGAGGCGTAGGACTGCGGACTCGACGTCGGTGATGCCATCGAGGTCGAATCGCACCAGCGTGTTGGATTCGTCTGCAACGCGAAGGGAATCCGATTCGCCCTGATCGCGAAAGGTGCTCGCCGGAAGATGCGTATCGGCGACCGCGCGAAGGGTGGCTCCGTTGACGACGAGCTGCGGCGCCTCCGCGCCCTCCCGGCTGCTGAAATCGATGGGGCCGCCGCTGCGTCCTCGGAGGAAAAAGCCGCGGGAAGGGACGTCCCCCCGAACCCATGCTTGCACGAGGGTGGTGACATCCCACTCGACGAAGCGTTCCTCGTCCGTGTCAGCGATGCGCGTCGAGGCAAAGGACGCGTCGCCGTGCAGCACTCCCTCGCGATCCCGCCAGTCGCCGAGAAGCTGCTGCCAGCGAAGCCGAGCGCCGCGATTGTAGAAGTCGCGAGTTGCTCCGTCTTCGGCATCGCTACCGCCTTCCGCCCAATCGTCGGGGGCTGCGAGGACAAGCGACGGAGCGACGAGCAGAAGAGAAAACGCAATAAGCCGCATGGGTAGAGACTACTACGTTGCTGAGGGCGCTACCCCCGAACGCGCCCGTGAGGGGTGCCTTCGCCGTATCCGTGCGGGGTTTGTACGCCCACCACCGCGCGCTTTCGAAACGATTCCAAGGTCGTCGCACCCACGTAGCTAAACGAGCTTTGCACGCCGGTGATCATGTCGATGACGATCGCGCCCACGCTTTCAAAGCCCGGCCTTAGGTAGATGCGGCTCGTGCTGATGCCCTCGCGAAAGAAGCCTTTCTTCGCCCGCGCGAACGGACTCTCGCCCTCGGTTCGGTCGCTGACGGCGCGCGCCGAAGCCATCCCATAGTTCTCTTTGTAGAGCCGTCCTTCCGCGTCCGCTTTCATGTCGCCGGGGCTCTCGTAGGTTCCCGCAAGGGCGGTTCCGATCATGACGCGCGACGCGCCTGCGGCGAGATAGAGGGCCACATCCCGAGGATGGCGGACGCCACCATCCGCCCAGACCTTGCGTCCAAGTTCGTGGGCCTTCCGTGCACAGTGAAGCACCGACGTAAAGCTAGGCCGTCCCACCGCCGTCTGCATGCGGGTGGTGCACATGGCGCCCGGTCCCACGTTGACCTTGACGACATCCGCGCCGGCTTCGATGAGCGCCGCGGTTCCCGCACTCGTACAGACGTTGCCCGCGACGATCGTGGCGCGACCGGCGATCGCATCACGAACCTCCCGAAGCGCTTCGAGCATCCGACGCTGATGTCCGTGCGCGGTGTCGACGACGACCATCGGAATCCCCATGTCCACCAGCGCCCGGGCGCGTTCCGCACTCGATCGCGAGATGCCGATCGCCCCCGCGACGATGAGACGACCCTCTTCGGTTCGGCTCGGGCGAAGGAGCTCGTAGCGCACCGCATCGTCTCGTCCGAGGATCCCGACGAGGGTTCCGTTTGTGCCCACGATCGGCGCGGCTTTCACGCGCGCGCGATGCATCGCGTTGTAGCCGTCTTCGTTCGAAACGCCATCGTCGAGGAGGACCATCTCGGTCGACATGACCCGCTCGACGGGGGTGTATTGATCGCGTTCGCGCAGGTCCGACTGGGTCACAACGCCGATCGGGCGATGCGCGTCGTCAACCACGACGACCATGTCGTGGGCGCGCTTTCGGATGATGCCGAGAACGTCGCGAATCGTTGCGTCGCGGGTCACCGTCAGGGCCGTATCAAAGCGCGGATGAGCCGCGTAGATGTGCTTGGTGATGCGCTCGACGGTGTCGAGATTCATGTCCTGGGGAAGCACGCCGATCCCGCCGAGGCGCGCCATCGTTTCGGCCATGCGCTTGCCCGTCACCGCGTTCATGTTCGCGGCGACGATGGGCTGCGAGCTACCCGGCACGTCGTCGGGCGCGAGGTTCACCTCAAGGCGCGAGACGCCGTCGTAGTAGTCCGGAACGATAAAGACGTCCTCGAGGGCAAGTTCGAGCTCTTCGTCGCGCGCGTGCAGAAACCGCATGGCGCGAGCCTACCCTCGAGAGCGAACTTCGTCTCGATTTCCGATGCTTCGATTTAGAGGATCACCTTCGTCAGCAGCACCTCCATTCGTTCCATCAACGCGTTGCGAATGTCGACGTGCTCGAGGAACGCAGGATCCGCGTTGAAGGTGGCGTGGTCCTCGAGGCGTTCCCACTCGAAGAGCCCCATCATGTGCGGCGTGAAATCCCCATGTGCGGCGGGATGAGGACCGAGAAAGCCCTTTTGAGCGATTCCGTAGTAGCCGATCACCGGGCCGATCTTCTGAAAGTAGGTGCCGAGCACCTGCATGATGACGGGCATCTGCGAGGGCTCCGAGGCGATCGACCACGCCGAGGTGAAGTCGTAAATGCGGTTCTCAGAGAGGTGCACGGGCGTGGATTGCTGAACTCCGAAGTAGCCTCGGCGCCGGAGCGTTGACCCGAGAGCGCCGTCGGCTGCTGGTGTCGCCTGTGTGGGATCCGGCCAGGTCACGATGCCAAGGTGCGAGATCGACGGCTCGGCGGCGCCGCCGACGACATCGAAGCGCGCGAGCAGCTCGCCACCGCGGGAGGCCGACTCGCGCCCATAGGTTGCGAGACGCTCGGCGCCATCGTTCGCGTCGACATACACCACCTCGATCAGCGCACCGGCCTCGAGCGTGAAGTCTGCGGATCGACCCGATGGAGGCGCCTCGGGCAGGGGTGGACGGTCCTCGAGAGAGGCAGCTTCCGGGCAGGACGTCTGCGTCGCGGCCGTGCGCTGGGCAGGGACCGTGGTCTGAGAGCAGGCGAGGCCGAGCGAGAGCAAGAGAATGAAGCGTCGATGCATGATGGAGGTCTCCGTGGTCGGCAAAACGCCGAGGAGCCGAGCATGGGACCTGCCCTACGCGACCACAGTGAGGGACTCCGGAACACCGGCGTTGCATAGCGACAACGGTCCCTGTTGCTGTTTCGCAACAACCGCGTTGCGAAGCTGCGCGCTGTGCGGCGCGCCCGAGGGCCGGAGAGTGACGTGGTTCCAAGCGAAGGAGGAACAATGTCCGAGATTGTTGTTGAACGTCTACTCGATCGACCGCGCGCCGAGGTGTTTTCCCTCCTTGCCGACTTCAAGGCCTTTCACAAGGTCTATGCCCTCGTCGACAAGTCCCCGCTTCACGAAGGGTCAGCGCCGACCGGTGTGGGCGCGGAACGAACGTGTTACCTCACCGATGGGAACCAGCTGCACGAGCGAATCGCTGCGATGGAAGAGGGCCGTTCCCTGACGGTCGACATCTACGACAGCACCATGCCCATCAAGAGTTGCACCGTGCGTTTTGAGTTGGCCGATCAGGGCAAGCAAACGAAACTGACGATCACCGCGACCTACAAGCTCAAGTTTGGCGTTCTTGGAAAGCTCATGGACGCGATGGCGGTGAAGAAGCAGTTCACGGGCAACCTGAACGTCATGATCGCGGGCATCGACCACCACCTCCGAACGGGGGAGTACATCGACGAGTCTTACGTCGGTAGCCTCAAGGAGAAGGTCGCGTGAAGGTCGCACGTTTCGCCAACGCCGAAGGACCGGAAGCCCTCGAGATTCGGGACGAAGCGATCCCGGAGCCCGGCGCAGGCCAGGTTCGATTGAAGATGAAGGCTCTCGGGCTGAACCGCGCCGAAGCGCTCTTCCTGCGTGGGCAGTATCTCGAGGCGCCGGATCTTCCGAGCCGGATCGGCATCGAAGGCGCGGGGGTGGTCGACGCGGTCGGCGACGGGGTCGACGAGTCCCTCGTTGGCACGCGGGCAGGCGTGGTGTGCGCCGTGAACACCCGCGGCTTTGGTGTCGCGGGGGAGTACGCGGTGGTCAACGCCGACATGCTCTTGCCGGACATCGCGAGTTTCGACGATGAGTCCCTTGCCGCCTTTTGGGTCGCGTACCTGACCGCGTACGAAGGTCTCATCGGCCTCGGTCAGCTGCAAAAACGCCAGAGCGTGATCCTAACCGCAGCGAGCTCAAGCGTTGGCCTTGCGGGACTTCAAATCGCTGCGAGCTGCGGGGCGCAGGCCATCGCCACAACCCGCACGAAGGCGAAAGCAGCGCGTCTCAAGGAGGCCGGTGCTGACGACGTCATCATCACGTCAGAATCGGAAGGCTTCGGAGAAGACCGTTTTGACGTTGCGTTCGACGCCGTTGCGGGGCCATCGCTCGAGGCGCTCGCCATGGCGATGAAGTCCCGAGGGCGAATGGTGGTGTACGGGCTCCTCGATGGTCTCGCCGGGACGCCCTTTCCCGCGTTCCCTGCGTTTGCCAAGAACCTGAGTTTGACGGCGTTCCACGCGGGCTATCACATCCTCGCGGATCCGGCGCGCCGTGAACCCGCGGTGGCGTGGCTGCTGGAGCACGCACCCTCGCTGAAGCCGACGATCGATCGGGTGTTTCCCTTCGACGAACTCCCGGCTGCGTACGAGTACCTCGAAGCGTCAGGCCAGTTCGGCAAGATCGTCGTCAAGCTCGAAGGCTAGACACACCCAGCGATGGTCTACTCGCTGAACGCTTTCCAGGCTTGCTCAAGGCGGGCGCCGTGTTCGGCGACAGCGTCGAGCACCACCGTCGTGGCGGGTGCAGGGTGCTCGCGATGCGGCACGACACTGTAAATCGTGTGGGTGTGATCGACGCGCCAGTCTGGGAATACCCGCTGAAGTGCGCCCTCGCGAAGATCGGCAGCGATCAGCGGGGGCGCGACGAGGTAGACGCCCTCGCCAAGGAGCGCCATCCCGCGAAGCAAACGAAAGTCCTCGCTCACCGTGATGGGGGCGATGCTTCGAGTCACGCTCCGGCCTCCCCTGAGAACGAAACGCCATGGCGCGGCGTGGGCACGCTGGCTGTGAAAAAGCCACCCATCCTCGTGGGACTCCGGACTCGCGTCTGGATGGCGCGAAGCCCACTCGGGAGAAGCGACCGCTACGTAGCGCCAGGTCATCAGCGGCCTGGCAATGTCGCTCGTCACGGGCAGCTTGCCGGTCCGCACGCCGATGTCGAAGCCGGTGGCGACGAGGCTTTGAAACGATACCTCGCTCCGAACGAACACCCGGATTTGAGGGTGGCTTTCGCGTAGTGCGCTGATCACCGGGACCCAGAGCTCGTCCGCAAGGCCGGGGGCGCTCGTAATCCGAACGCTACCGACCGGGTCCCCTTGATGAACGGCAGCGAGAGCGGACTTCAACGCATCGACCGAACCCTCGCTGGCTGCGAAGAGCCGGGCGCCTGCTTCAGTAGGGCGCACCGATCGCGTTGTGCGATCGAGGAGGCGCACGCTGAGCGCATCTTCCAAGGAGCGGACGCGCCGGCTGAGCGTGCCCTTGTCGCTGCCCATCACGCGCGCGGCGGCGGAATACCCGCCTTGCTGGACGACCGCGACAAACGCGGTGAGACCGGGCAGCAGGTCGTGCAGATCGTGGCCCTTCATGTCGTTCTCAGTCTGGTGCTCACGGCGCTGCTTGCAAAGACCGATGGGTGCACAGGCGCAGCGCAGAAAGCGACCACGTCTTCGTGGCGAGACCCGATCGTGAACTAAATCGCGTCGGTCGCGCGCCTGCCGCGCTTTCGGCGTTCCGCTCCCACCGGCGCCGGGGCGCTCGTCCGTCTCGGTACGTACGAACGACGACCCTCCGACTCGCCATAGAACTCACGAAGCGCTTCGAACGTCGTGATCCCATTGCGTTCCGCGATACGCCGATGGGCTTCGCAGAGAGCTACCGTGTGCTCCCCGAACGAAACGTCGGTGATGATCCGTTCACGAAGGTTCGCTTCTGGACGAAAGTTGGCGCAGACCGCGCATTTCCGAGGCATGAACCACGAGTGCCGCGTTCCGTACGAACTGGCAAGTTCTCGGCGAAACCGACGCCAACATAGGCATCGAAGTGGATGACTGCGTCTCACCCACGGGACTACGCTCGGCCGTGATGACGGAGCTTCGTTTCGCAGTGGGTGCGCTCGTGATGTGCAACCTTGGCCCGAAGGGCTGGAAGCTCGGACGCGTCATCGCGCTGCACTACCGGGAAGATCATTGGCCTGCCGGAAGGACTGCGCCCTACCAGGTGGCGCTGGAGGCGGACCACGCGCTCATCTACGTTCCGGAAGACGACGCCCGCTACTGTCGGGAGCCCACGCCGGAGGATCGAAAGATCGCGCGCCGCATGGACGCTCTTGCTGCGCTCCCACCGGGTTCGGATGAGGAGACGAACGGTGCTCCCAATGCTCTCGGCTGCACAGGCGAGTCGCCACCCGGAAGCGCCAGCTATCGAAGTGGGCGTTGCCATTGCTGCGACTGCTGCCCGCGGAGCTGGTCCGCCGTCGAACTCTATAGCGAGCACTACCGCTGCGCGGCCCGGAACGGGCTCAAAGTGACGCGACATTCGGTGGACCTCGGGACGGTCCGCGTTGGCGACTCGGTTCGCCATCCAGGGGAAGGGAGCGGATATCTGCAGTGCCCGACCCTCGTCCGACTTTCGCCGGGGCTCCGCTTCGACGACGACGGATCCCTTCGCGGGGAGGTGCGTTTCGACCCGCACCGAGACGAGGCCTACCGGGTCGAGTTTGTCGCGGTGACCACGGCCGACTGTCAGAACGACGCGGGGATACGCCGTCTGGAGATCGCCTTCACCGTAGAAGGCAACGAGCCGCCGGACGGATTCGACCCGGGCGCGTTCCTGCAGCAACAAGAGCAAGCCCGCGCGGTGGCACGGGGCTGTCTCCACAGCCTGGTGAACGCTTGGGAGCGCTGGGAGCAAGGCGAGCTCGGCACTCGCGAAACATGCGCCGAGATGGGCGCGGAGCTCCGTCGACTGCGGGAGCTTCTCGAGCAACATCCTCGCCTCGACAACGGGCGGTGGTGGGTCACCCTCGGCGGCTTTCACATGAACGTGCACAAGCTTCTCGAAAACACGCTCTTCGAATGTGAGCTCTACCTTGGACACGCGCTCACGTTCGGAGACGCGGACGTTCGGCGTCTCGCGGAGCAAAACCTTGAAGGCTGCTATCAGAAGCGCGTCCTTGAGGCGGCGCGGTTCATGTGGATGGACGGCCTTGAGCAGATGATGCGCGCTGAGTGGGCGACCGCGGCGGAGACCCTGCGACTCGCTGCCGCCAAAAAAGACGGATGGGGCTGGGCCGTGAACTACGGCGACATCTGGTTCAGCGAGGCGGCCGCGCGACTCGTGCACGGCGCAGAGCTCAGGGCGCGCGGCGAGAACGGTGACGACTGGATTGCAGAGGCGGGTCGGCTTGTCGCCAAGAGCGTAGCGCGAAGCCGCGAGATGTTTGGCCCCGAGGGGCATCCCTGGGCGTCTGAGGTCGGGGCTGCGCTCAAGACGTACCGGCAACAGCCTGTGGATGCCGCGTGGCTTGAAGCGTTCAAACTCCGCACCGTCTACTGGTGCGCCCAGGTGCTCGGTGGCGCGGCTCCGTTTCCGCCGAAGCCGAGGCCTCGCCACGAAGACGCGGCCGAGTTGGTCCGGCGCTTGCCCGGACACAACGTGAGCGTCGGTACAAAGACTGAGCGGTACAACGACTGAGCACCGGTACAACGACTGAGCGTGAACGGTACGACGCCTGAGTCACGGACTCAGTCGTTGTACTGACGCTCACATTGTGCCGACGCTCACGTTGTGCCGACGCTCACGTTGTGCCGACGCTCACGTTGTGTCCGGGCAAGCGCCGGACCACCTCGGCCGCGTCTTCGTGGCGAGGCCTCGGCGTCGGCGGAAACGGAGCCGCGCCACCGAGCACCTG
>JBCDAA010000070.1:0-27812 GCA_039186435.1 Myxococcota bacterium | reverse complement strand
GAGATCGGTAGGCGCTGCGCCGGAAGCTCCGCGAGAACAAACTCGTAGGCGCCCGTTTGCGTGGCCGCGAGCATCATCCACCGCGGTAAGAGCGCGAGGCCTCCTCCCTGGAGGGCGGCATCGGCCAACGCGTCGAGATCGTCGAAGCGAAGACGAGAGTGGACCGCAAGCGTTCGCCCACCGACACGCCAGGGATCTTGCAGTTTCGTGTAGGCGAGAAGCGTGTGAGCTTCGAGGTCGGCGATGGATTCGGGACGTCCGTGCACGTCGAGATAGGAGGGGGACGCGCCGATCACCATCTCCTGGACACCGACCTTTCGCATCGAGAGGCTTGCGCTGTCGGGAACTGGGCCGATGCGAACCGCGAGGTCAAAGCCGTCGTCGACGAGGTCCACGACGCGGTCGCTAAAGGAGAGGTCGATCGCGAGCGAGGGGTGTTGCGCGGCGAGCTCGACGAGTGCCGGCGCTACGCAGTGGCGCCCGAAAACCATGGGTACGGTGACGCGAAGGGTTCCGCGCACAACTCCGCGCCGGGCATCGAGACTCGCCTCAACCGCTTCGAGTTCTGCGAGTACGCGCATGCACGTCTCGTAATAGGTGCGCCCCTCTTCGGTGAGACTTTGGCGACGCGTCGTGCGTTGTACGAGACGAACGCCAAGCCGCCGTTCGAGTCGCGCGATCGTCTTGCTCACCGCGGAACGGGTCACGCCGAGCTGGGACGCGGCGCTCGTGAAGCTGCCCGTTGAGGCCACTTCCACAAACACCTCCAGCCCATCGACGCGCTCGTTCATTGGTGCCTTACAAGCAACAGTAATGAGACTATTTTGGTCTTTCGGAGAGCACTAGGCAACAACAGGACTTCGGTATGCAGAAGTATGTGGCCACCGTGGGTGGCGGAGTTGCGTCCCTTCGCCTGACCGAGGCGAAGGCGGCGAAGGTCGGTCCTGGAGAGGTGCGCGTTCAGGTTGAGGCGGTGTCCCTCAACCGGCGCGACCTGATGATCCTGGAAGGGGGCTACCCGGTGGCCCCGGGGGACTTTGTTCCCGTTTCGGATGGCGCGGGGATTGTCACGGAGGTGGGCCCCGGCGTCACGTGGAAGGTAGGGGACCGCGTGGTCGCTTCGTTCTTTCCCGATTGGCACTTTGGTGACCCTCGGAGCGACACGACCGCGCGCTCTCTGGGAACCGGATCTCTCGGGATGCTCGCGAGCGAGGTGGTTCTACCTGCGAACGGGCTGGTGCGCGCACCCACTCACCTCAGCGCCGAACAGGCAGCGACCTTGCCCTGCGCCGGGGTAACCGCCTGGCACGCGCTCTTCGAGGTCGGCGCGTTGAAACGAGACGGATGGGTTCTGCTTCAAGGAACCGGCGGCGTATCGATTTTCGGCCTGCAGCTGGCGCGAGCTGCAGGATACCGCGCGGTCATCACTTCGTCGTCCGACGAGAAGCTGGCCCGCGCGCGATCGCTTGGCGCGAGTGCGACGGTCAACTACCGGACGAGTGAGGATTGGGCCGACGACGTGGCGACCCTTACCGGCGGCGTCGATCGCGTGATCGAAGTGGGGGGGAGTGGAACCCTCGAAGGCTCCGTTCGTGCCGCGCGTCCAGGCGCGCGCATCGCGATCATTGGTGGGCTTACTGGATTTGAAGGCGGGGTGTCCGCGCTCGACCTGATCTTCCGCAGCCTGCACCTCGACGGGATTCTCATCGGGAGTCGCTCGATGCTCGAGGACCTTTCACGGTTTCTTGAGGCGACCGGCATCGAGCCCGTGGTGGACCAGGTCTTTCCGTTCGCGCGTGCCGCCGACGCGTTTCGAACGTTTGGGGAGAACGAGCACTTCGGAAAAATCGTCGTCACTCTCAACCCGGGAAAGCCGTGATGCGAGAGTCCAGGTGACGTCCCCGATTCACGGCGACCGGCTTCTCAGGATGGTCGTGAACTAAGTTCACAAATTGGGTGCCGAGGCGTATCGATCACGGCATAGTGGGGCTCATGATGCGAATCCTGCTGGCCTTCTTCCTTGTGAGTTGCTCGCAGGAAACGACTCCAAGCGCTGTTGAGGCCGGCACGATGGTTCCCGTTGGCGCGATCGATCGCGAAGCGCAGCTGCTCGTGCCCCTCGACCACGACGGTCGTACTGAACGACCGCTCGTCGTGCTTCTTCACGGTCTCGGCGCCTCGGCCGGCGTGCAGGATCTTCTCTTTCAGCTTTCGCCCCGCACGCGTCGCGAAGGGATCTACCTGGTGCTCCCGGAAGGATCGCGTGGTCCGGATGGTCGCCGTTTCTGGAACGCGACCGAGGAGTGCTGCGACTTTCACGACACGAACGTCGACGACGAGGGATACCTGCTCGATCTTCTCGACGAGGTGGAAGCGCTCGTTCCGGTCGATCGCGAGCGCGTCTATTTTGTGGGTCACAGCAACGGCGGCTTCATGAGCTATCGCATGGCGTGCAGGCACAGCGACCGCATCACCGGGGTTATTGCCGTGGCCGGTCTTGGGTTTCGTTCGATCGAGGAATGCGGGAGTCCCGCGCCGCTCAACGTGCTGCACATTCACGGGGACGCGGACGACCAGGTTCCCTTTGCGCCTTACGCCAGCGAGGAAGTCGATCGCTGGGCGGCGCGCGCGAACTGCGCGGAGTCCACCGAGCTCGCGCCCATCGACCTGGACACGGGCATCGACGGGAGCGAGACCACGCGGCTGCAGTACACGGGGTGCGAGGTCGACCGCGACGTTCAGCTCTGGACGATTCACGGCGGCGGTCACATCCCAGCCCTCGGGCGCGCGTTTTCGGACGCCGTCATCGAATGGGCCACGCGCTAGCGCGACACGAATCTGCCGACGATGCTCACATCATCCCATCTGAATGGTTTCAAGGTGTTGTAGTCCGCATCTCCAGGTATGGCGCACATTGGCCCCACGAAAGTGGTGCCGATTTGTGCACTAGGTAGGCCATCCTGCGCCAGCTAGAGTGGTTCTCATGAATCGCACCTGGCTCATCGACGCGGTCGTCCGGCAGACCATGGTGCTGGTCGCCGAGCTCGCGACCCGGCACCGAAGTCCGGTGGGCTACCTCGCGGAGAAGGTCTTTATCGACCTCGTTCGGCAGCTCGAGGACGCCGGGCTCGGCCAAAAGATCATCGCCGACATGTTCGGTATGGCGCTCCGCACCTATCACGCGCGGGTTCGCCGCTTCTCGGAAAGCTCCACCGATCGCGGTCAGACCCTCTGGATCGCGGTCGCCCGCTACCTCCAAGATCGAAAGACCGCAACGCGCGGCGAAGTCCTTCATCGTTTTCGGCGCGACGATCACCGCGTCGTGCGAAGCGTTCTCAAGGACCTCGTCGAAAACGGCGTGCTCTTTCGCTCCGGTCGCGGCGATCAAACCACATATCGCGCGGTCGAAGCCGCCGAGCTTCCAGTGGCCGAACGGGACGTCGCCGCAGCGCACATCGCCCTCGCGCTCGTTCGCAACGGACCCGCCACCGAAGCCGAGCTCGCGACCTCCACGCAAATCGCACCTGCGATCGTTTCGGAGGCTCTTCAAACGCTGGTGAGCGCCGGCCAGGTTCACGACAGGGGCGACCGCTTTGTCGCCACCGAAGTCCTGATTCCCTACGAAGACGAAGCAGGCTGGGAAGCCGCCGTCTTCGATCACTTTCAGGCCGTGGTCACCGCGATCACCACCAAGCTTCGCCACGGTGGAAAGTCGCAGTTCCGCGACGTGGTGGGCGGCAGCACCTATCGCTTTGATGTTTGGGACGGGCATCCGCTGGAGAGCGAAGTGCTCGGTCTTCTCGCCGAGGCGCGCGAGCTGGCGTCCAATCTACGGACCCGCACCGACGCTCACAGTCGAAATGCGACGCCACCCGCGCACACGCGCCAGGTGGTCTTTTACGTGGGCCAGACAGTGCCCATCGAGGAAGAGGAAGAGAAATGAAAGCGGGCACCCTGGCTTTTCTTACGTTCGCGCTCCTCGCGTGCGGCTCACCGACCACGGGAAGCGAAACGCACTGGCTACGGCAGTGCGAAACCGACGACGAGTGCGGCTCACTCCTGTGCGAATGCGGAATCTGCACGCGCTTGTGCGACGACACGCCCGCGTGCGACGGCCTTGGCGTCTGCGGCGTGGACGGCTCACCCTCCTATCGCGACTACTGCCGGGACAACGGCGAGGAAGCGGGCATTTGTGTTCCGGAAGAAGCCCCCGACGAAGGCGTGTGCTGCGCGCCCTCGTCACCCTGCGGCGCGAACCTCACGGCGGGCGGCTGGAGCCCGACCGAAGCCGGCTGCGTCGACATTCGCAATCCCGGCTTTGACGGTCGCTTCACCCTGAGCGTTGACTGGCACGGCTGTCCCTTCTGGCAAGCAAACGGCTTTTGCGGCGGCACCGACATGTGCTGCCTCACCGTCGAACCCGGCGCCTGCGCGGCGGTGACCGATGAGCAAACCTGCATCGACGCAAGCTGCACGTGGACCGGAAGCGCGTGCATGGAGTAGTTCAGCGTGCGCGCCGGACCTCGCGAACCCGGCGCCGCGCGGCGGCCACATCGAGCGGCGCGCTTCCAAAGCGTGCCGCGAGGTACGCGTGGGTGACTTCCCAGACCGCGTCCGACGCCGCAAATCCCGATGCTTCAACGATCTTAGCGTGCTCCTTGGGCGTTCGACCGGCCGGACGCGGATGACCCTGCCGGCGGAGCGCGGCTTCCAGATCCGCAAAGACCTTCGTGGCCTCTTGAAGGTTCTTCGGTCGACCGGGTCGACGACGACGCCACGCGTAGATCAATGCGACCAACACGAAGGGCACGATGGCGATGCCGACCGCCCACTTGGCTTCCGGCCCGGTGCTCGCCTGAACGTCTCGGTCTTCGGGCTCGTTGGAGACTTCCGCCTCGTCGCTGCGGAACGAGCGAAGCCACCGATAAAAGGAACGCAGTCCTGCGATCTGTCGCCGAAGATCGTAGCCGACGACATCCTCGCTCCATCGCGTTCGCAGCGCGTCGAGGACGGCGCGCACTTCGGCGAGCCAGTCGTCCTCGGGCGTGAGGTCCTGGCGTCCGGCAGGGGTGGGGTCGAAGGTTTCCCACTGCCCGTCGATCCACGCTTCGACCCAGCTGTGGGCATCCCCCTGCGATACCGCGTAGTAGCCGCCGTACTCGTTCCAGCGACCCCCCACAAACCCGGTCACGTTGCGCGAGGGAATGCCGATCGCGCGGAGCATGACCGCGAGAGCGGTGGAGTAGTACTCGCAGTGCCCCCGGCGCGCGTCGAAGAGAAAGATCTCGAGCGGATCGCCGCCCGAGGTGTCGGGCATCTCGAGACTGTAGGCGAACTCTCCCGAGCTCCCGAGCCAGGTCTCGAGTCGTCGCGCACGCTCGCGCGGCGTCCCTTCGCCGGCTTTCTCTTCGGCGAGTGCCCGAAGTCGCGCGGAGATCGGCGGAAGCTGAAGATAACGTTCGCGCTGCTCATCCTCGAGGAGCTCTGGAATTCCACTGCGCGCGTCGTCGGCAATGAGTGCGGTGTAGCGAAAGGCGAGGCCGTCCCCGTCGACGTAGCGAACGTCGAGGCCAGGGCGCCGCTGAATGCTCCTTCGAACATCGAGGGCGTTTTCGACGCGCGGAGGAATCCGCAGCGCGATCGTTCCTTCCGGAAGAAAGATCACCGGATCGTCGAGCGGGTCGAGAACGATGTCGAGTTCGCGCTCCTGACCCCGCGGTGAACGCTGAATGAGGTGATAGCCGAGGGAGGGCGAAAAGCGTTGCGGGAGTGCGGGCGAACGCGTCCAGCGCGAGTCTTCGTAGCGATCGAAGGAGGTCCCGCGCAGGCGATAGAACCCTCGCGGCGGGGCGACCCCGTCGGTGGGACGGACGCGGACGACGACCGTTGGATCGTTGCGAATGACGCCGAAGTCGCCGAGCTCAACATTGCCCCCAAAGCCCGCGACGCGTCGTCCGCCGGCGTCGCCAAAGCTGAGAAAGCCCATTCCGACGCGCGGAAAGAGCAGGAAGAACGCCGCGGTCACGACGAAGAGCGGAAGGGAGAGCGCCGCGGTTCCAAAGAGGAATCCAGGTCCGGCAATGCGCCGCGAAGCGAGAACGCGACGCGCGCGGGGTCCCGGGTTGTCGATGCCTTCGCCGTAGTGGTTTTCGATCTCGCTTCGCAGGTGCGTGAACGCGAGCATCCAGGGCGTCGCGAGGACAAAGCCGAAGAACACAGCGCCGTATTCGATGCCGGTGCTGAGGACCGTCGCCGCAATGAGATGAAGAAAGGCGAGGGCCTGAATGTGCTGGTAGTCGCGCGCGCTCCGTCGATGAAAGAGTCGTGAGACCTGAAGTCCACCGGCAAACTCGATTCCGAGCGTGAGAATCGGCGAGCCAAAAAAGAAACCGCGCGCCACCTGCAGCGCGAGAAAGGTGAGAAGGATTCCGTTCCAGAGGCGCGTGTAGCCGGGACGGTCCCACACGGAAGGGCCAACGAAGAGACTCGCAAGGTAGCCGATCGCGAGGAGGCCGCCGCTCATGAGCGGAAGCTCCGAGCCAAACATCAGCGCGATCAAACCGAGCCCGGCGAGGAGATAGGAGACGAACGCATGGAGCGAGTGAAACTTCATGCGGCGACCGCAACAGCGTAGGTGAGGCCCGGCGCGCTCGGCTCGGGGATCTCGTCCCCGCTGACCGTTTCGAGGAGCGCGAGAAAGCGAAAGATCGGATCGGGGGCGTTTCCGGGGAGCACGAGCGGTGAGGTTGCGCCGCGCACGCGAACGTCGACCGCAGCACCCGAACGGAGGGCGGCGTCCGCGAGGGAGGCGGTTTGCGACACGGCTTCCTCGAACGCAGCGCGCCAGGCTTCGGCGTCTTCTTCGGTCGCGTGGGCCGGCTCTCGTTGATCGAGAAGAAGCGTGATGCGCGAGCGCGCTTGCGAAAAACGCTCGCGTACGACGAGCTCATCGCGGGCGGCGCTTCGAAGCCAGTGAATCGACCGCGCTTCGTCGCCCTCGAGGTACTCGCGCAGTCCGCGAACATCGCCACTTTGTCCAAGGCGTGCGGAGGGGGCGTCGGTGCCGAGGCCGAGGTTGCGAAGGGAGCGGGGATCCACCGGCACGATCTTCGGGTAGACGAGAAGCTGGCCCTCCACGGAAAAGCGTCGTCCTTTTTCGATCAGCCCAAAGGGGTAGCGCGTGCGCACCATGAAATCGCGCAGGTGGAGCCAGCCGCGTTTGGCGGGGGAGCGTCGGTAGCTTCCCGTTTGGGAGGATCCGGGCGAGACCTTCAGAAAGAAACACGAGCGTTCGGTTTTGGTCTCGCTGGTCGCGCGATCTTCGACCTCGAGCGCGTAGCTCGGAAGCCGCGTCTTTCGGTTGCGCAGGGTGACCTCGACGACGCTCGACCCGTCGACAAACGCGCGCCTTGGCAAACGTCGCGAGACCCGAACTCGCCAGAGCGCCACGTCGCTCAAGGTTCCGCTCACGAGGAGCAGGCTGAGCATCAGACCGAGAACGAGGTAGAGAAGGTTGTTTCCGGTGTTGACGGCGGCGAGACCCACGCCAACCGTGACCGCAACGAAGACTTTTCCCTCGCGGGTAAATCGAAAACTTCGTCGCCGGTCTCGCTTCTTCGCCACCAGGAACTACACCGGAACCGCGACCTGATCGGAGAGCTCTCGAAGGATCGTTTCCGCGTCGGCGCGCGCATCGGGACCGCCGCCTCCCGCGGTGCGAAGGCGGTGCGAAAGAAGCGGAATGACCAGGTCCTTGATGTCGTCGGGAATGGCGTAATCCCGGCCTTCGACGATCGCGCGAGCTCGAACGGCACGCGCAAAGGCGAGGGCGGCCCGCGTCGAAGCGCCAACCTCGATGAGCGGATGCTCGCGCGTCGCGACGATGAGTCCGTGGAGGTAGTCGAGAAGGCTTTCGTCCACCCGAACCTGATCGACCGCCGCGGACGCTGCCTTGAGCGCTTCGGCGCTCACGATCTCCGAAAGCGTCTCGACCGGATCGTCCGCGCCGCGCTCCAAAAGGACGCGCCGCTCGATCGCTTTGTCTGGGTAGCCCACGCGAAGACGCAGGAGGAAACGGTCGAGCTGCGATTCGGGCAGCGGATAGGTGCCGTAGAAGTCCTGCGGGTTCTGCGTCGCGATCACGAAGAAGGGATCTTCGAGGCGATGGGTCTCGCCTTCGATGGAAACCTGTCCTTCGCCCATCGCCTCGAGCAGCGCGCTTTGGGTACGCGGCGTCGTGCGGTTGATCTCGTCCGCGAGAAGGACCTGCGTAAAAACGGGCCCGGGTCGAAAGGTGAATTTGCCGCTTTCGCGATCGAAGACGTTGCCGCCAACCACGTCGCTCGGCATCAGATCGCTCGTCAGCTGAAGACGCCGAAAACGAAGGCCTAAACAGGCGGCCAACGAGCGGGCAAGGGTGGTTTTTCCGACTCCAGGAACGTCTTCGATGAGCACGTGTCCGCGGGCAAAGAGCGCGACGACGCAGAGTCGAACGACGTCTTCTTTGCCCCGAAGGACCGTACTCACGCGTTCCACGAGCCGAGAGGCGAGGGCCGAGGCGTCCGCGAGGCTCACGTCGCGAACGGTAGCACGGCTTGGACCTGTCGCTCCGTCCATCACGAGGAAAACGAAGTGGCCGCGCGATCTATGCCGAGGATTGTCGAATGCCATCTTGTCACGGGCTGCGACCAGGCTGAACGAAATCACGAACGCATCTCTTCGATAGAGGTGGGGTGTCGAAACCTCTCGCTGAGGTGTCGCCGCCTCATGAAGCGACCCAAACCCGCTGTCTTTTCGCGCGATGGACCCTTGGCGCGCGACTTGTATAGCTACGGGTCAACCAACGAGGTCAAACGTGGGTGCGCGATCGCTTTTTGTCTCTTTGCTTGTCGCCGCGGCGTGTGGGGACTCGACGCCCGATGAGGTGGACGCATCGATGGATGCGTTGGTGGATGCATTGGCGGATGCGTCGGTGGATGTCGGGAACGAGGATGCGGCCGCGATCGACGCGGCTCCCTCCTGCACGCCTTTCGAAACCGCGGCGCCGATTCCCGTTTCGCTTGGGCCCTGCGCGCGCACGCTCGCCCGCGAGGAGCTGCCGACCGAAACCCGAAACGAAGACGGCGTCGAGATTCGCGCCAATATCCCCTTTGCGACGCGCGGCGATTACGTGCTCCACGGCGATCTTCATCTTCCTGAAGCGCGGGAAGGAACCGGCGCGATCGTGATCATTCACGGGGGCGGCTGGCTCGACTGCGACAATCGGCGGACCGAGGTGAGTGGGTTTGCGCAGGGGATCGCATCCGTGCTCGGCGTTCCGGCCTTCAACATCGACTACCGACTGGCCCAGGAGGGTGGCGGCTATCCGAACAACGTCATGGACGTGAAGTGCGCGCTTCAGTGGCTTCGGCAAGAGAGTGAGGCGCTTGGGATCGACGCGGATCGGATCGGTGTGCTCGGCACCTCTGCGGGCGCGCACCTCGCATTGATGGCCGCGCTGACGAGCGACCGCGCGGATCTTGACCCAGCGTGCGCCGACGCTCCGACGGACGTTTCTTTGGCCCTCGCGTACGCGCCGCCGACGGACCTGCCACGCTTTGTGACGTCCGATTCCCTCGCGAACGAAGCCCCGCGTTTCTATACCGGCGAAACCTGCGACGACCCGGTTCGCTGTCTGTCCGGGCGCGGCTGCACTCGCTGCGTCGATGCCTCACCGCTCGCGCACGCCTGTCGTCCGAAAGAAACCCGCGTGGTGCTCCTTCAAGCGCCGGATCCCTACGACCGCCTCGTCGCGCAGATCCAATCCGAAGTCCTCGCGGACGCGCTTCGCGACGCAGGAACGCCAGTGGATCTCCGCATCCCCTCCGACGCTGAAATGCGCGCGGCCGGGTGCACACCCGAAGGCGGGTCGCACGCGGCGGATGGATGCATGATTCGCGCGTCGCAGGATCTGGTGAACCCGCTACTCCTCGAGTTCCTCGGACCGCGGTGAAGGCGCCCGCCGGTAGCGAAAGGCGTCACTTCGAACGAGTGCCACGATCAGCGCGCGAAGATCGCCGCCGTTTTCGGTGAGCGCGCGGTTGCTCTCGTAGAGGGTGACCCGATCGTCTTCGCTCTCGACGCGGCCGAGGACGTAACGAAACCACTGGCGGGTGAGGCATTGCGCCAGGATGTCCGAGCCCGCGAGGCGGTTTGTGAGGTCGACCGCATCGGTGAAGGAACCCGTCGCATCCCCAGCAGCTTCGAGGGTGCCGCTTGCGATGATCGGGCGCCCATCCGCGTCGACCTCGCGAAAGCGGCCGAGCGCGTCGTAGTGCTCGAAGGCAAAGCCCGGTGGATTGATCGCCGCGTGACATTGAATGCACTGCTCGCCCGATGTGGCCGCTGCGAGGCGCTCGCGATCGGTGGCGCCTTCGCCGGGATCCTCAAGGTTGTCGAGGGCGTCGTCGGGAGGATCGAGAAAGCTCTGACAAAGAACTTCGGTGCGGAGGAAGACCCCACGGTGAACCGCGCGCGTGTAGTTCTCTCGTCCGTGGGCGGTCATCACCGAGGCGTGCGTGAGAATGCCGCTCCGGCCGGGCACCGCGACCCAGTCGCCTGCGCCGACGCCGTAGTGCTCCGCGAGGGTGGAGTCGATCGGCGCGTGAAACTCGGTGAGGAGAGCCTCGAGGGTGGGGGCGTCGCTCTGGAGGACCGCGCTTGCGAACGCTTCGGTCTCGCGCACCATCGCCTGTCGAACGTTGTCGTCCGTGGTGAGCTCACCAATGCCGAGCCATTCCCGATGAAAGCGGCCGATGCCCGCTGCCGCTTTGGGATCGTCCAGAATCCGGCGCGCGGCGGCTTCCAGCCCGTCGGGTGTGTCGAGCTCGCCCGCTTCGGCGGCGGCGAGAAGCGCTTCGTCGGGAACCGACACCCAGAGGAACGCAGCGAGACGCGTGGCTAGCGCGAGCCCGTCGAGACGTCCCGGCTCGCCGTCTGGAACGCGTTCCGGCCGGTAGAGAAAGTGGGGCGACTGAAGAAGCGTTTCGATGACGAGGGACGACGCGCCGACAAGCCCGTCCTCCGGGAACGACCAGGCCGCGAGCGCGGCGTAGGGCGCGGATTCGTCGGCGCGGACCGGGCGCCGGTAGAGCACTGGGGCGTAGCGTTCGAAGAGAATCCTCCCGCAGTCTTCCGGAGTTTGATCCGCGCACGCGCTCGTGACGTCGACGCGGTTTGCGATGTCGAGGGCCGCTTCGGAAAAGCTCACGATGTCGCGCTCGGACACGTCGCTGTAGCTATTGGCGCGAAAGGCGCCGGCGGTTTGGTCGGTGGGAAGAAGCTCGTCGTTGAAGGAAAGGTCTTCCCCGAACGCCGCCCGGACGGCGGAGGCGTATTCCTGCCGCGTGATGCGCACGAGTCCGGTTTCGCCCACGCAAACCCCGTCGCACTCCGGCGGCGTTGCCGGATCGCCGAAAGGGTCGCCTGGATTGGCGATGGGATCGTCCTCGAAGACGGCGGAGGGGTCGCCGATCACGCCCTCGCATGCGACGAGCAGGACACAGCCAAGCGCGACGCGACTCATGAGAGCCCCTCCAGTCCCCCGGTGAAGCGCGGGTCGCCGAAGGTGTCGCCCTCGACGCCAAAGGCCTGCGCGATCGAAACGAGAAGCTGGTTGTTCGGAAAGCCGTTGCCGATGTTTGCCTGAAACTCGCGCGAGTTGGAGCTCCAGTCCTCGACCGTGATGTCGGCCATGGCGCCCGGCGAGCGAAGGTAGCGGCCGGTGTCCCAGGGACCGCCGCTGCCGTGAATCACCACCGCGGGCGTATTGCGCGAGATGTGGTGTCCGCCGTGACTCATGCACGTGCACCACACGACGAGGGTGTTGTCGAGAAGTGTGCCCTCGCCGTCGGGGGTTGCTTCCAGGAGGTCGATCAGCTGCGCGACGCGCGCGGCTTCCCACTGCTTGAGGCGCGTCATGTCTTCCACTGCGCCTGGGTTGGTGCGGCTCATGTGCGAGGTGTTGTGAACTTCCCCCGTCGCGTTGGACCAGCCAGGAATCAGGCGCGGCACGTCCTCCTCGCGCACCCAGTTTACTTCCGGCGTGAGCGAGTACCCGATGACGCGCGTGCGGTCGCAGGCGAAGGCCTGACGGATCAACCAGAGGTCGGCTTCCGCTTTCGCGCTCGCGGTGGCGGCGTCGGGAAGAACGCCCGGATCGCAGGTCAGCGCGGCGGCGTCGAGGCGCGCTTCGAACGCCTCCAGGCCTGCGAGATGTTGCTGCAGCCGCTCTCGATCGTCGCGGGGAAGCTCCGCCTGAAGTCGCGAGAGTTCGCCTCGAAGCACCGCGAGGCTTTGACGCTGCCGGAGCGGCCGCCGGTCGGGATCCGGCCCGACGAAGCCTCCGAAGAGGCGTTCGTAGATCACCTCGAGGTTGTGATCGTTGCCGAGGGGCTGTCCTTCGAGGGAGTAGCTCGCGATCTTTCGATTGTCGATGTACGGGCTTCGCCAAAACGCCATCTGCAGCGAGTGCACCGCGGTGGTCCCGAGTCGGCCGGCGACGACCTGATCGATCGACGGACCATCGGGGAGTTCGCCGTCGTTGTTGCCGGGGCCGTCGTAGGTGATCCCGCCGCCGTAGCGACCTGTCCAAAGCGACTGATGCGTGCCGTGCCCTCCGTCGTCGAGACCCTGCGCGGCAGCCATGTCCACGCCGTCGATGAGGATCGTCCGCGCCGCATGGCGCTCGAGAATCGGTGCGAGGATGCGGCTTGTGGCGCCTTCGAGACGATCGCCGCTCGGGAGCACCCGCCCGTCGCGCATCGGTCGCCAGTGTGGGAGCACGGTGCCGTTGCCCGAGGTCAGCAGGAGTAGTCGCTTTCGCTCCGTCGGCTGGGCGCTGCCGAAGCGAGGCAGCATCGGGAGGAGTGCGCCGGCAGCGCCGTAGACCCCCGCCGCGCGAAGAAAGCGTCGCCGCGTCCACCGTCGTGCGTTCGTTCTCCTGCGGATCGTCATGCCCTGCGAGTTGCAACGCGCGTACCCAACCAAAAGCGCTATGAAGTCCTGCACCGTGGAGAAGGGTGTTGGGCACACCCGACAGGCGATGTGTCGGGCGGACCCGACAGCTACCAGGCGCTCGGTCGAATCTCGCGCCGCGCGGTCGCCTCGGATGTACGTCGCCGGAGCGAACGAACGAGGATCTCCACGAGCCACACGACGGCGCCCGCGGCTGCGATCGCGATGGACGCGTTTGTGAGGCGCTGCGCGCGCTCGCCTTGGTCCGCGGTGGCGTCGTCCGGAAGCCGATCGAAGTCGTCCTCGAGCGAACGCGTGCGAAGACCAAAGCCGATGGTACCCGCCACGCCCAAGGCGATGAGACCCGCGCCAATCGCGGTTCCCGGTCCAGGGCGATATCCCTCTCGGGGCGCAGGTTCGGTGGTTACCGCCGGCGGGCGAAGCTCGACAGCGGCGGTTTCGCGGCGCAAAACCTCGACGGATTGCGTCTCTCCCGCGAAGACGACCTCGTGCGTGCCCGGCTGGAGAAAGCGCTCGCAAGGAAGCGAGCACGCAACCCCATCGATGGTGGCGGACCCTTCGCCGCGAAGCTGGAGCGTGCCGAGTTCCGCCCGCGCGACGAGGAGCTCCGCCCGCGCGCGAGCCCGCTCTTCATCGCTAAGGTCGGTGCTTTCCATGGCGGCGCGGTACTCCTCCGCGGCCTCCTGATGACGCCCCAGCGCACTCAAACACCGCGCCATGTTGAAGTGGAGCTGCGCGGCGGGAACGAGGGCGTACGCGCGTCGAAAGGCATCGAGCGCAGGCGCAAACTCGTCCCGCTCGTAGAGGTCGACGCCGGTTTCGTACCACTCCCGGGCCTGCGCTTGTTCGCTTTGCGCGGACACGCGGCCGACCGCAACGAGCGATCCAAGGACCACGGCAAACGCGAGCACGCGGGCAAGCACGCTCCCCAAAATGCGCGGCGCGCTCAGAAACTCAAGCTCAAAATGGAACCTCCATCAGATCGTTCGAACGCATCGACACCATGCTCGGTGGCTCCGAAGTCTGCATTCGTGACGATCGCCGGCGAGCGCGCATGGGCGTTCTACGTTCCCGGGTGACGCGCTGCGCTTCGACGGCGTCGGGCGCGTCGGGCGCCTCGGCAGGTTCCGCGATTTCCACTTCTGGCGCCTCCGGTGCGGTCGACTCTGGCGTCGATCCCGGCGTCGATCCCGGCGTTGATTCCGGCGTCGATCCCGGCGTTGATTCCGGCCGCGCTGATTCGGGTCGCTCCGGCTCCTCCGCGCTTTCGATCGGCTCGTTCGAGGGCGCTTCGCCGCGATCCCAGAGCGCAAACGTCGTTGCAAAGGCTGCCAGCACCAGCGCCAGGACCGCAGCGGGCGCCCAGCGGGAGCGTCGCGGCGGGTCGATTTCGGTTCGCGTGACCGCCGCGAGAAAGTCCTCCTCGCTCGCTTCCGGAAGGTCGACCTGCGCGCGTCCCGAGCTCGCCTCCTCCTCGCGCGCGGGGGAGCGAGAACCTCCCACGGCCGCCGCGATACGCTCGTCTTCGATGGCGCGCTCTCGCACGAAGGCTTCGGCGACCCGCGCGCCCACTGCTGCGCGATCCGTCCCTCCAAGCGCGGCGGCGGCGTTTTGAAACGCGCTCGCGACCTCCGCGGCGGTGTCGGGGCGTAGCTCCACGTTGCGCTCGAGACACGCGGCGATCACCTCGGCCGCTTCGCGCGGGACATCGCTTGGAAGACCGGGAACGCGCTTGTGGTAGACGTTGTAGATCGTGTCGGCGTCGGTTTCGCCGCGAAAGAGGCGCTCGCCGGTGAGGGCTTCCCACGCAACCACCGAAAGCGCCCAAAGATCGAGCCGCCGATCCACCGCGCGTTTGGAGCGAAGCTGCTCTGGCGCGGCGTAGCTGAGTTTGCCTTTGACTTCGCCCGTGCGCGTTTGGGTGATGCGGCCCGCGGCGGCGGCGATTCCGAAGTCGACCACCTTGACGGATCCGTCGTAGCCGACGTGAATATTCTGCGGACTGACATCTCGATGCACGATGGAGAGTGGCGTTCCCGCGACGTCCTTCGTCTCATGCGCTGCGTGAAGGCCTTCGGCGACGGTTCCCAACACGCCGAGAAGGTTGGCCACCGAAAATCGAGAGCGGCGCTGAATGGCGGAGAGGGACTGCCCGCGCAAATACTCCATCACCATGTAGGGCGTGCCGCGGTGCTCGCCGACATCGAAGACCTGCACCACGTTGGGGTGCTGCACGTTGGCGGCGATGCGCGCCTCGTCCACAAACATGTCGACGAACTGCGACTCGCTGACGAGGTGCGGCAACATCACCTTCATCGCGAAGAGTTTGTCGAAGCTGCCCGCCGAGCGGCTCACGACATAGACCGCAGCCATGCCGCCGTGGGCGAGTTCCGCTAGCACCGTGTAGCGGTCGATGGTCTCGCCCACCTGCGGGAGATACCCAAGCTGCGGCACCCGATCAGCCTACTTCAGGCCGTGTTTGCGGAGCAATTCGATCAGGTAGGAGCGGTTCATGCGCGCGTCGCGAGCGGCTTTGGCAACGTTGCCGCCCGTCTTTTGAAGAAGCTGCTCGACGTAGCGGCGCTCGAAGTCGTGGGTGAGGGTGGCTTTGGCTTTTTTGTAGGGAAGCGCGAGGAGATTCCCCGCGGGAGAAGCTGCGGGCGCGATCGGGAGGAGATCGGGCACCTCGCCGATGGCCAGCGCACCGGCGACGACGTTGCGAAGTTCACGGGCGTTTCCGGGCCAGGAGTGGCGAATGAGTTCGCCAAGACGCGCGCCAAAGACGTCCTTTGCGCTTTTGTCCGATCCTTCTTCCCGAAGGAAGCGCTCGATGAGCAGCGGGATGTCGTCGGAGCGCTCGCGCAGGGGAGGGAGCGCCAGCGTAACGATCGCGAGGCGATAGAAGAGATCGAGGCGAAAGGTTCCCTGGTTCACCGCTTCGCGAAGGTCGCGGTTGGTGGCGGCAACAATGCGACCGCGAAAGGGAAGCTCCTGGCTTCCGCCGACACGAACAAAGCGCCGGCGTTCGAGCACGCCGAGGAGCGCGACCTGTTGTTCCGGGAGGAGCTCGCCGATTTCGTCGAGGAAAAGTACGCCGTCGCCCGCGCGCTCGAACGCGCCGCGGCGCTGACGATCCGCGCCCGTGAAGGCTCCTTTTTCGTGAACGAAGAGGGTGCTCTCGAAGAGGTTGGCGGCCACGGCCCCGCAGTCCACCGTCACGAAGGGGCGATCGGCTCTCGCGCCGGTTTCGTGGAGGGCTCGCGCCGTGACCTCCTTGCCGGTGCCGCTCTCGCCCACGATCAGCACGGGTACGTCGCTGGCCGCGAGCTGCTCGACCTTGTCCATGAGGCGAAGCATCACGTCGGAGCGGCCAAAAAGAGGACCCAGGCGAACCCGTTCGCGGGCAGCGGGAACAAAGCGCGTTTCGCCTTCGGTCACTCGAAGTTCGGAGGAGCCCACGCGGAGCACCGCGCCGGAGCGAACGGTGGCGACGCTTCCGCGGAGGAGGACGTCGCCGACGTGGGTGCCGTTGGTGGATCCGAGGTCGCGCACTTCGATGCCGTCGGCGCCGCGGCGAACTTCGACGTGGTAGCGGCTGACGGTGCGATCGCGAAGCTGAATGCCGTTGCCTTCGGCACTGCCGATCGCGATGGGTTCGTCGGCGGATTGCGCGGAGCAAACGGACGCGTCTCCCGAGAGCACCTCGACGTAGACGTCTCGAACGGGATGACCGATCGCCTCGTCGCGAACGGTGCGCTCGTCGTTCGCGGTGCCCTCTTCGCTCACGCTGCTCTCCTCACACTGCTCCTCACGCTGCTCACGGTGCTCCTGACAAGGCGCCTCGGACGGCCGTGACCCAGCCTCGTTCCTGGTCGTTTAGAGGAGAAGGACCCACCGTGTCGAGGACGCGCTCGAGGGTGGAGGCGAAATCGACCCCCGTTTGCGGGTCGGCGCCGAGGCCGATCAAGTCGGCTTCGCTCGGCGGCACTTCGTTTTCGATCGCGAAGACGTTCGTGACGCCCGCGGCGACGCCGATCGCGTTGTCGTCTTCGCCCGGGCCCCCCACGAACGCGTTGCCGACGACGTCGATCTGGCTGGGAAATACACCGTTGTCGTTGAGGTCCTCCAGGGCGAGCGCGGCGCTCCCAAGCTCGAACCAATGCCAGCCGTGCACGATGTTGTTGACGACCTGAAGCTGGCTTCCTCCGGCAAAGCGAGGGGCGCGTTCGTTGACGCGATGAAAGACGTTGCGCGCCACGGTGATGCGTTCGTGGCGCGTGGATTCGCAGCCGACGGTGCCGTGAGCGTTGATGCCGGAGGAAAGCTCCGCGAAGAGAGAGTTGCGAATCGTGACGTCGCGCGAGCCCCCGATGATGGAGATGCCGGTGCGCGCGCTGTGCACGACGAGATGCTCGAGGATCACTCGCTCGGCGCCGCAGAGTGCGATCCGCGCCCCGCTGGTAAAGCCCGCGCCGCGAACTCTCACATTTCGAACGATGACGTCGCGACCCTCGATGCTGATCACGCCCGAGTCCTCGAGAGCCGCGAGGGTGATCCCGCCGGGCGCCGTCTCGCCGCGAAGGGTCACGTAGTCCGGAATATCGAGCCAGTCGCGCAGCGCGATCTCGCCACCGACGTCGAAGACGACCTCACGTCCGGGGACCAGGCACGCGCGAAGGCTGCCCTCCCCGTCGTCCGCAAGGGAGGTAACACGGCAGACCTCGAACCCTTCCGGGCGATCCGCGGCGCCGCGGGTCGATCCAAACCCGATCGCCACGCGATCGCGGTCGAAGTCCGCCTGGCATCCAGCGATGCAGGCGAGCACAAGGAGGGCGCGCACGAAACGAGTATACATTCGGGAGGGAGGTGACCCGCAAACCGCCTACGCGGTTTCACGTGCGGTGCGAACCCACTCTTGATCGGGCGCGGCCGCTTCAACGATCTTGCGAAGGAGACCGGCCTTCCACGCGACGTAGAGCGGCGCCGTGAGAAGCGCGCGGAGCTCTCCCGCGCCGGCTTTGCCGACCCAGAGCGCCGCGCCGACGTGCGCTGCGACCGTGGCGAGACCGAGCGCTGCGATCACCTGCGTCGGTGGAAAGGGAATCACGAGCACGAGCCCAAGGGCGCCCACGTGCATCGCCAGCGGCAGCAGCGTGAGGTCGAGGACCGGTTCAAAGAGACGCCACTCGCCCTGCAATACCGACGCGACGAGACCCGGGACGTGATCGATCATCATGCGAAGACGGCCGCCCTCCCAGCGCGCCCGCTGCGTGTCGGCGCCGCGTTCCCCGGCGGGAAAATCCGCCTTCACCCAGGTCTCATCCACAAAGTCGACCCGCATCCCGGTGCGCACGAGGTCGAGGTGATGCTCGAGATCTTCGACGACGGAACGCGCCGCGTAGGGAACGGCCTCAAGAGCGCTTCGGCTGAGCCCAAAACCGTTACCCAGAATTCCGGCGCTGAGCCCCCAGCGCGCACGGCCCCGCGGACGAAGCACGTTGAAGGCCATCAGCGCCACGTTCATGAGGCGCGTGCGGGTCGACGCGTCCGCGTTGCGAACCGTGTAGCGGCACTGCACCGCGTCGGAGCCCTGCGCGAACCAAGCTTCCATCGCGCGCAGAAAGTTCGGGGCGACGATCGTGTCGGCATCGACGACCAGAACGGCGTCGAGATCGGGATACGCGAAGAAGAGCCGCTCGAAGGCGAGCTCGAGGGCGTAGCCTTTTCCGCGTCGCTCCGCGTCTTCTCGTTCGAGAACCGTGGCTCCTGCTTCGCGGGCGTTGGCGGCTGTCTCATCGCTGCAGTTGTCGGCCACCACGAGGATTTCAACGGCCGCGTCCGGGTGCTCACAGGCGCGCAAACTTTCGACGCAGCTCGCGATGCCGGCTTCTTCGTTGTGCGCCGGGACCACCACCGCAAGGCGCCGCAGCGGACGCGTCGCAGGACCTGGCCGCCGAGGCGGCAACATGCCCCCGGCCGTCAGCAGGAGCAGTTCCGTCGTGCCGGGCAGTGTCGCCGCTGCCCCAACGCTTCCGAGAAAGCCCATCAGCATGCGCGGACCGTAGCGCATCGGGGCAAGGGAGCCCATGCTTCGGTCGTGTTCTCGCCGACGCTGCGTTTTTTGCTGGTCTTCCTCACGGTAGGCGCCGGAATTCGCGCGCTCATGCAGGGCCACCTGTACGGCGCGATGTTCATTCTCGGCGGGATGCTCCTCGCGGCGGGCCACTTTCTTTATGGATCGGTGCGCGCCGCGTTCATGGCGCTCAAGCGCGGCAACCTGAAACGCGCGCATCAGCTTCTTCACCGCTCGCCCACCCGCTGGCTGACGGCTGAGACGCGCGCCTACTACCATTGGACCGCGGCGGCGCTGTCCGAAGCGCGAGGGGAGATCGACACGGCGATCGAAGAGCTCGAGCGAGCGCTCACCTTTCCTCTCCGCACCACGCGGGATGTCGTTTTGGCACGAGGGACCGTCGCCGCGCTTTGGGCCAAAAAAGGCAATCGAGACAAAGCGATCGCGCACCTCGACGAAGCGGACGCCCTCGGTCCCCAAGGTGAGGTCGCTGGGTTGCTCGCGAAGATTCGCGCGGATCTTTAGGAGCGACTGCCAACCTGGCAGAGTTTCAAAATTGCGGTCGTCAAGTTGGCGTTGGGAGCGACGCGTACCTTGAAAACGTTTGGTGTTTTCGGGTGGCACGCGCGTTGCTCTATCTCTCGAGCAAGAAGCGACCATGCTTCCCAACGCATCCCATCCAAACCATCCATCTCCCAAGCTGGTGATCAGCGCGAGTGTGGCGGTGTGCGCGGCCTTAGTCGGGTCGGGCCTCGTCACGCTCGCGCTGGGACCCCTCGCGCTTGCGAACATGGTGCGTCGCGAGGTTGCTCCCGAGGAGGTCGCCTTCGAAGAGCGCGCACCCCTCTGCCGCAACATCTTCGATGGAACGGGATCTCTTTGCGCGAGCACGCCGCCTCCTCCGCCAACGCCCCCCGATCACGATGAGGCGCTTCCGTGGTGCAGCAGCGAGCATCGCCTCGTAGGCATCGCGCACCGCGAGAACCAACCTTCCTACGCGCTCTTCGATCAGATTGGCCCTCGGACCACAGGTCAGCAGGTTGGTGCGGCAACCGTCATCGCCATTCACGGCGACGAGGTTTGGCTCGTGACCACCTCTTCGCGCTGTCGGCTCGGTCTCTTTGACGAGGTCACCGGGGAACCCGTCGCGCTGGCGCAGGGTCCGGTCGCGCTGCTCGCGCCGCAGCGCCTTCTCGCGCCGCAGCGCCTTCTCGCGCCGCAGCGCCTTCTCGCGCCGCAGCGCCTTCTCGCGCCACCTCTCGAACGGACCGGCAACACCACCTACGTGGACGATGCCTTCGTTGCATCGCTCATCGCGGATCCGCGCGAGTTTCAAACGGTCCGCGTAGTGCCTGGTCGCGATGGCGTGCGCGTTTACGGCGTCCGCCGGAGCTCTGTCCTCGCGCAGGCCGGTCTTCAGAACGGCGACATCCTCCGCACCATCGGCGACGTGCCGGTACAAGGCGTGGACGACCTTCTTCAGGCGTACACGCGCCACCGCGAAAGCGTCGACCTCACCGTCGGCATCGAGCGCCGCGGCGAACCCATGCAGCTCCGGGTCGTTCGCCGATAAGCGAGCTACTCGTCGACGTTGAAGGTCGCGCCGCCTCGCCGAGGATCGCCGACCGCCGTCGTTTCGCCATGTCGCTGCAGCACCGCGTGCACGCCGCCAAAGAAGAACGCCCGCGTCGGAAACTCGTACACCGCACGAAAGCTTTCGTGCAGCGCATGGAGCGTTTCGCTCGGGAGCGCCCGGTCGGCCATCTCGAGCCAGACGCTCTCCTCCTCCGCGTGAACCCGCGGCGCGTAGATCGCGGGTTCGAGGCGCTCGCCCTCGATCGCGACCCGATGCAGCACCTGCGAGACCACGCTTCGAATGCGGTTCGCGCCGCCGCTTCCCAGGGCGAGAAGACCGTCTGCGCTGCGGGCAATCGTGGGGGCGATCGCACTTGGGAGCGGCGTTCCGGGTGGATAGCGAAAGAAACCTTCCGGGTTTAGATCTTCCTCACCGAGAAAGTTGTTGAGCTGAATGGGGGTTCCCGGAACGAGGTAGCCGCATCCTTCGCCGTTCGTGAGCGTCATGCTGACGGCGGTGCCCTGATCATCGACCACGGAGATATGCGTCGTACTGCCGACGATCGAGTCGCTGGTCTTGGCGCGATGCCCGAGTCGGCAGGCCTCGGCGACCTGGCGCGCGCGGATCGCGGGAGAGTCGGATGTTGATGCGATCAGCGCTTCGGTGATTACGCGGACCAGCTCGCCCCCGATCCGCGGCGAGGTGAGCACCGTCCAGTCGCCGAGGGAAAAGCGGCGCGGCGTCACTACGGGGATGGGCGCAACGAGATCCGCGCGGGTAAGGCAGCCTCCTTGTTCAACGCCGAACTCTTCAAGGATCGCGGCGTTGAGCGCTTCAGGCATCCCACCTGCTTCCGCAAAGGCCTCGAGAACGTCGACCATGCGCGGCATCGGGTGACGGCTCCCGGGGGCAGGCGGCAGATCATTGTGGGAGTACGCGGCCATCGTTGCCGCCGAGAGCTGATTGATCGGCCAGAGCAGGCGAAAGACTTCCGCCGATTCGGGCGAGACGGGCGCGCCATGCTGCGCGAGCTCGCAGGCCGGTCCGATCAGGTCGCGGAGGGGCAACGAACCAAAACGTCGAGAGGCTTCCGCGAGGCCCGATAGCGCCATCGGCGGCGCAGCGCTCGCGCGGCCGACGTGAAAGACCTGCGTCGCGCTTCCGAAGTCGATCTCGAGAGGAACGAAGTCGCGGGCGCTCGCCTCGATGACGCCTCCTTGTCCCGGAAAGGCGGAAAAGAAATCGACGACGGCGTCTTCGGCGGCCGTCGAGATCAGCATCATGCCCGCGCCGCCCGCGCTCGAAAGAAGTGGTTCCGAGACAAAGGATGCGAGGCCGGCGGCAATGGCGGCGTCGACGGCGTTGCCCCCCGCCCGAAGGATGTCGGCGGCGGCACGGGCCGTGTGCGGATTGCCTGCGGCAATGGCGGCGCTCATGCGGCGCCGAGGATACACGATCCGTGGCCCCCGCCGCGAAGTTCCGCGCTCACGGGCGGAGAGTGACTGCAACGGGGTTGCCACTCCAGGGAGCACCGGCGCGCGGGCCCCAGCACCAGGCGCGTCCTTCCTCGGTGAGACCGCAGGTCAGGTGCTGAGAGGCTGCGAGTTGCCGGAAGGGAGGAACGCCTTCGACGCGAACGAGGTTGTCGTCGGAAAATCGCGGTACGCCGTTGAGCTCGCCGACCTCGCCTCGGCCCCAGCACGTCACCTCGCGTTCGGAGCGAGCACAAAAACGTCCGGGCGCGCTGACGAGTTCGACTGCGCGAAAGCCGAGCTCCACGAGGGTGCGCTCGGCGCCGCGCGCATCTTCCGCGCTCCAGCAGGTGACGCGTCCATCGTCGAGAAGCGCGCAGCGCTGGTCCAGTCCGGCTTCGAGGGCGAGGGCGGAGATCCCTTCGACGCTTCCCGAAGTTGCGGGAACGTCGCGGTGCGCGTTGTTCCTGCACCAGACCTCACCGCCCGTCTTGCGAAAGCACACGCCGCGGTGATCCGCGATAAGATCGGTCGCCTGCGCCTCAAAGCCTTCGACATCCAGCCATGCGGGCTCAGGACGGTTCGCGTCAAGGCAGCGGACCCGTCCCGCGGCGGGTTGAACGCACAGACGCGGTCCATCCTGAAGGAGATGTGCGTCGTAGATGTTTTCCTCTGGAAGCGTCAGCGTCAGGGGTGGCCTTCGCGCGAACGTGCACGTCACCTCATGACGACCGCGGGCGAGCGCGCATTCGGTTTCGTAGATGAACCCAAGCTCGCGGTCCTCGCGCCACTCCCACTGCGGGGTTAGGGACGTGGTGCGCCCGACGCAGGTGATTGTGGGGGAGCCTCGCGGACCGAACGCGACGGTGCACATTTCGTCCTGGTTGGGGTGAAGCCGCTCCCCGTCGAGGGAAGGCTCCCGGCGAACGCGCGCGTTTCGTCCCAGACCTCCCACGCGATCGCTCCCCCAGCACGCGACCTCCCCCGCATGCGTTCGCGCGCACGCAAAGCCGTCTGCGACGGTCACAGATTCGGCGTCACGCAGGAGCGGTATCGCTTCCCAGCGTTGCCCGTCGTCGGTGCAGACCACGTTCCCGTCGGTCGTGATCGCGCACACCCCTGCGCCGCAGGCAAACGACGCGACGCTGGTCAGGGGCGGAAGCGCGTCGTCACCTTTCGAGCAGCGCAGCTCGGTGCCCCGACGTACGCAAAGCGCGATCTCACGGCCGAGCGTCGCCGCACATCCCTCGTCGACATCAGCAACGCGGCGTGTGTCGGGGCTGCGATTCGAGGATCGCTCGGTCCAGCAGACGAGTTCCCGGTTTTCGGTGCGACCACAGATCGCGCCGCCGCCAACGGCGATCTTCGTGCTGCCGCGGAGCGCTTCGACCTCCATCGGCTCGTGACGGACGCCGCACAGAACGTTGAGGCTTGAGCTGGAACCCAGATCCGCGTCGCATCGAAGCTGCGGCAGGATTCCCCAGCAGTGGACGCGTCCCTCGGCGAGCGCACAGGTGGTCGCCGCGCTGCTTTCGATCTGCGTGACGCCCGCGGGGAGCGCGATTCGATGGAGCAATCCGACGTTGCGCTCGGCGGACTCGGGATCGATTCCTACGACTGCTCGAAGAAGGCCGCGGTCGTCATTTTGAACCGCACCCCAGCACCAAACCTCGCCGTCCTCCGTCAAGAGACAGGAATGCACGGAACCTGTCGCGATGGACTTCGCCGAGGCGATGACAGGGCTGTCGGTCCAAGACGAAACCGGCGTGATCGGCGCGGCCGTGTGGGCGGTGTCTTGCGTGTACGCGGCGGACGCCTGACGGGACTCGTTGCGACCCCAGCAAGCGAGTTCGCCTTCGACCAGCGCGCACGCATGTCCGTCGCTTGCCGCCAGAAGATGAAGTCGCCGATCGGGCGTGGCGGTCGACTCCGGGCGCTCCGGCGGCGTGACAGTGCTTCCGCATGCAAGAGCGCACGCGGCAAGCGGGGTCCATCGAAGCGAGGAGTGCATTCGATGGCGGTATGAAAAGCAGCCCCATCGCGCAAGTGAGAAGCGCATATTTTCACTCGTCTCCCTGAAACTCGAGCGAAGACCAAGGTCAAGCTCAAGCCAGTCGGCACGCCGAGGTCCTCTCCCGAAAGAGACTTCCTCCGCTCACAGTCTCGGTCACCCGAGGGTCGCTACCTTAGGACCGTTATAGTTACGGCAATGAAGTGTGTAGGCGCCTAAAGTTGGGGCGCGATGGGCATCTGAAAGTGCGTCCGCGTTTTGCGATGTCAACCGGCGATCGATTGAATTTTCGCGATGAGCACATCGAGTGCGACGCGGTTGTCGCCGCCCTCGGGGATGATCAGATCCGCCCAGCGCTTCGACGGCTCCACGAACTGCAGGTGCATGGGCCGGACCGTCTTGTAGTACTGCTCGCGAATCTGATCGAAGGAGCGTCCGCGATGTTCGATGTCGCGACGAATGCGGCGAAAGGCGCGGATGTCGGCGTCCGTATCCACGAAGAGCTTGATGTCCATCAGCTCTCGAAGCGCTTTGTCCGCGAGCGCGAGAATCCCTTCGACAATGATCACCGCGCGCGCTTCGACACGCTGCGTTTCGGGCTTTCGCCGATGGGTCGCAAAGTCGTACATCGGCGCTTCGATCGTCCGTCCCTCCCGAAGGGCGCTGACGTGCTCCACGAGGAGTGACGTTTCCAGGGCACTCGGGTGATCGAAGTTCAGGAGACAGCGCTCGTCGTAGGTCAGATCTTGGCGATCACGATAGTAGCTGTCGTGCTCAAGGCGCTCGACCTTCTCGACCGGAAGCGCGGACTGAATCTTGCGCGCAATCGTCGTTTTGCCGGAGCCCGTGCCGCCCGCGATGCCGATCACCATCGTCATACCGGAGCGATAGCACGCCGGGCGCAACTTGCAGCTGAGGTGGGCAAGGTTTCGAGGGCCGGCTATGGTTCGCTCGAATCCGGGGAGGTGGGGGCTGGACATCCTCGAACAGGCGGCGCGCACCGCAGAGAAACGCATCAGCACGATGCGGGTGCTCTTTTGCTTACTCGTCGGCGCTCGCTTCGTGATCCTCCTCGCGACCCAGGACGATCCCAACGAAACCGGACGCGCCGCCCAGATGCTTCCGGCGACTGCGTCGGCCATCATCTTTTCCTTCTGGATGTTTCGCCGGCTTCGTCGCCCCGACGATGTGCGGCGCGCGTTGCTGGCGTCCGTCGTGGTCGACGCGGTCGTCTGTTCGATCGTGATCGCGTCCAACGTGGTGTGGCCCTTTCCGGGATACCAGGGAGTGCTCCTTCTTCCCGAAACCGCGACGGTGCTCGCCCTTACGATGGCGGCCGGGTACCGCGTTTACCCACGACTTGCTCTCGTCGGTGTGGTTCTCAACGGCGGACTTCTGGCGATCGTGATCAGTCTCGACCTTCTCCTCAACGAACCCAACGTGCGGACGGTGGCGGAGATCGGCGCCCTTTACGCGATTCTCTTGATCGCGGCAGGAGCCGTGGCGGTCTCTGCGTCCCGGCGCACGCTCGTTCTCGTGCAGGAGGCCAAGACGCAGGCACTTCGCATTCGCCGCGCGGAGCGTGAGCTCGGTGTCATGCTGATGGACCACCACGACGCGTCGAGTCTTCTTTCCGCGGTGCGTTTCGACCTCGATCGCCTGCGCACAACCCCGGATGCAGATGCCCTTCGACGCCTCGAAGAAGATCTCGACGCGGTGGACGAAACGATCGGCCGACTCCGGCAGCGCGCCCACGCGGAGGCCCTCGCGCTCTGTCCGGTAGAGCGCTTCGATCTTGCGCGGGAACTGGCGAGTCTGGGCCCGCAGCTTGAGCGGGTCGTCGCGCCGATGAAGGTGCGCTGGCAGGTGCCGGCGATGGAGTGCCCGGTTGTGCTGACCGGCGGAACGAAAGCGCTTCGGCGAGTGCTGCTCAACCTTCTGACCAACGCCAAAGAAGGAAACGGCCAGCGCGGCGCCACCGAGGTGGAGGTACGCATCACACCCGCGGAGGACGCGGTTCGGATCGACGTTGCGGACAATGGACCGGGCTATCGTCCCGGGGAAAGCAAAGCCGAGGGCACGGGGACCGGTCTTGCGCTTGTCGCGAGCGTGGTCGAAGCGAGCGGTGGTTCCCTGTCCATCGGCGGCGACGAAGGAGGCGCAGTGGTCTCGATACAACTTTCTCACTCCGTGGTGACGGTGCGAGCTGCAGGATGAACACACGAATCATGGTCGTCGACGACGACGCGAGGCTTCGGACCTCGCTTTCCGAGTGGCTTGAGAGCCGCGGCTTTGTCGTGTCCGCGTCGGCGTCGGTGGCTGCAGCAACGGACGCCTTCGAGACGTTTGGGCCGGACGTCGTGCTTCTTGATTTCGCGCTGGGCGACGAAACCGCGCACGCGTTTCTCGATGTGATCGACGGAGCGGCAGCCAAACCGGCGGTGATCGTCATCAGCGGGGAAGCGGACTCGGAGGAGGCGTTCTCCCTCGCCAGTCGTGGCGTCGTTCAGTTCCTTTCCAAGCCGCTTGCGCCGGATCGCCTCGTCGAGGTGCTGGATCGGATCGGCGAAGAGGATCCGGTTCTTGCCGCGCAGGCGCGCGCGTCCGTAGGGCGCCTTGGCATTCACGAAGCGGAGGCGATTGTTCGGCGCACGATGGTGGAAGAAGCGCTCGATCGAACGGATGGAAGCCGCCGCGGGGCCGCGCGATTGCTTTGCGTTTCACGGCAGGCGCTCCAGCACATGCTGCGCCGGCTCGCCGAGTGAAGGCAGCGCAACGGGGAAGGGCGTGGCGTCGCCTGCGCGATATCCCTGTGCGCGGAGCGTTCCCTGATCGAGCGTGAGAACGACCCACGGCCAAGGACTGTGGGCGATTGCGCGTTCGTCCTCCGCGGAGAGACGAAGAACTCCGCTGGGGTGCGAGTGATAGATCGCCAGCAGTGCTTCCCCAGACTCCCGCGCCTTCGCGGCGAACCGTTCGATGTCGCTTCGGTAGAGTTGAAACGTACGCCCCGCGGACGAACTCGAGCGCGCGGCAAAGACTCGCGTGGCGACCTCGGCGCCCCCGAGGAAGCCGACGGCCTCCCAGGGGTGCGCCCATGCGATGTGTTCTCGAAGGCTCTTCGCCGCGCCTGATGAAATCGCTAGATGCGTCCGCATACAGGTGCCCCGGTGGTCGGATCGGGAGCACACGCAGACACAGGGACGCCCGACGCCACAAGAACTCCAGCTCCCACGGCGGTAAGGATGGAGCCGATGATAAACAGCGCTTCGGCGAGGCCGGGGTCGTCGACGCAGTTCGCGATGAGGATCAGCACGATGCCCACCGCGGCGATGATCAACCCGATGGCGGTGCCCGCGTCGGCGCCCTTCGCGACCGGAAGGGCGCAGCGATCCTCCAGGTCGCGCACGTCGCGATCGAAGAACCAGTCCGCGTTGACGAGGGCGTTGGCGAGTCCGTCCCGCCAGAAGATCTCTTTGACGGGGCCGCCTTCGAACACCGGACCCGCGAGGCCGCGTCCTCCAGTGGACCAGCTACGCCCGAGGCTGCGAAGAAGCGACGGGTTCGGCGCGCGCGGATCGCGCTTGGGATCGCGACGAAGGAGGCGCACGCCGTTTGCATCCTTGAGACGGAGCGCACCCTTCTCCTCCGACGCGCTCACGCCGG
>JBCDAA010000069.1:0-27960 GCA_039186435.1 Myxococcota bacterium | reverse complement strand
GGAAACGGCTGCGCGACCTTCTGATCGAGGAGGTGCCGGAAGACGAAGAAAAGCCGCCGGAGAAGCCACGGGTGGACGACGCCCCTGCGCCGCTGACGACCGAAGACAAGCTTCGCGCGGTCGCTGTCCAAAAGGGCGCGCCGGATCCTTCGTACGTGCTTCAGCTCTTTGAGACGATGAAACGGGACGGCCGCGCGGCCCGGGCGCTTGAGCTCGCGCGGCAGGTTCTCGAGCGACACTCCTTGCCCGTGGTAGCGATGGGGGTTGCCGAAACGCTCGCGGAGCGCGGGGATGACGAGGGGGCGTGGGCGCTTTTACAACCGCTCACGGTCAGCCGTGACCAGCAGCTTTCGGCGCTGATGCTGGCCGCGGAGATCGCTGAGCGACGAGGCGAAGCCGGGGAAGCGCTGGCGCTTTACGAAAAGGTGCTGGCCCGCGACCTCGACTTTCCGCGCGCGAAGGAACGTGCGGACCGTCTTCGCGAGCGAGCGGATCCTCGCCGGGAGCTCGCCGGTGCGACCATTGCGACCGACGGGGCCTTGGCGCGCGGTCGCTATCGGGTCGAGCGGGAACTCGGACGAGGCGGCGCAGGAACCGTCTTTGCGGCGATGGACCTGCGGATGCACCGCCGCATCGCGTTGAAGGTGTACCACCGGCGAGGGCGCCTCGAGCGCGAGCGTCTCCTGGTGGAAGCGCGAACGCCGGCGCATCTCGAACACCCTGGGGTGGTGCGCGTCTTTGACGTGGATCCCGAGCTCGGATCGATCGCGATGGAATGGGTGCGGGGCGGTTCGGTCCGGCGTGAGCTTGGGCGGGGAACGATTTCGTACACGCGGGCGCTGCGCTGGCTCCAGACGGCGCTCGAGGCGATGGACTTCGTTCACCAGAGCGGTTTTGTGCATCACGACATCAAGCCGTCGAACTTTCTTTTGCGGGAAGACGACCGCGTGGTGCTGACCGACTTTGGGCTTGCAATGGCGGTGGGCGAGTCCCCGATGGTCCGCGCCGGCGGCGGCGAGGGGACGCTGCAGTACATGCCTCCGGAGCAGCGCGAAGGAGCTCCGTCGCATCCGAGCGCGGACGTTCATGCGTACGGTGCGACCCTCCGCGAGGTGGTCGACGCCTGTGACGCACCCTCGGACGATTGGACGGAGCTCGCCGCGGCGTGTACCCGAAAGGAGCCGTCCGATCGACCGACCGTCGCCGCGCTGCGAGCCGCGCTCTCCAGATAGTCTCTGCAAGATTCTTGGGCGTCGCGGCCAATGCCTTGGGGAGGAGGCGTTATGCGCTGGGTCGTCGTCGTCATCGCGTTGCTGGGGTGTGTTCAGGAAGAACCGTCGTGGGCTGATGCCCGAGAGGCCCTGTCGCGGACGAGGGCGTTTGCATCCCGCAGCGACCACGAGTTTTGCGCCGACCCCCACGAGCCGGAGACGCCGCCGACGTTTCTTGCGACTCGCGCCCCAGCACCCGCGCCGCCCCCGGTTCTAGGGTCGCTCTCACCCGACGGATCGACCCTGCTCTTTCACGGTCCAGGCGGGGGTTCGATCACGATTCGGAGCCGCGTTGCGGCTCGCCGCGGGACACGAACCGCGACCTTTACCCGAGGTGCGGAGCGAGTGCGAATCGTTGCGCGTGGTGAAGCGACGGCGTCGCGGGGGCGGGAGACGGTACTCGTTGCGCCCGGGGATCTTCAAGACTTCGAGCTCGCGACGACCTACCGAATTCTCGACGGAGAGCGGTTGCTCGTGAGCGATATCAAGCTCCTCGAGGGGACAACGGGCGCCGCCGTGGGACACACGGGGGCCGATCATATCGCCGCGGTTCCGGGAAGCTGCGAAGAGGAAGCGATCCTGCGATTCGGCATGATCCCCCACGGGATGCCTTCGTTTTCGTTTCCGATCAACGAAGGGTGCGATGGCAATCGCTGCGTGCAGACGCGTCTCGCGTACATGCAGGCGGTGCACGCCACTTGGCGCATGACGCAAATGATGGATGTCGTTGCGAGCTATCCCGCCGCGTCGCGTTCATGGGTGTGGGGGCGCGAGGGGGTCGACGAGCACGGAAATCCGGTGGGCTCGCGAAGCAGCCCGCGGCACTTCTTTGGTCCGTACACGAGTGAGCGCTTCGGCGTGATTCGAGAGCTCTACAAGGACCACCTCAACGTGCTCCGGAGCGCGCACATGGACGGCATCGACCTGCGCCTCAAGTGCCCCGAAGAGCACGAGCAGGGCGGAAATGGCTGCTTTACGAGCTCCACGCTGGCGCATCATTGGGTGAAGGGGTGGGTCAACATCTGCCCGCGCACCTGGGACTTTCTCGACCAGAACTTTGGAAGTGATCCGGAAGGGTGGGCCACCTGGTTCGATCACACCGTGGGTCACGAGTTCTACCACCACCACTACGTGAACATTCCGGGCATTGGCTGGAAGATGGTGAAGGACACCCTCAGCCATCGGCACGGGAACTCGTGTTTGGGGATCACTACCGAGGCGCACTACGCAGAGCCTGGGCTGAGTCCCTTTGACCAGCGTCTCACGCACCTTGCGGATTACGTCAACGGACAGGGCGAGCACTGCGGTCATCGACGCGTTCTCCTTCGAAACGTCGACACGTACAACACCATAGCGCGATGGGTTGGGCGCCGCGTCTGGCAGCGAAAGCTCTGGTCGTGGCCGGAACCGGCGCCGCCTACGCCCCAGCCACCGACGTGTGTGGGCGACGTTGGCTGTCTGTGTGAAACCTCGGACTACGAGGAGCCAGACGGCGACTACCTCCCGACCTCCCACTGTCCCGACAACGACGGTCAAGTCGAGTGCATGACGACCACGATCAACGCGAGCTCCACGGTTGGCATCTGCACTGCGTGCAACGCGTTTCGAGGCCCGGGATGCCCTTGCCGCGATGGTCAGCTGAACTGCGATGAGGGAAGCTGCTTTGGGGACGACACGCGCGGGGTCAACAGCGCGTGGGGGCAGTGCTTCGACGAGCCGCCGACCTTTGCGTGTCTTGCGGACTGCGAGGAACTCCTCGGCAACGGCGCGTTCTGCATGACCGAGCACCCGGACCACGCGCGCTGCGTGCCGGTCGGAACCGGCGTGCCCGAAGCCTCCAACTGCTGGTGGGAGGAGGGCCACATGGACCCGCAAACCCTCGACTGCACGTCGACCCCCGAGTGCGGACCCGGCGCCACACCGCTGCCCGGGGCTGACCATCCGCCAAGCTGTGGAGACCTCGGCTACCCGCCGTACTTCATCTGCGACGGAAGCCAGCGCTGCGTTCCGGATGTCTAGACCAGCGATCTAGGGTTCGCGCACGACGGTCGCGGCGACCGCGTCGATCTCGACCGTCCAGGAGATTCCTTGGCACTCGCCGAATTCGTTCGGCCGTAGGTCGGCGACGGAGACGGCGGTCGCCTCAAGGACGTCGAAGGGTACGGCGTCCTCCGCAAGCTCGCGCTCCAGCCGGCAGCGTAGCGACGCGACCGCGGTGTCGACGGGAAGTTCGCCCGCCACTAGGCCGCCCGCCTGCGTATCGTCGAGCTGAAGGCGAAGATGGGCGTGATGGACGTCTGCCAGGAAGGGTCGCGGGAGCGGAAAGCCCCCTCGATCGGCGCGCAACTCACCCTCGACAATGCGTGCGTTGAGGTACGAGCGAGGCTGGGTCACGACGAAGGTCTGGCCGGCTTCGAGGCGCCCGGCGTCGTCGATACGCAAAGGGTCTCGCGCTTCCGCGTCAAAGACGCTCACCTCCACGCAGTCGTCGTTCGGGCCGTCGACGTGCGCGAGCTCGATCACGGTGAGGAAGCGACCTTCGCGGGCGGCCTCGTCGAAGAGAACACTTAGGGGCGCGCGAAGAAACGCGTCAAACGAGGGTTTTAGAGGTGCCGCCTGGTTGTCGATGCCGCCAAAGCGGCCATCCGGAGAAACGAAGTCTTCGAAGAAGCACCCTTCGGCGTCGTCCCTCGACGAGTCTCGCCCGTCGAGGTCGAACCCGGCGGTCATTTCCACTCCGCGTTCCACCCGGACGTCCGGATAGCGAAGTCCGTTGACCACGAACGCGACCGACCTCCCGCCAGTGCATCGGTCGGTTTCCTCCGCCCCCGAGTTTCCGCGAAAATCACAGGTGCCGGGGAGGGGCTCAACAACCGGATCGATCGCCGGACCGCTCGGGATCGAGTCCCGCATCGCTGGACGCGGTGGCATGACCTCGGGCTCGTCGGTCGAAAACGAACACCCGAACGCGAGGACGAACAACATGAGTGTGAGTCGCATGCGGCTGCGTTGAGCAGAAAGCGTGCCCGTCGAAATTGCGCGGTTCTGGCGAGGCGGTGTTGCCGTGGAACCACAACGTTCTTCACGGCCCGTGGAAGCGTTCACACCTAAACCGACACTTGCTGCCAGCGCCCCCGGCGAAACACCACCGTCAGTAGGGCGGCGCGGATGATCCAGTCTGCGGTCGACCCGAGCCAGACCCCGAGCAGTCCCATGTCGAGGGCGAAGGCAAAGCCCCAGGTCGCGCCGAGCCGCACAACGAGCCCTCCGACAAAGGTGACGACGAGCGCTTCCCGGGTGGCGCCGGCGCCGCGAAGCGCTTCGGAGAGGACGATGCCAACACCCATGAAGGGGGCGGACGCGGCGGCGATGTACATGCACGGAACACCGAGCGCGATGATGTTGGCGTCGTTCGAAAACGCGCTGAGAAGAACCTCGGGAATCACGAGAAAGACGAGGCCGTAAAAGGCGAGCATTACAATCGTCATGGCGACTGCCGCGCGAACCCCGCGCGCGGCGTCCGCCGGTTTGCCCGCCCCCAGCCGCTGCGCCGCAATGGTGGCGGCGGCGATGCCAAACCCTTCGCCGCTCATGAACACGATCGACTCAATGCTGATGAGGGCCTGGTTCGCGGCCATCGCCATCGTTCCGAGTGCGCCGATCATGGCGACAAAGCCGAGGAACCCGGTGTGCTGAACCAGCCGTTCGCCGAGGGAAGCGGTCGCGACGCGCAGCATCCGGCGGAGGGCCAAGGCCTCTCCGCCCCGGCCGCGCCAGCTCAGCGCTCCGCGTCTGCGCCCGAGAATGATGAACAGCGCGAGGGCCTGCCACCCCATCGCGGCGGCGCTACCAATGGCGGCACCTTTGGCACCCATCGCGGGGATGTCGCCGCTTCCGAAAATGAGGACGTAGTTCACGCCGACGTTGAGCGCGTTGCCAAGCCCCGCGACCACAAAGGGCGTACGCGTGTCCCCGGCGGCCTGAAGGCACACCGCGGCGGTCGTCGCGATTAGCATCAGCGGCATCGCCACAAAGCTGACGACGAGGTACGCGGACGCTTCCTCGAGCGCGTTGGGGCCCGCTTCCGGAAAGGCGCCGAGGATCGGCCCAAGGAGTCCAAGGCCGAGGGCGGTCGCGACGAGACCGAGGCCGAGGGCGAGCGCGAGCGATGCGCGAAGAGCCGCGGACGCGCCTGCGCGGTCTTCTCCGCCGATGAGGCGACCGACGAGGGCGATGCTCCCGACGGAGAACGCGCTGAGCACGCTGAAGGTCGACCACACGATCGGGCCGCTGATCTGCATCGACGCGAGGGAGTCCGCGCTGTAGTGGCCGAGCATTCCTCGGTCCACGAGGAAGACGCAGGTGTGCAGGAGCTGCTGTGCGATGGCCGGGGCAGCGAGCTTGGCGACCGCGGCCGAGGACGTGTCCACGTGGGCCTACCTGTCCCGATTCATCGCCTAGCGCATCCGCATCTTGACGCGCTGCTTGGGAACGAGGCCTTCCTTTTCGAGGACCTCGCGGGCGAGGCGTTGCACCTCGGGATGGGTTCCCTTTTGCAGGAACGCGCCAAGCTGGTTGGCGTCGTGTTTTGCCAAACGCATCATCGCGGTTCGGGCCCGGCCGCGCTTCTTCAGCTTGAGCCAGGTGAAGATGCTCGCGCGGTACAGAAGAGGCTTCATCTCCGCGTAGTCTGCGTCGTCGGGGTCGTAGTCCTCGAGAAGCTTCGCGGCTTCTTTGGCCTTCCCGGTTCGCGCGAAGGACTCGCTCATCACCGCGGCGTACATCGCCTTTTGTTTTGGCTGCGGCTGCGCGTCGAGCTTGATGTCGTCTGCGAGCGCACGGGCGTCCTGGGCGCGGTTTTGGAGGAGGTACATCATCGCGAGCTGTGCGCGCACATCGTTTTGAAGAAGCTTCGGCGTTTTCTTAAGATCGATGCTCTCGAGAATGGCGAGCGCTTCCTTTGGGTCCTCTTGGGCAACCAGCTGCGCCTGCGCCATCTTCGACATCGCGTCGCCGTCCTTGAGCGCTGCGATGGCAGCCGCACGACCTTCCGCGTCGGTCGCGCCGCGGAGCACGTCCACGATGGCGGACGACTTTCGCATCATGCGCCAGACGTAGAACCCGAGGCCGAGCAAGAGCACGGTGAGGACGCCCGCGACGACGTAGCCCCAGTAGGAGATGTAGGGGGAAACGAGGCCCGCGATCAGCCAGATGACGCCCAGGCCGATCGCAAACTGAGCGATCACCTTCCAGTTCATCGAGGGGCGCTCAAGCTGTCCGAGCGCCTCCGTCGGGTCGGCGCGTTCCGGGAGCTTCGCCTTCTTCTTCTTCGCCACGCCTTGGACTATCTCGCCCGGCCGGAGGAATCAAACCGGCTTGGCGATTAGACGTCTACTCCACGATGCGGAGCTCAACTCGCCGGTTTTGCTCGCGTCCTTCCGCCGTGGAGTTGGGGGCGATGGGGGACTCTTCGCCGTAGCCGCGCGCCTCGAGACGCGCTTCCGGGATTCCACGCGCCATCAGCCATCCCTGAATCGCGCGCGCTCGCTGCTGCGAAAGGCGCCGGTTGAACCGCGACGAGCCGCGGCTGTCGGTGTGGACGCCGATCTCCACCCGGAGGTCGGGGTTGTGCTCGAGCAGGTGCGCCATGCGGTCGAGGTCCGGCTGCGGTCCTTCGGCGACGGATCCTTCGTCGAACTCCACGCTCGAAAAGGTCATCGCGTCGCCCACAAAGGTGGGACAACCGGCGCTGTCGACCTCCATCGAGGGCGTGCCCGCGCAGCGGTCCACCGAATCGACCACGCCGTCGTCATCGCTGTCGGACGGTGCGACGGGCGGCGGTGCGCTCTCGGTCGGGTCGGGCTGCGTCTCTTCGTCTTCCTCGCGGATGACGACCCCGATGGTGTTGTCCTCGATGACCTCGCGCCCGATTTGCCAGCGCAGGCCAATGCCGAACATGTCGGCTTCCATGTTGTAGCGACCGTTCCCCACAAAGGCCGTTCCGCCTTCGTTCGGGGGCTGGTCCGGATTGCGAGGCGGGCGAATCGGGTTGGGCTGCGGAACCTGGCTGTTGTCCACGTTGCGGTCCTGCAGAAAGACGTGGGCGTAGCTGATGTCGATCCAAAGCCCGTCCGTCGCCTGAATGCTGACGCCGAGAGCGGTGATCCACTTTGACGAATCGAGCGTCAGCGGCGAGAGGTACGCGTCGTCAAAACTCGAGTTTTCGTAGTTCACGCCGGCGCTGATCTCGAGGCGGTTGCCGAGCGTCCGAAAGGTGCCGCCGAGGCGAATTGAGTAGACGTCGTTCATGTTGCGGGGAATCCGAATCGGCCCCACCTGGTAGTCGCCGATCGCGACCGCGTCCCGAATCCAGATGTTGCGTGGCTCGATCCTCGCCGCTTTCTGGGTCGACCAGTGCTCCCAGACGAAGGCGGCTTCGATTCGCAGGTTCCGCGTCGGCCGCACTTCGACACCGCCGCGAAGCATGAAGGGGATGTCGAGTTCGAGCCGGGCCTTGTCGCCTTCGACGCGCGCGCCATCAAAAAGGGGTGCGCTGGGTAGCCGCACGTCGAGTTCCGCGTCGCCGCTCACCGCGCTCGGCCACCAGACCATGGAAACGCCAACGCGAATCGGGCCGGCGTCGTAGGTGATGCCTGCCGAAAGACCTGGGTGAATGATGGGCGTGAGCTTGAACCGCGCGACGCTGTCCCACTCGGGATTTTCCGGCTGGGAACAGACAAACCCGTCGCAGGCGCTGATCACGGTTTCACCGACGAAAGAGCCAACCATGAGGTGCATGCCGAGGCCAAAGCTCAAGCCGTCGATCGGTTGATACGCAACCGCGGGCGAGAGGTTCACGAAGGCGCTTCCCTCGAGGGAGAGGAGGGAGTAGCGCTGGGGTGCTGGCTCGCAGTCCGGGTCGCTCGCATCGTCGCCGGTGAAGTCGCAGGTGCCGCCGCTCGTGCGGACGCCCCGCGGCCACTTAAGAAGACTCGCGTTCGGCGCGAAGACACCAAACCCGAGGGTCCAGTCGCCGATCGGATGGGAGTAGGCGAGCATCGGAATCGGGAGCGGCACAGCGTTGGCATCGACGGAGGGGAGGGTGTTGCCGCCGCTGTCGACGCGCTCGTAGCTCGCGCGAAGGAAGGTCACCGTCGCGTCGAAGAGAAGCTGCTGATCGCTCCACGACAGGCCGGCCGGGTTGTACCAAATCGCTTGGGGATCATCCGCGCCCGCCACGAACGCAAAGCCGCGACCCAAGGGGCGGGTCCCGCGGTCGGTGAGAAAGAGCCCGCCGGCCTGAGCAGGAGACGGCATGAGCGCGCCCGCCAGCGACGCAGCGGCGAGGAGCAACGAAATGCGCATGGACTATTCCTCGAGCTGCCGGCTTTGAATGACGTCGTAGATGCGCTCGAGGCCGCGATCCTCGTCGAGGAGGAAGTCCGTGGCGGTGGTCAGAACCCGGCGATGATCGTCCGCCCGGAGCGGACCTCCCACGTTGGCTTCGACGCGATGTACCTCCGCGGTCACGTCGATGATGGTCTCGAGGGGTGTTTCGGCGCTGCCCGTCTCCGGGAGCGAAACGAGGTTCGCGAGAATCACCGGGAGCGTCTCCCGGTCGTCCACGTCCACCATCTCGGAGAGAAGGCGCAGGGTTTCGTCCAGCGCCGAGCCCTCCACGCTCAGCTCGTGGGTGGTGATCGCACCGCCGACGGCGACTTGGTCGCGAATGCCAGGGACCGCGCCTTCCGAGAGCGCGCGCATCAGGGGATCGAGGTTGGTGTCGTCGTCGAGGAGCTGAAGGAGGTCCGCCGTCGCGAGGACGGTCGTGTCGAACGCGTCGTTGCCGCTCGCTTCGTTCACCAGGTACTGGGTGAGCGCCGAGACCTCGGCTTCGGCTGCCTCGTCCTCGTTGATGGCTTCGGCGAGGCGAATCGCGCTCGCCCCAATCGCCGAACCAAGCGAAGCCTCCACCCGGGGCGCGAGGGAACGACCCCAGTTCACCAGGTCGCCTTGGCGTTCGTGGGCGTCGATCTGTTCGCGGATGAAGGGCACCAGTTCATCGATGAGCCCATAGCTCCGGCGGTTGGCCATCTCGGGCCCTGCCGCGCCGCTGCGTATCGTCAGGAGCTGGTCGACGATCGTGCTTCGGGCACCTCGCCATCGTGCTTTGCGCTCGGGGCGCGCATCAAACGCATCGTCGAAGTCCGAGAGAGGATCGAGCAAGAGATGGAGCGGGGTCTGCGGAATCGGCGTGCCGCCGTTGGTCGCCGTCATGGCGTTGCCGCGGCGATCGCGAAGGCCGTCGTTGCGCAGCGGATCGATGAGTTGCTCCGTCGCTGCCGCGAGCACGTCGATGCCGTCCACCCCGGGTCTCACTTCCACCGCGTCGAGGGTGACGGCAAGCTCGTGCAGCCGCGAGATCAGCTGCCCCGCCTCCGCCGGGTCGCAGCGACGGCCCGCGCCAGAACCCGTCCAGAGGCAGTCGCCAAAGGTCGCCGACACGATGGGCTCGTAGCTACGTCCGTCGCTCTGCGCGGCGTAGAAATCGCCTGCCGGGTCTGCGGACTGTGAGGTGTCACTTCCCCGGGACGGCCAGTGAAGGTGAAGCGCCGTGATCAGCTCGGAGAAGAGAAAGCGTCCTTCCGTGCGGCGGTCGACTGAGTCGAACGCTTCGAGGAGAGGAGACATCGCCTCGTAGAAGGTGATTTCCTCCGGCGTGGCGCAGGGCGCTGTGGGAGAGACGAGCTCGTCCCCGCAAAACCGGAACGCGCGTTCCCACCCAAAGATGATCGGCTCGTGCTGTTCGACGATGGGAACGCCGTCTCGGGTCGGCGGCGGGTCGAACACGTCCTCAAGAAAGTCGTTGCCTTCCATCGCGAACACCAGACGGTTCATCGCTTCGGGGGTGGGGCGCCGAGTGAGACCGTCGATGCCGGAGGAGCGTTCGAGCACGGCGTCGGCGTCGATGCCGAGCCCCGAACCGACATCGAGAAGGAAACTCAGCGCGCCGTCTTTGATGTCGAGTTCGTAGCGTCCGATGATCGACTGCGCGTAGGCCTCGGCCACGTTGTTGATCTCGATGAGCTCGCACTCGTCTGCACCGCCAAAAAGCGGCCATCGCGCGGTGATCAGTCCAAGGTCGATACGGAGGACCGCGCCGTCTTTGTTGCAAACGCGAACGCCCTCCAGGTCGTGAATGATCGCGACCGACTGCTGAAAGAGGGAGATGTTGCCGCGGGTGTCCGGCGCGCTGCGGTCGACCTCGTTCGTCCACACCTGGTCGCGCATCGGCCGGTTGAGATCCGTCGGGTCAAACCCAGTCTCGTCGCGAAAACGCATGAGCTCGGCGTACACCGTTCCAAGGCGCTTGCTGCGCGGGTCGGCGAGGGCACGAAGAAGCTCCTCCAAGAGGCCTGGTTCCTGGGCGATCCACTGGGCGACTTGAATCACGTCGTCCCAGAGCTCGCTGTCTTCGGTCAGGGACGCGTCGGTGACGTCCGCCACCGCGTCGCCCCGAAGCCCGGCTTCGATCATCGCGGCGACCTCGCTCTCGTGGCTTTCGAAGAGCATTTCGGTAAGGAGCAGTGCGTCGTCGGTTTCCGGTCGATGCAGCAGGTCGCCTACGCCGTAGACAAGGTCGAAAAGCGGGGCGCCCTCGGTCTCAAAGCCGGGGTAGGTCACCGTGACGCCGCCGATGGTTTCGCTGCGCATCGCCTCCGGGCCCATGACCACCGGGAGTCCAAACGCGATGTCCATCAAGGTCGGTTCCGCCGGGTCGAGCCAGCCCACCGCCTCCCGCGTGATCCCAGCCAGCACCGACTGGTTGATGTCGCGGTACTCGTAGAGGGGTGTCATGTCCGCGCGCACTGCGCGTCCGGCCGGATCCCGCGGAATGTCCGCCTCGCCAAGAAACGCAAAGGGCGCACCGACGTCGATCAGCCCGCCGCTTGAGTCGAGGTAGCGCCCGAGCACGTCGACGTCCGCGAGCCCGTCGCCGTTCATGTCCGCGAAGGGAGGAGGGACGGAACCGTCTGCGCTTGCAGGGATTGCAATGCCTCGCCGATCGCGGATCGCCATCAGCCGCCGAGGTCCGGAGCCGAACTCGGTGCGGGTTCGAAAAAGAAGGTCTCGTGTGAGCTCCAGTGTGCTCGGCCCGTCCTCGGGTGCGCCTTCGTTGGCCGTAGCGAGTTCGATCGCCAGCGTCTTGAGGAGCATGTCCCACTCCTCGCCGGCGGAGCCGCCCTCGTCGATCGTGTCGAGGGCCACGTCCGTGAAGTCCACGATCTCCGGATACGCGAGTACGGGCCGCGCGACGCCGAGCGCGAGACGAAGAGGCCGATATCCCGCGCGCGTCGAAAGACGTTCGAGTGCCGCCACCGCCTCCTCGTCCATGGCGACATCCGCGAGCAAGGTTCCGATCGCCCGCGTCTGCTCCGGAAGCGATTCGGCCGGCGGGTCGTAGAAGGGGATCAGCTGAAGCGTGAAGTGGTCGAGGTCATCCTCGATCGGTTCGGGGAGCACCTGGTCGAGGGCGGCTACCAGGCGGTCTCGGTTTTGCGCCATCGCTGTGAGCCGAGGGGTGGGCCCCTCCGGCGCCTCGCCTGCGCAGACCGCGCGCGACTCTCGGCCTGAAACGTCGTTTGGAAGTTCGGTGGCCGCGAGCCGCTCGCAAAAGACCTGGTAGATCTCTTCGCCGAGGGTGCCCCGTTCGATGCAGACCCGCGTCTCGTCGAACTCACCGACGCAGCTTCCAAGGAGCAGGGCCGCGACCCCGACCCTCAGCGCATCCCCTCTCGCGCGCCCCGTCGCGAACTTCATGCTCCACCCTTTCTCAAGCTATGCGGGCGCCCTCACCCACAAGGGCGGCCCAAAAACTCCCGCTGGACACGGTATCACGGGTCGACGGGGCGCAAAGGCCGCGCTATCGAGCGCGTGGTGGAAGCCTGGACCGTGCGCCGGATGCTCGCGTGGATGGAGCAGGATTTCGCGGCGAAGGGGCTGGACAGCCCACGCCTCGATGCGGAGGTGCTTCTCGCGCTCGCCCTCCAGGTGGAGCGCATCCGCCTCTACCTCGATCTCGACCGGCCGCTGAACGAGACTGAGCGGAACGCGGTTCGGGGGTTTGTGCAGCGCCGACGGGGACGCGAACCGGTGGCGTACATTCGCGGGTGGCGAGAGTTCTGGGGGCGCCGCTTTCGCGTGACGCCGGACGTGCTCATTCCTCGTCCCGACACGGAGACTCTCGTGGAGGCAGCGCTCGCCCGGATTCCCGAGGACGGAGTTGGGCCGGTCATGGATCTTTGTACTGGGAGCGGCTGCGTCGTGGTGGCTCTCGCTGCCGAGCGACCTCAGCTCGAGGTCGTGGCGAGCGATATCTCGGCCTCAGCCCTCGCAATTGCTACGGAAAACGCCGCCTCGAACGAGGTTCAGGTTCGCTTCGTGGAAGGGGATCTCTTCGCGAGCGAGCCAGGACCCTTTGCCCTGATCACCGCCAACCCGCCCTACATCGGGGAAGGCGAGCTCGCGGATCTCGATGCGGACGTCGCTGAGCATGAACCTCACCTCGCCCTCGTGGGCGGCGCGAGTGGCCTCGAGCTTGTGACGCGCCTCATCCCGGAAGCCCACGCGCGACTTCAACCCGGCGGCTGGCTCTTGATGGAGATCGGGATCGACCAGGCGAACGCCGTGAGCGCTCTCTTCGAGGACGCCGGCTTCGTGGAGGTGTCGACGGTGCGCGACCTCGGCAACATCGAACGCGTCGTTCTTGGACGAAGAAAAGGTGACGCGGAGACACTTCCTAACGCACCATGAAGATCCGTCCGGTTCTCGCCGGACGAGAGTCGCTCACTTGGGCGACTACTCTTCTTTTCAGGAGGTGCGCGATGTGGAGGCGGGTGATCTGTGCGTGGGGGGTGCTCACGGTTTTGGCACCTGTGACTCATGCCGACTCACCTCCGAACGCATCGACGTCGGCGCGGGTGTCGGACGAGCCTTCGGTGCGTCCTTCCGATCCGCTTTACGACGCGGTTTCCGTGCGCGGCCAGCAGGCGACGGGCGTCTACCTTCCGGGCAACTATTTTCGTCGGCACGGTCTTGATGATGTGATTGCGCTGACCGCTCGCACGCACACGAATGCGGTGGTCATCGACCTCAAGGACGGTGCGGGCCGGGTGACCTACGACACCAATATCGAGATCCTCGAGGGACAAGAGCGTCCCTTCTTGGGCGATGCCGCGGCGCTCGTTCGCGGACTCAAGGAAGCCGGCATCTACACCATCGCGCGCGTCACCTGCTTTGCGGATCCGCAGCTTCCCGAGCGTCATCCCGAGCGCGCCATCCTTCACATTCGTCGCAACCAGCCGTGGGTGAGTTGGGGCACCGGCGGCACCTGGCTCGATCCCTACAACCGCGACAACCACACGATGATCGTGGAGCTCTCGAAAGAAGCGGAAGCGCTCGGCTTCGACGAAGTGCAGCTCGACTACGTGCGCTTTCCCGTCGACGACGGAACGCAGTACGCGCGTTACCCTGCGGAAGACGGAACGCCGCGTCCGCAACTTCTGATCGAACTCCTGCGACGCGTCGACGAAGCGATCCGCATTCCCCTTGGCGTCGACGTCTTTGGTCTGGCGGCGTACCGCGACGGAGACCCGAGTGGTCTCGGTCAGGATCTCGAAGCGTGGGTCGACTACGTCGAGGTCTACTCGCCGATGCTCTACATCAACTCGATGCGCACCTGGCAGACTGAGCGTCCCGATCGCTCGCGTTATCTGGTGGAAAGCGGCGTGGCGCGCCTCCGCGAGCGCGTCGGCGACCGCCCGGTAATTCGCCCGTATTTGCAGGCGTTTGCACGGGGTGCGGGGCACGAGGGCTTTACGCCTCGCTTCATTGCGCGGCAGATCCAGGGCGCACGTCGTGGGCGCGCGGATGGGTTTCTGATGTGGCATCCCGGCGCGCGCTACAGCATGTTCCGCCGCGGGATGCAGGGCCCGGCGCGCCGCGTCAGCCCGTTCCCTCTTGGGCGGCGCGCAGAGGCCCGAGCCGGCGCAGCAAGCCCTCCGCAAGAAGCAGCAAACCGCCAAGAAGAAACCACCAGGGAGCGATCGGACGCCGAGAGACGCCGGCGGAGGACGCGGGCGCGCCGTCGTTAGTTTCGGGGAGCTCTGCCGGGCGGAGTTCACTCTCGTTGGCCGGTGGTGCTACGCGGAACGCGAAGCGTAGGTCGTCGTCGTCGTCGAGGATGCGGTAGACGCCGGCGCGGTTCGTTTCCGTGAACTCGCCTTCCGACAGGACCAGGTCGCCGTCGGGAAGCTGAACGCGCAGTCCCTCAGCGACAGGGATCGTATCTCCTGCGGCGAGGTCCTGCGGCGGCGGCGTTGCTTTGGCGCCGAGCTCTCGAAGGACCTCGGCGACGAAGGCAACGTAGCCTGGATGATAAGGAACGTTGGTCCAATCGTCGTCGAGGGTGGATGCCCAGATCGCGACGCGGCCTTCTTCGTGCGAGCCGCGGATGTCGATCGGGTGTCCGGCGGCGGTGCGAACAACATCGGCATCGACCTTCGGTTCCAGCGCAAGAAGACGACGCACAGAGGCGCTTCCGAGCGCGGGTTCAACCGCAGCGCTACCCACATCCATGGCGGCGCCGACTTCGGCGGGAAGGAGTTCGCGCAGACGGGCGCGGAGCGATCGCGGCGCGGCGAGGGAGCCACCGGTGATCCAGAGACCACCCCCCGCTTCCACGTGGCGGGTTAGCGCGTTGGCTGCAGGGACGGAGAGCGGTGGCGTGTTGGCGAGCACGACGACATCGGCGGCCTCGATGGCCGAGCGCCGGAGCGCGTCCGCGTCGACGGTGGTGTAGCGAAACGCCCCGCCGGGAAGAACGTCGAGGGCTCGGGAGAGAAAGCCGACCTCATCCTCGGTCCGCGCGGGGTGGGGGTCGCCGTCCACGAGGAGAACCTCCAGCGCCGCGGGAGGACCGAGCAGCACCGCGCGCCGGTTGTCGGCGGGGAGGTCGTCGTCCCCGGCGATCACCACGGTTGCACCCGGTCGATCGGCTGGAACGTGAAGCGTCGCGCGGGCTGAACCGTCGGTCAGAATGAGCAGTTCTTCCCGAAGCGCCTGACCTTCGGATTCAATCCGCAAGGTCGTCTCACCGTCGGGGCCACGAACGGCGACCTGAATCGAGGACTCCCCCGGCCGCGTCGGATCCGGCGCCCCCCAGGCGTCGACGACGGCGTAGTTCGGCCGGCCTTCGGCACCGACGCGATCCAAGACGACCTCGACGCCTTCGGTCGGGAGCCGGGCGTCGGCAATGCCGGTGTGCGTCGCAAGATCCGAAAGCACCCACATTCGGCGAACATGTTTGGCGCCCGCCAGGCTTCGCCGGGCCAGGTCGACGGCGCTCGCGAGGTCGGTGCCTCGCGCGCTTTCCTCGTCGAGTCCTCGAAGGGCCCGGAGCGCGGCGTCCTTTGCGTCGGTACGCGGTACGAGGAGGCGCGGGGGCGATCCGGCGAGAACGATCGAGACCTCCGAGCCTTCGGCCATCCCGTCGACGGTGGCGCTGACTCGGTCGACCGCGGTCTCGAAGAGCGTTTCGCCCCCGTCCTCGCGCTGCATGGAGAGCGAATCGTCGAGAACGATGGCGAGGCTTGAAAGACGGTCGTCGTCGAACGCGCGTTCGCGGAGCAAGAACGGACCTGCGGCCGCAAAGGCCAACGCCGCCAACGCCGCGAGCCGAAGCGCGAGGAGGAGACGATCACGAATCCGAAACCGCTGACGGCTCTCGGCGGCCGCGCGTTCCAGAAGCCGGAGCGTTGGAAGGGACCGAGTGGGGAGCTCGCGATGGCGCATCAGGTGGAGCAGCACTGGCAAGGCGAGCGTTCCGAGACCGATGAGAGCGAGAGACGACGCGAGGCCCATTAGCGACCTCGCTTGGGCAAGACGGAGGCGAGGATGCGGGCGACAGGGGTGTCGCTCCGCGCGAGGACGTAGCGCGCGCCGGCGGCCGTGCAGCGACGACGACGGTCTTCCACAAACGCCTCGATTTCTGCCTGATAGCGGGCGCGGACCGACCCGGTGTCGATCTCGATGGGCGTTTCGCCTTCGAGGCCGATCGCGCGAAGGGGGCCGACCTCGGGCAGATCGAGTTCGTCGGGATGGAGGGTGTGAAAGACGATGACCCGGTGGCCTCGCGCGACGAGGTGCGCCATGGGACCAAAGGGATCCTCGTCGTCGCTCAGGAGGTCGCTCGCGAGCGCGATCACACCGCGTCGTCCGGCCCGTTCGGCGGCGCCTTCGAGGGAGCGCGCGAGGTTCGTTTTCGCGCCTTCGGTCGCCGGCACGACGAGGCGCCGAAAGATCTCGTCGAGGTGCGCCGGGCGGGAGCGCGGCGGGAGGGAGTCGGGGTGAAGCTCCACGTCGAAACCCGCGACGCCGACCGCATCGCCTTGGCGAATCAACAGGTACGCGAGAGCGGCGAGGAGCTCCGCCGCAAACTCATCTTTGGCGCGCCCGCGATCGGTCCAGCCGCTCCAGTTCATCGACGCGGATCGATCGAGAAGGAGGGTCGCGCGAAGCTGCGTCTCTTGTTCGAAGCGCTTGATGACGTGCCGGTCGGTTCGCGCGAACGCCTTCCAGTCGATGAGGCGCGGTTCGTCGCCCGGGCGGTACTCGCGATGTTCGACGAAGACCACGCTCGCGCCACGATGAGGACTGCGGTGAATCCCGCTGAGCAATCCTTCGACCGCTTTGTCGACGCGAAAGGAAAGCGACGCAACGCGCTGCGCGGTTTCCGGATCCAAAGGCGACGCGGACATCAGTCCTCGAGGTGCGAAAGCACGTCGGCGATGATCTGTCCGGTGCTCATGCCTTCGGCTTCCGCGCGAAAGTTCGGCACGATGCGATGGCGCAGCACCGGTACCGCGAGCGCCCGCACGTCTTCGACTTCCGCAGCGAAGCGACCGTCGAGTACCGCGCGCGCTTTTGCCCCTAAAATTAGGGCTTGGCTGGCTCTTGGGCCGCCGCCAAACGCAACGAAGCGGCTGACGGTTTCCGGGGCGTCGAGACCTGGGCGACTCGCCCGCGCGATCGCGACCGCGTGGGCGACAACATGATCGGCGACCGGCACGCGCGGAACGAGCGCTTGCAGTTCGAGAATCTCATCCTTCGTCAGTACCGACGCCGGCGGCGCGCCTTGCGGTGCGGTCGTTCGACGAACGATTTCGATCTCTTCTTCGGCGGACGGATACCCGACGTCGACCTGCACCAAGAAGCGATCGAGCTGCGCTTCCGGAAGCGGGTAGGTGCCTTCCTGCTCGATCGGGTTCTGCGTCGCGAAGACGAGGTAGGGCGCGTCGAGGCGATAGGTGCGCCCGCCGGCGGTGACCTGTCCCTCCGCCATCGCCTGAAGAAGCGCGGCCTGCGTCTTCGGTGGCGTGCGGTTGATCTCGTCGGCGAGGAGGATGTTCGAAAACACCGGACCGCGAACAAAACGAAACGTGCGCTTGCCGGTGCTTGCGTCCTCTTCGAGAACGTCCGTTCCCGTGATGTCGCTCGGCATCAGATCGGGCGTGAACTGAATGCGCCGAAAATCGAGCGAGAGAACCTCCGCGAGGCTTTGAATGAGGAGCGTCTTTGCGAGCCCGGGAACGCCGACGAAGAGACCGTGGCCGCGCGCGAAGAGGGCGATGAGCAAAAGCTCGATGACGTCTTCCTGGCCGACGATTCGTTTGCGGAGCTCGCGCTCGATTTCCTGGCGCGCTTTCGCGAGCGCCTGGACTCGCTCCACGTCGCCAGAGACGTCACCGCTCGTGTCTTCGAGGACTGCCTCGCCCACCTCTTCTATCTAGCGCAATTGGCGAAAATTGCTAGAGAAGTTCGCGCTACGGGCTCCCGCCAAGAGCGCGGCAGCGGTCCGCCTCGGCAGCACGCTCGGCGCCCGATTCGGCGACCTCGGCCAAATCGCAGTGCGGCGAGGGATCGAAGGGGTTGAGGCGAATGGCGATCGCCGCGGCCTCACGCGCACCCGCGGCGTCGCCAAGGAGGCGCTTGGCCCGAGCGAGAACGGCCTGAGTGGGGGCATGTTCCGGGTATTGAGCAACCACGGGGGTGAGGGCCGCAACCGCTCGCTCCGGGGTCCCTCCCTCGACGGCGGCGCGAGCGAGCCTCGAGGCGACGATGGGATTTCCCGGCGCAAGGGAGAGAGCGCGCTCGTACTCGACCGCTGCCGCGCGAAATCGGCGCCGTCCCCAGAGGAGATCGCCGAGGCGCAGGGGCCGCCGCGCACCCTCCGTAACGTCCGGGGTCTCGTCCGCTTCCGCGTCCCCCTCGCGCAGACGCATCGGCAGAAGGGAGGGCGCATCGCCGGTCGTCGAGGCGTCGAGGCTGCCGATCCAGTCCGCTTCGAGCTCACTCCAGCGCTTGCCAGCCGCTCGGGCGAGCGCGTCTCGGGCGTCGGTGCCGCTCGCCATTCGGGCGATCGCGGCCCGGAGGGTCGAGGCGCCGTGCTGGGCGTAGTAGCGCGCGACGAAGGTCGAAACCTGGGCAAAGGCGAGGGCGGCGTCCTCTTGGGACGGGAGAAGGGCGATCGAAGGATGAATCTGGTCGAAAGAGAGCAGGCGATCCTCGCGGTGCGCCCGCCGCAGAAGGCCTCGGGAGGCCGGCGAGAGATGGGGTCGCGCCTCGGGCATTCGCCAACGTCGTTCGAGGAACTTCGCGACGCCTTCCTGAAACCACACCGGGGCGTTGTCGCGCGAGACCCGCGTGAGCACGAGGTGGACGTACTCGTGCGCGATGGTGTCCATCCACGGATAGCCTCGAAGGAGCGCTCGCGGTGAGGTCACCATGAGCTTGTCCCATTTGCAGAGCGCGATCGTTCCGGTGCGCTCGATCGCTTCCACGGAAAGCGTGGAGACGGAAGCGAGGGCACGCGCGTGGGGGTAGAGCTCAAGGCGGACCGGTCCGGGCATTCGAAAACCGAGCTCGGCCTCGAGGGCCCGGTCGGCTCCCTCAAGGGCGCGCAACGCGTAGTCCACGAGATGACGGTCTCGACCGGGGGCATGGCGAACGACAAAGCGGCCGTCGTCGCTTCGCGATTCCACCCAGCCGCGCGTGGCGTCCCGCGTCGATTGCATCAGCCCGAGCAGCGTCGGTCGTGGATCGTTCTCCTGCCGAGGCGCGTCGGCGGTGATGGACGCTTCCATCGCGCTCGCGGCTTCCTCGTAGCGTCCTTTGTGAAAATGGAGGAGCGCAAGGGCGTGAAGCACGTTGGGATCGCGGGGGCGCGATCGCGCAAGGGGCCCGAGGAGTCGCTCGGCATCTTCGACCCGCAGCTCTCGTAGGGCGATTTCGGCCTCCACCCGGGCGAGCTCGTCGGCGCGCTGCGCGTGCGCTGTCGTCGTCCCGACCAGCGCCGTCACGAGAACCCAAGTCTTCATCGAAGCAGCTCCTCGTAGTACCGGCGGACCGAGTCTTCGTAGCCGCGCGGCGCACCGTCTCGCATCGCGTCGAGGAGCTCGCGCCGAAGGGAATCGCGGCGCGCTTCAGCGGCGGGAATGTCGACGCGGTTTTGAGGGCTGGTCGAACCGCCTCCCTCACCGCCGCCGCCTTCGCCGCCGGATTGCTGCTGCTGCTGTTGTTGCTCGAGGCGCTCGCGAAGCTCGCTGAGATGCTGGGCGGCTTCCTGTTGGGCGCGAGCTGCATCCATGGGGGCGCCGCGCTCGAGGGCCTGCTGCGCTCGCTGCATCGCTTCGCGACTCGCTTCGACGCTTCGGGCCCCGTCGGGAGAGAGCGGCGCACCATCCGGTTCCGCCCGAAACTGTTCGGCGAGCCGCTGGGCAGCCTCGGCGGCGCGACCCTGCCGCGGCGCATCCTGCCGGAGCTGCGAGCGCTGCTGCTGGCGCACGAAATCGGAGAGTCGGGGAATCGCGTCTTCCAACCCGCGCTGCAGGGTGTCGATTTGATCTTCGGTCTGTCGCGCGACCGCCGCCGCGTCCGCCACCTGGTTGTTGCGACCGGGAAACATCAGCGCGGAGAGCTCGAGGTCGCGCCGAAGCTGCGTCGCGTCCGCATGTGCCGCTTCGATCATCCGCTGCGCTTCGCCGAGATCTCCGCTTTCGAGGGCCTCTTCCGCGTCGACGAGTCGCTGACGGGTGCGATCGTAGGTCTCCTGATCCATCGGACCCATCGCGCCACCGGGCATGTCGTCCAGCGTCTCCCGTGCGTCGCGCGCCTGCGCCCGAAGACCGCGCGCCGCGGCTTGGGCTTCCCCGCCGGCAGCTTCGAGGGCGCGCTCCTCAACCTCCCGGCGGGTTGCCTCGGAGCGTTCCGCGAGCTGCCGCTCCTCCGTCTCAAGCCCGGCCAGCGTGTCCATGGCCTCGGCCATCGCGCGCTCCCGCGGACCAAAGCGCGCTTCAGCAAACGACTCCCCGGCGCCGTTGAAGGCGCGCGCAAGCTGGTCGATGTCGCGCTCGAGCTCCATCAGATGCCGCTCCGCTGCGTCGAGATCCCCGCGCTCGATCGCCTCCGCCAACGCATCGAGCGTTCCCTCGGTCGCTTCGGTTTCGAGCGCTTCGGTGTTGATGAACTCCTGCGGAACGTCCTCCTGCATCGCCGCGAGTCGCGAGGAGAGCTCCTGCATTCGCGCCTGCGCGCGGCGGATCGCGGCGAGGAGCGCCCGACGGGCCTCCTCGCTGTCGGTTCGGCGCAGCTCCGCGAGCATCGAGGTCATCTCGCGGCGCAGCGACTCGAGTTCCCGCGCGATGGCGGCCGCGTCGTCGAGACGCGCGCGCCCAACGAGATCCGCGAGCGTCAGTACGTCGCCCTCCAGACGCTCAACCAGGGTTTCGTCGACGCGCTTTCGCTGGGCGAGAGGACCGAGACGACGGCCGTGGAGACGCTCTTCGCGGGTCACCCCGCGCCGCAGCCGGCGACTCATCTCGCGAAGCACACTCGGGTCGAGGGTCGCGATGTGTTCGGCGAGGCGATCGAGTCCGTCGACGTATCGAGTCGCGCTTCCCTTGACCGCTGCAAAGCGCGCCCGGGCTTCCTCTTCCGCGCTCTCTTCCACCGGTGCCTCCAGCCGATCGGCGAGGGCGTCGAGAGCCGCGTTGAGAACGTCCTCGAGCTCGGCGATGGAGCGGGCTCGTCGCGTCGCTTCGGAGGCGACCACGAGGGTGCGCGCCGGTGATGCGCCCACGTTGGGTCCGGAGACGTCGTCGCGGTCCGTCGCTTCGATGGTCACGCGAAGGGTGTCCCCAGGGCGGGCGCCAAGTTCCACCGGCGAGACCTGGGTCCCTCCCTCATAGCGAACATCCCCGTCGAGCGTTTCGAGGGTGCGCCGAACCGTTTCGCCCGCGCCTTCCACGACGAGCGTGATCATGCCGAGACCGACGTCGTCCTGCGCCTCGTAGCGAATGGGAATGTTGTCGCGCAGCTCGACGGTGCGATCGGCGTCGGGTTCCACGAGTGAGATTTGCGGAACCTCGTCCTCGACCGCCCGCAGCGAACGGGCGGAGGCATCGCGGAGGTCGCGGCCGTCTGCATCGCGAACGTGCAGGAGCAGCGCGCCGCTTTCCCGCACCACAAAACGTCCGGAAAAGCGCCCGTCGGCCTCGCGGAGCCGAACGCGTTGGCCGGGGGTGTGAAGCGTCGCGTCCAGGATGTCGATGGCTGGGCGCATCGACCAAACGACGGTGGCGCCCTTCGGCAGCTCGAGAAGAGGTGAGGTGATCGTTTCCGCGTCTCGATTCATATACGCCGGAAAGCGCACCTCGGCCTTTACGCCGCTTGCGACATGGGCGAGGAGAAACCCGTCGTCGCGGGCTCCAGGGTGAAGCATCGCGAAGGCGCCGGTACGGGCACGGTCCGAGAACGCGAAGACGGAAGCCGCGAGCCCGGCGAGGACGAGCGCGATCATGGGCGAGCGCCAATGGGGCCGCCAGGGCAGGACCTCCTTCGCGGGAACTTCCGCGAGGGTCTGCTCGACGTGCTGGAGATGCGCCGCGACGAGGGACGGTGCGCCGCTTGGGGCTTGCGCGAGTTCGAGGGCCGAGCGCGCCATCGAAGCGAGGCGCGGGTCCTTTCGGCGGAGGAGGCTCGCGATTCGCACTCCCCGCAGCCGGAGAAGAGGCCGAAGGCCGACACCGAGGGCGCCCACGGTAGCGATGCCGATCAGCACCCAGCCGATCGTCGCTCCAATGCCGATCACCGGGGGGGCGAGGAGGCTCGCGACGAGAAAGACCGTCGTGCCCGCCGCCGCCGCAAAGGCCGCCGCCCGGAGCCCATGCACGAGGGTCGCTCGCCGGCGAAGCGCCGCGAGAGTCCTGGAAATTCCGCTGGAAGAGCCAGCCACGAGCGCAATGTAGCCTCTTGTCGCCTCGGTTGTGGCCAGCACGTTGAAAATCGCGACTAGGCAGGTCTATAAAGCCCGTTGCTGATGCCCACACCAACGACCTCGAAGAGCCGCGCGGACCTGGCGTTGTCCACCTTTCTGGCGCCGCTGGCCACGGGGCGCCGCGTGCTCTGGGTCGGCGACGCCACCACCGGCGCGCCGGAGCACCTCGCCAGCCACGCCGCAAGCGTGCGGGCCTTGGACACGAGCGGGCGCGGCCGACGTCGTCGCGGAGGGGTCGCGCACGTGAGCGTCTACCGGCCTGGCGTACTGACCTTCGAGCCAGGAAGCTTCGATGTCGCGGTCGTTCCCGACATCACGATTCTGGACGACCCGGGAGAAAAGCTGGCGGAGCTCGCGCGAATTCTCGGGGACGGTCTGGTGGTCGCTGGCGCGCCGACGGGACGGGCGGAGGCGACCGTGCTGCGTGCGCATCTCCGAGCCGCGTTCCGAGAGGTACGCCTTCTCGGGCAGGCGCCGTTTTCGGGCGTCGCCCTCGCGGACCTCACGGCGGACTCCGTGGACGAGATCGTCGTCGACGGGTCGCTCCTGGGTCATGACACCGAAAGCGTTGACCGACTCTTTGGGATCGCCGCGGACGAGCTCCCGACCTTCGACGGGTACACGTTGGTGCAGCTCGCCGGCGAGGCGCCCCGCGAACAAAAGGACACGGATGCCGGTCGCCTCGAGGAAGCGCTCGGTGTGCGGAGTCGGGAAGCGGAGGCTCTCCGAGATGCCCTTGAGCGAGCGGAGAGCCGTCTCGAGCAGGTCCAGGCACGCCTGGTCGCGAAGGAAGCCGAAGCTCGGGAGGCCCGCCTTCAAGAGGAAGCCGCGGAGGAATACGACGACATCGCGCGTCTCGAGGAGGTCCTCCAAGAGCGCGGCGCACGAGTTCGGGAGCTCGAAGCGGAGATCGAGCGAAGGGCGATCCTCGTCCGCGACCTGACCGAGGAGCTTCGGGAGCATCAGCTCGGGCGACGCGGCGAAGGTGCCGACCGACTCCTCGACGCGGAGGCCGCGCGCACGGAGCAGGAGCTCGTCGTCGACGAGCTTCGCGCGCGGGTGCTCGAGCTCGAGGAGCTTCGAAAGCGGCAGGAGGCCGCCCCCGCAAAACCCGCTGACGATCCGCGTGTCCCCGAACTGGAAGCGAAGGTTGCGGGCCTCGAGTCGCAGCTCGCCGCGCGTGCGGTGGCGCCGTCCTCGGCCGGGTCTTCGCCGGATGCCGATCGGATCTCCGTCCTGGAGGCGTCCGAGCTCCGTCTGTCCGGCCGGGTCGGGCAGCTTTCCGGCCAGCTCATGAGCGCCCGCGATCTCGCGCAGCAGGCGCTCGAGGAGCGGGACCGTGCGCGCGCCGAAACCCTTCGACTCACCGCGCAGGTCAGCAACCTCGAGACGCGGATGGAAGGCCTGCGAATCGGTTACGAGATGCGCATCGCCATGCTCGCAACCGAAGAGCCCGCGCCGAGCACCGGCACGGACGAAGCGATCGAGCGCGAGCTTCAGCGGGTCGCCGGCGCTCTGGAAACGCTTCGAGGGGAACGCGACGGACTGCGTCTTCGGCTCGCGGATCGCGAGGCGGCGCTGGCCGCGGCTCAGGCGACGTCTCAGGCGACGTCTCAGGCGACGAAGGACTCCACCGAAACGCTCGATACCCTCGATCGGCTCCGCGAGGAGGTTGCGTCTCTGCGGGCGGAGAGCAGCGAGCTAACCTTGAGGCTCGCCGAGGCGGAGGAGATTCGTGAGCAAGAGGCGACCCGCGCCCGGGATTTGGCGCAAGCCATCGCATCGCGCGACGCGCTGGTGACCCGGCTGCAGATGGACCTCGCCGAGGAGGAGCACTCCCATCGCCTCTTCGCGGAGCAGGTCGCGCGTGCGGAGAGCGAGGTTAAGCGGCTGCGCGAAGCGGTGGTCGAGGCGTCTCAGATGGTCGACGCCAAGGAGCGCGCCGAAGAGGAGGTCGAGGACCTTCGTCGGCAGGTCGCCGCCCTCGAACAAGAGGAACCCGCCCGGGACCCAGATGCCGACGCGCAGATGGAAAGCCTGAAGAACGCCCTGGCGGAAGCGAAGGAGGCACGGGCTGCCTCGGAGAGCGCGCTCGCAGACGCCCAGCAGGCGCTCGTCGGCGCGCAGCGAGCGCAGCGCGATTCTCTCGAGGAAGAGCGAAAGAATCACGAGCGCGCCGCCGATGCGCAGAAGCGTGCCCACGAGGAGACCCTCGGCGCGCTCCGGCAGGCCCGCAAGCTTCTCGACGAGTGGCGCGCGGAGGAAGGGACGACCGCTCGCTCCGCGATCACGGCCGTCGGGGTCGACGCTCCCGAGGAGGATCGGTGGGCGACCCTCGAGCGCGAAGTGGCCGACAAGGATACGCTTCTTCGTTCACTCACCGCGCAGCTGGAAGAGCGCGACGATCGGATTCGCGCGCTCGAGCGGCGCGTCGCGGAAGCGGGGGACGGCACAAGCCTCGACGCAGAATCGATGCGGCAAGCGCTCCTTGAGTTCGAAGAGCGCGCGGCTCGCCTTCAGGAAGAGCTCGACCACGAACGGCGCGCCCGCGCGACTGCCGAACGGGATCTCGCGGACGCGGTTCGCCGTCCGGACGCAGAAGCCGAGCTCGATCGTTTGCGCCGCGTGGTCCGCGAACGGGAAGGGTCCCTCGAGGAAGCCCTCTCCCGCGTCGAATCGTTTGAGCGCGACGTGGCGAGTCTTCGCGGCGTGGTGGCCGAAGCTCGCCACGGGCTCGAATCGCTCCTTGGGGATGCGACCTCGTCCGGCGATCCCGCGACGGCCGAGCGCATCGGGGCGCTCCTTGGTGTGCTCGGCGGTTTCTGACGCAATACCTAGGGCTCGAAGCGCGCGTCTCTCCCGTCAAAGGTCATGACGAGCGTGTCGCCGTCGAAGCGGTACGGAATGCGGTTTGCCGCGGCGATGCTCGCGGTGCAGCTCACCCCGTCCGATTCTTCGGTCACGGACGCCGCTTCCAGAATGTCCAGGAAGTTCGAAAAGTCCGCAGGAAGATCCACCGACGCGCTTTCGCCGCCACGACACGCGATCGACGCGCGGAGACGACCTTGGCCAAGGGAGAACCGAAACACCCCCACGTCGTTCTCCGCGGTCCAGTCGCCGTAGAGTCCGGCGACCGCGCCGGCGGGTTGAAAACGAACCGTCGATCCCCGAAAGGTCCACGAAAGCGCTCCGTCGTCGAGCTCGAAGGTCGAGACCCCCGAGGCCACTTCGATCGCGCACGAGTCGCCTCCGTCCGATCCCCCGTCCGTGCGAACCTCGTAGTGATAGCGAACCGGTGCGCGGGTCGTGGCCTGAAGCTCGGTTCCGCCGCTATGACAGGTGTTGGTGAGCTCGAGCTGCGTGCCATCGAAGCGAAATGCCGGCGTGAGCTCAAGCCCTGCCACGGGTTCGATGGTCTCCCCTCGCCAGCTCACCCCTTCGAGACCCTCGGGGCCACCCCGGTCCGTATCGGATGCTCCGCCACCTCCACAACCGAGGAAAAACACAAGAACTAAGGTCTGTCGCATGGGTACCTCCATGCGCGCAGGCTGTCGCTCGCCCCTCGCGGGCGCCGCTTAATTGGGGTTAAGCGGAGCCTCCTGAAAGCGGGCCGAAATCGTGAGGCAGTACCCCCCGTTCTCGTGCGCGATGGCGCCGTCACCGAGGAGTCGCCGGGCTTGTGCGACCGCGACATGAAGGCGGTTGCGCGCGGCCTTTTCGAGGAGGCGTTCGTTGGGCCAGACGCGCTCGATCAGAACCTCACGTGGCAGGAAGACCCCCGGGTCTTCCATGGCCTGGCGCGCCAGCACAGAGAGAAGTCGCCACACGACCCCGCGGCGCGTGCAGTCGATCACTTCGCCGCGGTGGCGCATCGTTCGGTCGCTTACGTTGAGGACCAAGAGTTCATGGGGCGCGAGCGCCTGAAGCACGAGTGTGAGCTGCGGGTAGTGCACCTTGCGTGCGACCTGCCGGAGCGCCGCGAGCTGGTTTTCCCAGACGCGCTCGTCGCCGGTGCGAAGAAAGCGGACGCGGCCTGCGAGCAAACGAAGCACGCTGCGGTCGCCGGATCCACGCGGGCGAGCGTTCGTTCAACGATCCCCTCCGCTTCGGTGAGGCGTCCTTGTTCGGCGAGGCAGCGCGCGAGGGCGAGCTCCGCGCGGAGGGCTTGCGGTGTGGTGGCGCGGCGAAACGCCGTGATGGATTTTCGCAGGAGCGCGTTCGCGTCTGGCCAGTCGCGTCGGTGCATCGCGAGTTCCGCGAGCTCGAGAAGCGCATCGGCTCGAACCGCACCAAAGCCCCCTTGGACCGCGCTCGACAGCGCTTGCTCGAAGGCTGTTTGTGCGCACGTCGCGTCGCCCATGATTCGAAAGAGGATGCCTTGGCAGTAGTGCGCCCGTGCCGCTCGGCCCCGCGCACGAACTTCTCGAAAGAGGTCCATGGCGTCGGCGAGGTACCGCGACGCTTCGGCGAAACGAGAGTGCCTGAGAAGCACGATTACCGCGTTCGTTAGAAAGAACGCGCGATCCGAGTGAGCGACTCTTCGTCCGGCAAGCTCTGCGGCGCGAAGGAACGAGGTCGCTGATGCATCGTCGTCGCCTTTCATGGCGAGGCATACGGCGATCACGTTTTCGGCCCAGGACTCTTCCGCGACGTCGCTGCTGACCTGAAACTGCGCTCGTGCGTCCTCTGCGAGCGGAAGCGCCTCCTCTGATCCGCGAGACACATGGCCAGATGAAGCACGGCGTGGCTTTTCCCTGCACCGACGCGCCGCGCGTGCTCGAGGAGCACGTACGCTTCCGCCTCCGCCTCCGGTTGCGAGAGAAACTGCTTTCGACAGCGCGCGCGCTCGTAGCGAAGGCGCATCTCCTCTTCGGCGTGGCTCGCTGGAATCTCCAAGGCGAGGGCCTGGTCCACGAGCGCTGACAAGTGGCGGGCTTGTTGCCGGGGAGGGCGAAGCAGCGCGTCTGCCAGAGGAAGCGCGAGCAGACCGTCGTCGTTGGCGACGGCGAACTCGAACGCGCGCGTCACGTCGATGCGCATGCCGATGGGAAGAGCGACCGACCACTCGCGGGTCTTCCTCGCCAGATAGGATGCGTGTCGCGCCTGATAGCGCTCCGCCTCCTCGAGCGCCTGGCAAAAGTCGCGAACCGCAACGGTCGCGCGCACGCGCTCGAAGAGGCGCTCACTCGGATCGCGCGTTCTTTCTAACGAACGCGGTAATCGTGCTTCTCAGGCACTCTCGTTTCGCCGAAGCGTCGCGGTACCTCGCCGACGCCATGGACCTCTTTCGAGAAG
>JBCDAA010000068.1:0-27994 GCA_039186435.1 Myxococcota bacterium | reverse complement strand
GGGACGCGATCCTCTGCTCGTAGCGATCGCCCATCGACGCCGCCTTCGAAGGTGTGAGACCCTCGCGATCCTTTTGGAGGGGACATGGCCGACGGACCGAAGCTGCTCAAACCACCCGCGGAGGTGGTGTACGCCAAGGAACTCAAGATGCTCGAGGAGTCGGACGACGGTCCGCGTCCGCCGGGCTGGCGGATGTCCCCGAAGGCGGTGCGTAGCTTCATCCTCGGCGATAAGCAACGAAACATTCGCCGAAAGTTCGTCGCGCACGCGTCCCTGGTCGATCGCGCCATGGTTGCGCTCGCCACCAACCGCGGGCTGATGCTCGTCGGCGAGCCCGGCACGGCAAAGTCGATGCTCTCGGAGCTTCTCGCGGCCGCGATCTGCGGCGACTCGACGCTCACCATTCAGGGCGGCGCAGCGACAACCGAAGACCAGATCAAATACTCCTGGAACTACGCGCTGCTCATCTCCGAGGGGCCGAGCAAGCGCTCGCTGGTGCCTGCGCCGCTCTTTCGCGCGATGGAGCAAGGCAAGATCGTTCGCTTCGAGGAGATCACGCGCTGCCCGCCCGAGGTCCAGGACAGCCTGCTCTCGATCCTCAGCGACAAGGTCATGGCCATCGGCGAACTCGAAGGCGAGGAGTCGATGCTCTTCGCGCACGAAGGCTTCAACATGATCGCGACCGCAAATACGCGCGACCGCGGTGTCAACGAAATGAGCGCCGCCCTCAAGCGCCGTCTGAACTTTGAAACGGTCTTTCCGATCCCGGACTTCAAGACCGAACTCGCCCTCGTGAAATCGCAATCGTCCAAGATGCTCGAGGAAGCGGGCGTGCCCATGGCGCCCCCCGAACCGGTGCTCGAAGTGCTCGTGCGCGCGTTTCGAGAGCTCCGCACCGGCGAGAGCGAAGACGGCGCGACGATGGACCGCCTTTCGAGCGTGATGAGCACGGCAGAAGCGGTCTCGGTGGCGTTTTCGATGGGCGTTCGCAGCTACTACATCCGCGACGGCAAGTGCACGGGTGAAGATCTGGTCCACTGCCTCGCGGGCGCGGCGGTGAAGGACAACCTCGAAGATCTAAAAAAGCTCCGCCGCTACATCGACCAGCGCGCCGGCAAACGAAGCTCCGCCGCGTGGCAAGAGGTCTACGAAGCGCGCACGATTCTTCCCGAGTAAAGGTCGATGCCCGCGTCTCTTCACGTCGTCGGCGTACGGCACCATAGCCCCGCGTGTGCGCGGCTGGTGGAAGCGCGTCTGCGCTCCCTCAAGCCTGCGTATGTTCTCATCGAGGGACCGGTCGACATGAACGACCGCCTCGACGAACTCCTTCTCGGCCATTCGCTGCCGATAGCGATCTTCAGCTACTACACGAGCGAGCAGCGAACGCATGCGTCGTGGTCTCCCTTCTGCGCGTACTCGCCGGAATGGGTCGCGCTCGAGGTCGGCCGACAGCTCGGTGCCGACGTCCGCTTTTGTGACCTTCCCGCGTGGGCGGAGTCCTTCGAAGGCGTTCAGAATCGCTACCGCGACGAACACGACGGAGCAGGCGCGCGCATGATCGCGCTTTGCGACGACCTCGGCGTCGACGGAACCGACGAAGCCTGGGACCACATGTTCGAGCAGCCGCTTTCCCCGGACGATCTGGAGGCGCGCCTCGAGGTCTACTTCAAACAGCTTCGCGCGGACGATGGCGCCGGTCGCGACGAAGGACGCGAAGCGCACATGGCCCAGTGCATTCGCTGGGCGCTCGCGCAGGACAAGGGCCCGGTGGTCGTCGTCTGCGGCGGCTGGCACAAGCCGGCGCTCGAAGCGATGAGCAACGAAGGCGACGCGTCCTGGCCCGCCGCGGTCGACGCGGGCGAAGGCCGCCACGGGAGCTTTCTCGTCCCCTACAGCTTTCACCGCCTCGACAGTTTTGTGGGCTACCAGTCGGGCATGCCCTCGCCGGCCTGGTACCAGGTGCTCTGGGACAAGGGCGCCGAAGCTGCCGCTGACGCGATGCTCGAGCGGTCGGTGCGTCGCCTTCGCGACAAAAAACAGCAGGTCTCGCCGGCGGACGTCATCGCGGTGCAGCTCCTCGCCGAGGGACTTCAACGGCTGCGCGGTCACAGCGCGATGGCCCGAACGGATCTCCTCGACGGGCTCGCCGGCGCGCTCATCAAAGAAGCGCTCGAAGCGCCCCTTCCCTGGAGTCGCCGCGGCCGTTTGGTCCAGGGCACCGACCCGCGGCTGGTCGAAGTCGTCGCCGCGTTCTCGGGCGACACGAAAGGCGCGCTGCACGCCGACACGCCCCGGCCTCCGATCATTGCGGACGTACGCACGCAGCTCAAAGAACTCGACCTCGAGCCACCCTCGGACGTCGAACTTCAGCTCGACCAGCCCGCGGATCTCGAAAAGAGCCGCGTGCTTCATCGCCTGCGCATTCTCAACGTTCCGGGGTTTGATCGAACGGCCGGCCCGTCGTGGGCGAACGACGCAACGTTCGTGGAGCGGTGGCGTATTCGCGAGCGCTTCGAAACCGAGTCCGCGCTGATCGAAGCCGGGGCGTACGGCGCGACCCTCCGGATTGCGGCGGCAGCCAAACTCGAAGAGCAGCTCCTCGCCGCGCGCGGTTCCCTCGCGGCCCTGACCGACCTCATCGGCGAAGCAACGTTCATCGGCATCGAAAGCCTCGCGTCGCGCATCCTCGAGGAAGTCGCCGCTGCGGTGACGCAGGAACACTCCCTCGTGGTCCTCGGCGAAGCCCTCGGAAAGCTCCTCTCGCTCTGGCGCGACGACACCCTTCTCGGCGCCGCGGGATCCGCCCACGTTTTGCGCATTGTCGAAGCGGCCTTCGAGCAGGGTCTCTGGCTCGCGGAAGGGGTGCAGGGCGCGAACGCACCGGTGGACGCCAAACGTCTCTCTGCGTTCATCGCCATGCGCGACACGCTGATCGTCGATCAGACGCCCGGACAAACCGCCCTCGACGTCGACGAGCAGGAAGCCTGGGGCGTGATGACCCGCATCAGCGCCAGCCGCGACGCCCCTCCCGGAATGCGCGGCGCCGCTCTCGGAGTGCTCTGGTCCACCGGCTATTGGAGCTCGGCCGCCGAAGCGGAAGGGGAAGCCCGAGAGGCCCTTCGGCGCTCCTCGCATCCCTCTGTCTTTGGCGATTTTCTCGCCGGACTCTTTGCCCTCGCGCGAGAGCAGGCGATCGCAACCGAAGGACTGATCGCGAGCATCGACGAAACGATCGGCGGACTCGGGGACCACGAGTTCGTCGAGAGTCTTCCCTCCCTGCGCCTCGGCTTTGACTACTTTCCGCCGCGAGAACGCGAGGCTCTGGCTCGGCAGATTCTCGGACTCCACGGCAAAAGCGACGAGACCGTCAAGACGCTCACCGCAAAGCTCGAGGTTTCGCCCGCGCTGATCGCCCAGGGCGCGAGCCTCGACGGACGCGTCGCTGCGCTTCTCGACGACTATCACCTCCGCCGCGAGGAGGCCTCCGATGGCTGACGATCAAAAACCGATTCTGGAAGGCTTGCAGGATCTTTCGCCCCTTCTTCGCTGGCGTTTGGTGCTCGGTGAAGCGGGCGACGCCTGCACCGGCGGTGGCGCCCTTCAGGGAGACGCGGCCGCAGCCGATGCGGCCCTGAGCTGGCTCTACGACCGCGACGAAGCCGGCGGCGATCAACGCGACATCGCCGAACGCGGCGCGGGCAGCGGACCCTCCAGCATGACGGTCCCCGACTGGATCAGCGAAGTGCATCGCCTCTTTCCGAAAGAGACCATCGAACGCCTTGAGCAGGACGCCGTCGATCGCTTTCAGATTCACGACGTCGTCACGAACCCCGAGGTTCTGAAACGGATCGAGCCGAACCAGACGCTTCTCAAAGCGGTGCTCAAAACCAAGCACCTGATGAACCCGGAGGTCCTGAGCCTCGCGCGAGATCTCGTTCGCAAAGTGGTGCAAAAGCTGATGGAGGAGCTCGCGGAGCAGGTGAAGCAGAACTTCTCCGGCGCGGTGAATCGCCAGCGGCGCACGCTCTTCAAGTACAGCCGGAACCTCGACGCCAAGCGAACGATCGTCGCGAACCTCGGCAACTACGATCGCGAGCGGAAGCGCCTCTACGTCGACAAGGTCTTCTTCTTCCAGCGCGCGCGAAAGCACAACACGAAGTGGCAGATCATTCTCCTCGTCGATCAGAGCGGCTCGATGCTCGACTCGGCGATTCACGCGGCGGTCACAGCAGCGTGTCTCTACGGCATCCCCAGCGTCAAAACGCACCTCGTGCTCTTTGACACCAACGTCGTCGACCTCAGCGAAGACATCGTCGACCCCGTCGAGGCGCTGATGAAGGTTCAGCTCGGCGGCGGCACAGACATCGCGAAGGCCGTGGGCTACGCGCAGCAGCTCGTCGAAGTTCCGAGCCGAACGATTCTTGCGATCGTCAGCGATTTTTACGAGGGCGGCAGTCAGGCCACGCTCCTTCGGCGAGTGAAGGGTCTCGCGGACGAAGGGGCGCACGTCCTCGGCCTCGCCGCCCTCGACAGCGAGGCGAACCCCAACTTCGATCGCGAGCTCGGCGAAAAACTGGTCGCCTGCGGCGCGCACGTCGGGGCGATGACTCCGGGCGAACTCGCCGCCTTTGTCGCGGAGAAGGTGCGGCGATGAGAGACGATCTCGTTGCGCTCAACCCGGCGGCGCTGAGTTCTCTCTCCAGCGTTGGACTGCTGAAGCGAGCCCAGCGCATGGTGGCCACGGGTCTCGGCCCGGCGGAGATCGAGGAGTCGGACGACGGCATCGTCACCGCGACCTTCGCCGATGGCACCGTCACCTCCCTTCCGCCGAAGGCGACCTTAGCGCAGGCTCGCTGCAGCTGCGGCGCCGTGTTCGCGTGCCGTCACGGGCTTGCGCTGGTCCTCGCCTATCAGGCGCGGGAAGGCGGCGAGGAGAGTGTCCAGGAGGACTGGAACCCGGGCGAGATCGCGGACAAAGACGTCATCAAACTCATCGGTTCTCTCGGCCGGGGTCGCGCGAACCGCTTGATGCGCGGTGGCATCGTCGTCCGGGTCGACCGTTCGCCGCATCCCACCGCGCGTCTTCCGACGTGCACGCTTCAGTTCCTCGTGCCCCACGATCTCACGCACGCCCGATGCGACTGCGAGCTCGTGACGGCGTGCGAGCATCTCTTGATCGCCGTGCGCGCGTTTCGCCAAGCGGGCGACGCAGGAGAGGCGACCGTCGAGATCGCGGCCACGGGCGAAGTCGATCTCGAGGCCACCCGCGACGCGACGGAGCTGGCCCGCGAGGTGCTCTGGCACGGCATGGCGAACGCCCCCGAAGCGCTCGACGCCCGTTTTGAGAGAGTTCGCCAGCGCCTCGACGCGGACGGGCAGGTGTGGCCGGTCTCCGTCCTCGACGAACTTCAGTCCGCCCTCAAGTGGTACCGCGCTCGAAGCGCACGCTACCGTCCCGCGCTGGCGGAAGCTGCCGCGGAACTCGACGCGCGACTGCGAGCGGTGGACTGCAAAACCCCGCGTCTTCCCGTCGGCATGGTCCTCGGCACCGCCATTGCCGCGGAAACCCGCCTCGCAGAGCTTCGCCTCACGTCTCTCGGCGCGCGCGTGCGGGCGGAGGGTTCGACGAGCATTACCGATGTGTTTCTCGTCGACGCCGACACCAACAACGTGCTCGTCTTGCGCTTTCCGGTCACCGCGCCGCGAAAGCGAAACCAGCAAACCGAGCCTTCCGCCCCAACGGGACCCGAGGTCGCGCAGCGCGAGATCGTCAAAGGCGTGCGCCTCGGCGACCTCGCGACCGGGCAGCTCCTCACGCAGACCGCGCGCCGCCGCGCCAACCGCGAGCTTGTCCTTTCGTTGCGTTCGGGCACGCAGGTCGTTCGTGAACCCGGCGACTGGAGCGCGCTGGATGCGCCCGTGCGGCTGAACTCCCTCGCCGACCTGGTTGCCCAAAGCGCCAGTCGCGCCCCCGCGATCCTGCGGCCGCGCGTTCTCGCGGAGAACCTTCACGTCTTCGAAATCAAAGAGGTCGGCAACCTCGTCTGGTCACCGGGGGAGCAGGCTCTCGTTGGCGAAGTCGTGATCGCGTCGGGTGAGACCGTCCGCATCATGCGACGTCATCGGGGCGCTGCACCCCACGCGATCTCGGCGCTTGCGGCCGCTCTGGCGAGCAAGCCGCGGTGGATGAGCGGGGAGGTGCGGTTCACCGAAGCGGGCATCGTGGTCTCTCCGGCGGCACTGCAAACCGGCGACGGGCTCGTCGTCCCGGACCTTGCCACCGAGACATCGAGCGAGGTTCCCCTCGGCAAGGTCGGCGCGCCGAGCTCCGCCCTCGGTGCTGCCCTCGATCAGGCGACATCGCTCATGGACGAAAGCGCTCACGCCGGTTTGCTCGCCCTGAGCAACGCGTGGGTCGAGCGCACGCTCGAAACCGCGAGTCACCTTGAGGGTGTCGGCCTGGCGCGCCTCGCCGAATCGCTTCGCGCAGTGGTCGCATCGGCCAAGAGCGCCCGCGTCGGGGGACGAAAGGCCGCGCCCGAAGCGCCGCATCGCTGGATGGACACCCGGATCGCGCTGTCGCTCGCCCGCGAGTCGCTCCACGCACCGGAAGGAAGCCCCTGATGCGTGCCGACCTCCCAAAGCTCGGCTGGTCGCCGAAGATCGCCGAGCGCCTCGAACTCAAACCGAGCGCCCCCCCCAACGAAGAGAAGAAGCGACGTTATCCCGCCCCCGGCGACGCACCCTTCGACCTCGCTGCTGCGGAAAAGGCCTTTCGAAAGAAGCGCACGCTCATCCCCATCGATGCCGTGATGAGCGATGCGGCCGTGCGTTTTTGGTTTTTTGCTGGCTCGTCAACGGCCGTGGCCATCGACGACGCGGTCGACGCCGGCAAAGAGCGCGACCTTTCGAAGGCGCCCACGCTCGAGGAAGTCGAGGTCGCCTTTCGCGGCATCTGCACCGCTGGACGCTGGGACATTCCGCAGCCGCAAGCGCTTCTGCCGCTCTTGCCGCGGATAATCTCGTGGGACGACACGATTCGTTTGCTCCTCGAGCACAAGAACGCCTGGACCGTCTCCGCGATGCTCGCGGCGTTGCCGCGGCCGGAGACCTGCGGCGCCTCGAAGAAGGACACCCAGCGAGGGCGACATCGACTGCTCGCGTTCGTCGATAGCAGCGAGAACGCTGGCGAAAATTCCGTGGGCGCGGCCCTTCAACTTGTGCACTACCCGGACGGGGTCGTTCGCTTCTTCAGCGCGTGCAAAGAGCGGTACCGAAAGCGCATAGCGACCAAACTCGGCGGACCACTGCTCGTACAGATGCCGACGGCGAAGGAAGCCTACAACACCGCCAAGAAGTTCAAGATCGCCCTCTCCGCAAGGCATATCTGCGACCTGGTCGAGCGCTTTGGCTTCGAGGACGCGGACCTGCTGGTCGCCGCATGCGCCAAGAATCACGAAGAGCTCAAGCGCATCATGCGACTTCGGACGCCGGTGGCGGTCCCGGGTTGGCTGGCACTCCTGAAGAAGCCCGCGCTCGTCGACTTCGCGGAGCACTACTTGCTCACCGAAGGTGCCAACGCGATCGAAGGTCTGATCAAAACCGTCGCGCGACGGGGCCAAAAACGCGACGAAGCGCTTCGCCTTCTAACCCGCCACCTCGAAGCCGGTCACGAAGCGCTCATCCGCGAACTGATGTCGGATGAAACGAAGAAGATTCAGGAGCTGATCGAGGCCCACGTTCTCGCGGACGACGACGACGCCACGCCCGAGCTCCCGGAGAGCGACTGGCCAACGTGGATGAAGAAGCTCGTCGCGGATGCGCCCAAAGCGCCGCCTGAGACCGTGAAGAAGCTTCTGCCTTCCCAGCTGCCGGTGGTGCGAAACGCGGACGGCGCGTACCGCATCCCGGATCGCGTCCTGACCGCGCTTCTCTGGCGCATCGCGACCACGAGTGGAAGCGCGCCCGCGGCGCTACGCCGCGCGTCCGAGCAGTTTCACGAGGACGACAAAGGCCCCTTCGCGGAGCTTTTCTTTGATCGCTGGTTTTCCGCGAAGCGTCCGGATCCGGAGCAAACGTGGGTCGTCTCGCTGATTGAGCACTTCGGCGGACCCGCCGAAGCGGCCAAGCTCGGCGCAACCCTCGCGAGCTCGAAGTGGCGGCGCAGTCGTCCCAAGGCGATGGGGGTGCTCGGCCGCATGGAGACGCCCGAGGCGCTCACCGCTCTCTGTCGCGTGAGCCATCGGCAACGGAAGGCGCAAAAGCTTCTCGAAGAGGTCGCCACCAAGTGGAACTGCAAATGGGACGAACTTCTCGACCGCATCGTTCCCACCTGCGGGCTCAACGACCTTCACTGCCTCGAGCTCGACTTCGGAAAGCGAAAGCCCATCGCGGCGGTGCTTCCGCCCAGTCGCATCGTGATCGTGGACCGCGACAGCGGCGATGTCTTTCAAAAACTACCGCCGCGACGAAAGGTCGACGACAAGGAGCTCTACGGCCAGGCGCGCGAAAAGTACAAACTGCTTCGAAAGTCGCTCTCGCAGATCGCCGACGAACAGATTCCGCGCCTTGAGCGCGCGATGGTCAGCGACCGCCGCTTCACCACCGACCACTGGCGGGCGCACCTCTCCTTGCATGCGGTGCTCGGACCGATCGTTTGCACGTTGGTGTGGAAGACCAAGCGCGATGGCCGGTGGGTGCTCTTCATGCCGACCCACCCGGACGACACCTGCATCGACACGAACTACGACGAGGTCACCCTCGGTGACGAGATCGCGCTGGCGCATCCTGCCGACATGACGCCGGAGGACCAGAGCGCGTGGGCTGGCGTGATCGCAGACTCGGAGATCGTGCAGCCCTTCGACCAGCTCGCGCGCCTCGCCCTTCGGGCCGGTACCGTGGAGGCCACCCAGGAGCTCGAGCGACTTCGGAGCACCAAACGCACCGGCTACGACCTCATGCGCTGGATGAACGAGCGGGGCTGGCGCCCCAAGAACAAAGACAAGACGTGTCCTTCGTATGAATCCAAAGTCGGCGAGTGGGCGGCGGTCGCAACCGTCGATCCCCCCGCCCCCGCGTGGAACTGGCCGCCCTCCGGCGAGCACGTCATCTCTGGGATTCACTTCAAGAAGGGCGGGGCGCGCGTCGACGACGCTGAGGTCCCCGCGGTGATCTACAGCGAGCGACTTCGAAGTCTTTTGAAGTAGGCGGCTCGGCTACCTGTCGCCGCGCCCTACTTGCTTCTTCAGGGCAGCAAGCTCCTTGTCGACTTCTTTCTCCGCGCGCTTTGCCGCCTTCGCGCGCTCCCGGGTCGCCTTCTTCGCAGCCTTCGCCGCGGCCTTCTCTGCTTTTTGTTGCTCGCGTTCTCGAAGCGCGGCCTGCTTCGCGCGCCGTTTTTCTTCTTCCGGTGTCAGTGGCTCGGTTCGCTTGCGAACCGCTTTGATGCCTTCGCGCGCCGCTTCCGCGCCAACTTCCAGCCCGATGCCCGCAACGATCCACTTCAGAAGGCCCATGCCCGATTCTACCGCCGCACCGCAGGTTGTCTGCCTTTCGAAAAGAAGATCGCGCGCAGACCTAGAGCGTGATCCAAGACTCTCGCAAGACCTGGCTTGTCTTGGCACCCGATGGCGGCGTTGCTCCTCGTCGCAAATCCTCGGATTTCCTCCTCGTCGCGCCTTGCCCTCGAACGCCAATCCAGCGCCATCTCCCTTGCGATTGTCCTGGATCACGCTCTAGATTTTTGTCGTGGGAATCTGGGACTTCTTCAAAGGGAAGCCGAAGAACGAGAAGAAAGCGCGAGGTCTCCCCACCTTGTCGTGGATCGACGAAAGTCCGTTTGGCGGCCCGGTCTTGGATCTTCGCCCGGTCACCTTGGGGATGCTCTCCACGACAACGGACCCGGCGATTGCCGCGCGCGGGTTCGTGGGGTTCCGCCGATCTCACCGCGATCCCCGAGAGCCGACCCGAGAACGCGGAAGTCCATGCCTGCGATCTTCGTTATCCCTTGGCTCGCGTCCTTTCCGATGGCCTGGCGTTCGTACCGACCAAGATGGAGGAGAAGTGGGTGATCGCGCTCCGCGGCACGACGCTCTTCGCCGTACGAAGCTGGACCGGCGTTGTCCATGCGCGCGCACGCGGCGAAGCGAGCGACGGAATTCTCCATCTACGCGAAGTGGAACTCGACCCCATCTTTCGAAACTTTGGTGACCCGGTTTCACTCTTTGACTGGCTCATTCGATCCCACGCGCTCGGGCAGGTGCTCCCGGTACCCTGCGACGCGGAACAACTCGAGGAACTCGCGGACGGCCTCGCGTTCATGAGCATTTTCGGGTCGCGCGCTCTCTTTGCGGCGCCGTTTTGGTCCCCCACGCCATGCGAGCTGCCGCTTCGCACCGAAGGCGCGCTCCTTCGTGCAGTGCGCGCAGACGACACCCCGCGCATTCGGCGTCTCGTGGAGGAAGGAGCGCCGGTCGATCAACCCTCGCCCACCGAGGGATTCACCGCGCTTCATCTCGCCGCGGTTCGCGGAGATGCGGCCCTCGCCTCGCTCTTGCTCGAACTTGGCGCCAACCCTCGAGTTCGAAGCGACCGCGGCCTCGACCCGGCCGGAATGGTGATCGTGCACGGAGGCGAACTCGCGCTCCTTGCGACGCTCGTCGAAGCTGGCGCGGAACTCGACGGCGCCAACGTGGACGGGTTCACGCTTCTTCATGCAGCCGCGGAAGTGGACCGCCCGGAAATCGTGACGTGGCTGGTCGACCAAGGCGCGGCGCTGGACGCGACTACGGAGCGCGGGCTTCGGCCGATTCACATCGCGTGCGGCCTCGGCCACGCGCGTGCACTGCGAGCGCTTCTCAACGCGGGGGCCGATCCGAACGCGCCCTCGCCCATGGGCACCCCGCGCGCGATCGCGAAGGCGGAAGGCAAGCGCGAGCTGCTGTCGCTCCTTCCGAAGTAGCCCTGGCTGCACCGGCCGGCAGCCACATAGACAACAGGTGAGCTCACTTTCCTGGGATGACTATCGCGTTTTTGCCGCGATCGCGGCCGCAGGGAGCATCCGTGCAGCGGGGCGTCGACTGTCCGTCAACCATGCGGCGCTCTCTCGGCGGCTCAAGAAGATGGAGACCATCGTCGGGGCGCAGCTGATCGACCGTAGCGAAACGCCTTTCCGACTCACAAGCTTGGGCGAAGAGATCGCGACCGCCGCACGCGCGATGCAGCGAGAGGTTCATGCGGTCGAGCGACGGGTGGAAGCCCAAGACGTCGACCTCTCCGGCTGGGTTCACGTGTCTGTCGGCGAGCTCCTCAGCCACTACGTCATGGCTCCCGCGTGGGTCGAGTTTCGGGCGCGATTTCCTCACACCGAACTCGACCTTCGCACCTCGGACGGCGTCTCCAACCTAAGCGCGAACGAAGCCGACGTTGCGATTCGCATCGCGCGCACACCGCCGGATGATGTCATCGCTCGCCGCATCTGCGGGTTTGCCGTCGCGGCGTACGCGTCCAAGCGCTACCTCGAAGCCCACGATCCCATTCGCGGTCCGAAGGAGTGCGTCTGGCTCGGCTGGAACGACGAGGAGCCCTACGCGACTGACCTTAAGGACAGTCTTTTTGCCGATGTTCCAGTGCGGTGGCGTTTCCGGCGGAAGTCCCTGCAGCTCGAAGCCACAAAGCTCGGCTTTGGCCTTAGCGCGCTCCCTTGTCTGGCGGCCGATCGCATCCCGGAACTCCAGCGGTTGAGCGAACCTCATACGGTCGGTTCCGTCTTCGTGATGCGGCACATGGACCATCGATCGACGCCGCGAATCCGCAACGTGGTCGACTTTTGTGCCGCCCAGCTCGAAGCGAACGCGAGTGCTCTCGAGGGGCAACGAACGGTGACTTGAAGTCACCACCCGAGCGCTCAAGAGTCGCCTTGTGGGACTCGATGGTCACCACATGTTCGTCTCGTAGGAGGCCATGTGACGAATCTGAACTTGGCGACCAAGACGATCGAAATCCACTCCCCAGCGCGAGAAGTGTGGCAGGTACTGGGCCGCCGCTTCGGCGACATCGGCCAGTGGTGCGCAACGGTCAACGCCTCGGAAGCGGTCCTGGCGGGCGAAACTGTGCAAGGCCGCGAGTGCGACACGGTCTTCGGCAACTACGTCGAGACCTTCGAGCACTTCGACGACGCGGCGATGGAAATGGACTACATCGCGCGTAGCAAAAAGCTTCCGTTCTTCATCCAGCATTTCACGAACAGTTTTCGGGTCCGGGAGCTGAGTGAGAACTCGAGCGAGGTGACGATGATCGCGGGGGCGGTCATGAGCCAACCCTTCGCGTTTCTCATGGGCTTCATGATGCGGATGCAGGTTGGCAAAGCCCTCGAGCATCAAGTCGAAGAGCTCAAGCATTTCGTCGAACACGGCGCGCCGCACCCTCGAAAGATCGCGGCGATGCAGAAGCACGCCAGGGAAGTCCTCGCGCAGTGAACGAGGAATATTCGCTCTATTACTGGGGCGCGATTCAAGGACGCGGCGAGTTTCCGCGGCTGATTTTTGAAGAGGCCGGCGTTCCGTACAACGACGTCGGTCGCGGCCGCGACGGACAGGCACGCGTTCGCGCCATGCGAGAAGACGCCGGACCTTTTGCGCCGCCCATCCTCCAAGTCGGCACGCTCGTTCTCGGCCAGACGGCGGTGATCTGCGACGCGCTGGCGGAGCGCTTTGACTTGGTGCCCACCAACCAGCGACGCATGGCGATGCAACACCAGCTCTCAATCGCAGATGCCGTGGTGGAGGCCCACGACACCCACCATCCGCTCGGCGCAATGCTCCACTACGAAGAGCAGATCGAAGCCGCAAAGCAGCGCGCGAGGAGCTATCGCGAACATCGTCTTCCGAAATGGCTTCGCTACTTCGATCAGCAGATCGACAACGCTGGAGGCGCCTGGCTGCTCGGGGACGTCTTTTCGTACGTCGACCTCTCGCTCTTTCAGCTGGTCGAAGGACTTCGCTTCGCCTTTCCTCGCGCGATGCACACCTACGAGCGTTCCGCGCCCCAGGTGGTTCGCGCGCACGCCGCGGTTCGCGAACGCCCAAGGATCGCCGCCTACCTTCGCTCCAACCGGCGAATCCCCTTCAACAACCACGGGCTCTTTCGGCACTACCCGGAGCTCGACCAACCCTGACGATACCGATCGGCGCTCGAATCTTCCGGCGGCGATTTGGGGAATGGAGCATTTTCGGCGTACGTAGAGCAGATCGTATGAACCTCCGCTGGCCTGCTCGCACTGATCTCTATCGCGCGCTCGTCGTCGCCTCCTCGATCGCCGCCGCGTTTGTGCTCGGACGAGCGAGCGTCTTCACGGCGAAAGAGTCGCCAAAGGCCCCCTACGTGGGAACGCTTCACGAGATGGACGAGTGGCCGCGAGCGATCGTCCTCGCCGCGCACGAGGGCCTTCGCGAAAACGACGTGGTGCTCGTGCGTGCCATCGGGACTGGCTACCTTCCATGCCCGGGGGCGCGCGAACGCGGGCGGCAGATCCTCGTGGACCACAACGGCCATCATCGGTGGGTTCCAGGATGCGCCCTGGCAGTCGAATCCGACCCCGACAGCCGGCTCTTTCCGAACTGGAGCTGGCGCATCCGGCTTCCGGACGGCACGCAGCTCTGGCGAGGAACGCAGAGCGTTCGCGAGGATGACGGCGACTACCGAACCGGATACCTCGTCCGCGACTACGAGGGACGCAGCGAACCCGTCCTCGTCGCAAGTTCCATGGCCGCCGGTACAGCGCGCAGACTCGTCCACCACGAACTTCGCGATGTCGTCGGCGACGGTGATGACGAGCTTGTTCTCTATTTCGAAGAGACCCTCGCCGAAGTCGGAAGCGAAGGGCACTTCGTCCAAATCTATCGGCTGGATCCCGAGAGCCTCACCCTTGTCTTTGCGCACCACGTTCGAGACCCGACAAACACGGGCCATTCACAGCGAGAAACCGGGTGGTTTCGGGTGGGTCGAGACGCGCTCACCGCGTCGACGTTAGTCCTCGCGAGCGACGAGGCTCCGATCCATCAGCGAAACGAACGCTGGACGCGCAACGACCACGGCGAGTTTGATCATCAGGTAAACAGGGTTCCCCTACGCCTTGCGGACGGCCGGCGGGTCGTTGGATTTGAGGGCCCAGCGCCGGGTCAGCAACGCGACCGTCCGGTGCGATTTCACGTCGAAGACGCGGGCCGCGTCATCACCACCGCGGCGCCCCTCGCCGACGCACGCCTGCAGCAAGCGTTCACGTTTCGCGAAGAGGGCGTCGCCATGAGCGACTGGATCGACGGCATCGAGTAGCGGCTGTCGTTGGGCATACGCGCGTCGGGGAATACGTGCGGCGACGTCCTGTTGCAGACCCGTGCGCATCGCCCTCTCTACTCTCTCGCTCTTCGCGATCCAATGCGCATCAGCGCCCTGTCCTGCGCCGGAGGTTTCGGCGGCGAACGAACCCGCTACACAAACCGCGCGCTGCGAGCAATCACGCTGCGACGAACAATCACGCTGCGACCACTGCGTCGCGGCCGGTTGCGGGTGGAACGACCAAGAGCGCCGCTGCCTCGCTCTTCAGCCGGGCCTCACGCGACCGGTGCGAACCACTCTGGCCGCCTGCAACAGCTGCGAAAGCCACCGCTGCAACGAGTGCAGCTGGGCTCGGGGCTACACCGACGAGATCGAGGAATCCCTCTTTGAGTTCTGCATTGGCGGTTTGTGGTTTTAGAGGCGCCCTCAGCGAGCAAAGCCCTCGCGGATGTAGGCATTCGCGCGCGCGGCCGTGAGCTCCGATCGGTATCCAAGACGCGACTGGCCGCGTGCCGCTTCCGCAAATTCCGCCAACGAATCACCGATGCCAAGGCTCTCCGCATAGCTGTCGAGGTTGCGACGCTCGTAGTCGGGGTCGACCTCGCTCGCGGAGCTTTCCTGTGCACTCCGCCATTCGGCGGCGCTAAGACGGTCCCCGTCGACACAGAACCAGTTTTCCGATGCGCCGCTGCCGTAGGCGTTGTCCTCAAAGCGCACGGACCCGCCCCGATCCTGGTCCACGAGGCAGTCGTTGTCGGTTCCTTGGACGATCGTATTGCCGCGGATCTCTACCTCCCAGGCGGAGGCTCCGTCGAGCTCGAGGGCTCGACGATCCATCGCGTAGAACTCGTTGTTTTCGATCACAACGCGATTGGTGTCGCCCCTCAGCGAGATACCGAGAGGGTTTCCGAGAAGGGGCTGATTCACCAACAGGTTGCCGGCGATCTCGGTTCCGTCGTTGTCGCTGATCGTCATGTACCAGGTTAGTGTGCGCCCCGTCGGCTGACTGCGACCGACGTCGGTGAAGACGTTGTTGCGCACGACGGCGTTGCGAAAGCGGTTATCGGTGTCGGCGTTGCCGCCCATGCTGATACCGATCTCGCCTTCCGCGAAGAGGTTGCCCTCGATGAGAATGTCGTCGGACGCTCCGGGACCGGAGGACGCCATCTTGATGCCGATGCTACTCGCGCGAAGGATCAGGTTGTCGCGCACCACGAGTCGACTGCACCCGGAAAGATAGAGGTCGTGGTTGAAGATCGTCGCGCACGCTTCTTCCACATCCGGGTTCCAGCCGTTCTCGTCCCAAACGTTGCTCTCGATGAGAAGGCCGTCGACGCGACCGGCAAAAATCCCCGACGGCCGAAACTCGGGGCTTCCGTTGGGATTGCGCGAACCATCCGGATTGTAGGCGCACGTTCCAACGTGATAGCTGCGATACACGACATTCCGGCGGAGCTCGTAGTCACGCCCGTTTTGAATCACGAACTCGCCGTATTCGAGGTAGTTGTCCTCCATCAGCACGTCGTGGCTCTCGGCGCTCACGAAACGAAACGCGCCGCCATCCGCACCGTTGAAATCGGGATCGGCCGGGTCCTTTCGGTAGGACACCAACGCGAGCCCAACGATGGCGAGGTTTGCGCGGCCGTGCCCGTCGTCGTCGAGGAAGTTGGTGTCGACCTCGAAGCGCGGACGCTCTGTTGCGTCGCCGTAGCTCCCGAGGACGAGGCGCTCCGTCGGGCTTCGACCCGACTTAAAACGACGCGCGCGTCGGTCGGCTCCGAGCGTTTCGCGCCACGTATCGCCGCGGCGAAAGAGGAGGAAGTCCGGAAAGCCGTCACGCACGAGCTCAGCGCCGCGAGCCACCGAGGCGACCGCGGTCTCCGGGGTAAGGCCGTCCGCTGCGTCGTCTCCTTCGGCGCTCACAAAGACCACCCGGGAGTCCTCCGCGAGGTCAAAGGTCGTCCAGCCGTTTTCGGCGTCACGCGGCCCGCTTGCTTCGGTGCGATCGCCAGCGCCCCAGCAGCCCACGTCGAGTTGCCAGTCGACAAGACCGTCTCCGTCGTTGTCGATTCCGTCGTTGCACTCGGTCTCTTCAACCTCGCACATTCCGCAGTCGACCTCGCAGGTGTCGCAGCGTTCGCTCGCTCCGCAGACTCCGTCGCCGCAGCTTGCGCCGCTGTCAGGCCGAGCCGCGTCATCACGTCCGCCCGCGTCGGCTCGATCCGCATCGACCGCCCCAGCGTCTGCGGCCGAGTCGTCCCCGCCGCAGGCCGCCACGAGAACCAAGAGCATCCAGACCTGTCTCACCCAACGAGGATACCTCGCAGAGATCACCCCAAGCTTACGGGGGTGGCGCGAGGCGGACCGGCTCGGGAAAGCAGACTCGCGTTGGCGCGGTTTCGACGCCAGGAATCGAGGCATCACCCCAGCAGAGGACAGCTCCATCACGAACGCCGCAGGTCGCAGCTGCCCCGGCGCTGAGATCGCTCATCTCGGGTACGCCCGAAGGCGAGGGGATCAGCTGCCGCATGCCGACGGCGTTAGCGGGACCAAGTTCGCCGGCGCGGTTTTGCCCCCAGCAGAGCACACCCTCGGTGACGTGAAGCGCGCATGCATGCCGTCGACCCACCGCGAGGTCGAGCCAAGGTCCGGCGACCGCCACGGGCGCAAACTCCCCTTCGGCTTCGCTCGTGGTTCCCCGTCCAAGCTCCCCGTCGGTATTCACTCCACGGCAGAGGATCTCGCTGCGCGTCCGAACACAAACGAAGTCAAGTCCGACGCCGATTTGCTGAACTCCGTCGACACCCGCGTCCTCAGGGGTCGGAACCACAATATCGCCAAGCGCTCTTCGCTCGCTTCGCCCCCAACACCACGCTCGCTCGGCCAAGAGCACGCACGTCACGTCATCTTCGCCGGTCATCCACACCTGTTCGTCAAACTCCGCACGTAGGATCGGCGCACCCACATCGCGGTGGGAGTCATCCCCGAGACCGTTGCCGAGCGCTTCCTGTTCGTCCGACCCCCAACAGTGAATGTCGAGCGGTTCCCCAACGCGCGGCTCCCGAACCATGTCGGGCAGGAACGCAGCGCACGTGTGATCGGCCCCCGCGGACACAGCCACCCATCCGCGAAGCGTGCCGTCGACGCGCAAAGGATTCTCCTCGCCGAGCGCGGGGTCCCCCTCGCGACCAAAACAGCGAAGAACCTCATCCCAGGTAAGCACGCAGGAGTGCGCCTCGCCGAGGCCCAGCGCAACAAATCCAATTCTCCGACCGGATGCGATCGGCAACACCTGGGGCGAGAGTCCCAGATCACCCCACTGGCCGTCCTCGGAACGACCCCAACAGCCCACCTGGTTGCTGCGATCGATCGTACAGGTCTCTCGATCGCAGGGCGGACAGAAATCGGCGGCCGAGTCGGGGTCGTCCACAAAACCTGCGCAGGGAAACTGCTGATTCGCGCAAAAGTGATCCGCTCCCGCAGAGAGAAAGGTCACGACCGACGCGAACTCGCAGGCGCCCCCCACGCACTCGTCTCCCGGACATCCGCAAGGAAGTCCGTCGGGACGCGGTACGCAGTCATTGCCGGCGGAAAACGCGCACTCGCCGCACCCTTCCGCGCGCTCCTGAAGATCCGGAGCACACTCCACTGGCGTCGTCTCGCTCGGCTCCACCGTCGCATCCGCGCACACCGACTGGCAGCGCCCGTCCACAACGGTTTGCAGCGCGGAGCACGAGCGCTCATTCGGATCGAGCACCACACGCAAGTACCGCGTCTCGCGGGGTTCGACGACGCTGATCGCGTGACCGGTCGCCACCACGCGATCGGCATCCATGAGCTGCGCCAGTACTTCGAAGCGCTCGCGACCCTGGCCCTTCGATGCCACCGGGATCCGCTGAGCGAGCGCGCGGGGTGCATCGGTCACAAAGGGAAAGCGCTCGGGCACGTTTCCCTCGCTGTCGTAGACCGTCGCCACGAGCGAAAGCCCGGTGGGGTCGAGATCTCCGGCGTCAAAGCTCACCAGCACCTGTGACGCATCCGCGATGCACCCGGCGAGGAGTACGGAGGCGAGCGCTGTCCTCACGCGCCTAGCCCTGTCGGATTCGTAAACGTCGTATCTTCCACCACGTAGCGCGTGCTCGCGCCTCGACCTTGCACGAGACACTGCCCCGCTTGGGCGAGCTCCCTGAGGGATCGCTGAACGCTCCGAAGCGGAAGGCCCATCGCGTCCGCCAGCTCGCGGGCGGTCGCGGCGTCGCGCTGGGCAATGGCCGCCAGCAGTAGATCCTCCGCGTTTCGCACCGTTCGCGGGTCGATCGACGCAAGGGGGGCATCCAGCTGAAGCACCACCGACTCGGACCGGTCGAGACGCGCCGTGGACGGAAGGCATTCGCGCACGCGATGAATCAAGACATCAAAGGTTGCGCGATGTCGAGAGGGGACGAACTCGAATCCGTAGAGCGTCGCAAAGAACGCGGGCACCGGCACCGGCTCGCCAGCACGGAGAAGCAACTCCGAAATCGCGGCGTCGACCCTCGGCGCGTTCGCGACGACGAGCGCGTTCGGCGGTGAGCCGCGGCGAAGCCGGCGACGGCTTCCCGCAGCATCCGAAACCACCCAGGCGACGGGTTCCTTGGGGGGCACCGCCGCCAGACCGGAAAGCCCAAACGGGGTCTGCGCGACGCGTCCCTCGGCCCAGGCACACAGCTCCGTGCACGCGCGCGTCCCGAGGGCTTCCTCCAAACGTCGAAGGTCGCGGGCCCAGGGGCGCCACGCGGGGATAGGGCCGCTCCAGGATCCCGAACGCAGCATCGCTTCCAGCGCGCGCACCGATTCCCACGCCGGGGTTTCCCGCCTTTTCGCTTCGACCGCCCCCCCCGCGAAGAGCTTTTCCCACGCGACCCACGCGTCCCACCGGTTGGGTGAATGCGCCTCGAGTTTCGTGAGAATCCGAAGTGCGAGATGCGGAAACCCCTCGATTCGCCGGCGTCTCGCGAGCTGGACGCCCGCAATGCTGATCGCGTCGAGGTCCCCCTCCGTCCGCGCGATCCGAGTCGCGCGCCTCGCCAGTTTCAGGGCGTCTGCCTCGTCGGCGAGGTCTGCTGCGAAGACCCGCAAGAGCGCCGTATCGAAGACTTCCCGCGAGGTCACGGCACCTTCCACGACGGTGATCGCCTTCCCTTCCATCGCGCGGCAGAGCTGCTCGCCGATGCGGCCATCCGCACTTTCGATCGTGCGCGAGCGTGAGCCCAACGATCGCGCGAGCGCCACGTCATGGGCGACAAAGGCCGCATGCGAGAGGTGCGTCGCGACCTCGCCGGAGTCAGGCGGGGGCGCATCTCGCGTGTCCCCCGATTTGCGCGCCGCGATTGCGAGTCGTTCGGCCCGCATGCTGGAGAGCTTACTCGCGACGTGCAACGGACACCAGCGATGGTGGTATCGTGAGGTGTGTCGCGCTCGTTTCGACTGCAGCCTCTCTTCGAACTGGCAAAGGGAGGCATGGGCGCAGTGTCGGTGGCGATGCGGGTGGAGGGTACCTTTCGCCGCCTCTACGTGGTGAAGCGACTTCTTCCGGAGCTTGAGCGACAGGCCGACACACGCGCAATGTTTCTCGAGGAAGCGCGCATCGCGGGCCATCTCCGGCACCCCAATGTCGTGGGCGTGCTCGACGTCGGATCCGATCGCCGCGGTCCCTATCTCGTCATGGAGTACGTGGACGGAATTACCGCGCGCGAGCTTCTGAAACGCTCGGGCGGCAAGCTGCTCCCCCTCCAGGTTGGCGTTGAAATCGGCCTTCACGTCGCGCGGGGGCTCGATGCGGCCCACGACGCCACGGACGAGGCCGGACGCGCTCTCGAAGTCATTCATCGCGACGTTTCCCCGCATAATGTGCTGATTGGATTTGACGGAGTCGCACGTCTCAGCGACTTCGGGATCGCCCGCGCGGCGGGCCGCACCACGAAGACGTCCACCGGCGTGCTCAAGGGAAAACTCGGGTATATGGCCCCGGAACAACTGCGTTTCGAGTCGCCTTCCCGCGCGACGGATCTCTTCGCGCTCGGCGTTGTTCTCTTCGAGCTTTTCACCTCGCGGCGTCTCTATCCCCTTGGGAAAGAAGGTCTCGAAGGACCCAAGCGGATCCTGAGCGAAGCGCCCCCGGACCTGGGGGACGCCCGACCCGAGGCGTCGCCAGAGCTGGTCCAGCTCATGTTCGAGCTCCTCGCAAAGCATCCCGAAGACCGCCCTCCGCACGCGCGTGAAGTCGCGGAGCGCCTCGATGCGATCCTTGCCGATCTTCGTGCGGTCGCTCCGGCGATCGCCGTCGCGGATCTGCTGGCCGATGTCGCATCCGATGCGCGCGAGGAGCGCCACGCGAAGATCGAAACCGCGCTTGCGTCCACCCCGAAACTCTCGAAACATCGCCTCTGGATCGGTGGTGCAGTGGCCGCGTCGCTTCTTCTCGGGGCTCTGGCCTGGGCCGCACCGTGGCGCACGCAGACCGTCGCCGAACCGGAAACCGCACCGTTCGTAGAGTCGGTGGACCCTGAGGTGATCGCAGCCCCAGACCCCGTCGCGGAAACGGTCGCCCCCGTCCCGATGGAAAATGCCCCGCCTGAGGTTGAACCCCAACCCGTCACGCCTCGAGCACAGCCCATGCGAGCTGGACGTTCGATGCGAGCGCGTACGCCGCGCACAAAGACCAGACCAAGCTCGCCGGCCGCTCCGTCCGCCATGAGCGGACTTCCGACCTGGGACTGGGATGACGAATAGGCTGGCGGCGTGTTCGTGCCGCGAAGCGGCGACGGCATTCGTGAGATGTGCTCTCGTTCTCTTGTTGGGCGTCGCCTCTTCGAGCGCAGCGCAGGACGCGCGAACGGAAGCGCGCGCGGAATTTCAGGAAGCGCAGCGCCTTCTCGGCGAAGGACGCCTTGCCGCGGGCCGCGATCGCCTTCTTCGATCCCTCGAGCTCTACCCGACGGCGCCAGCTGCATTTAACCTCGTGCTGGCCTACCGCGGCACCGGCGAAGCGCGCGCCGGCCAGGCGCTAACCGCGCGCCTGCTAGCGGGCGAGTTTGGCGAGCTTGACGACGAGCGAAGAGCGCAGGTGGAAGCGGTCAGTGCCGAGCTTGCGTCCATGCTGGGACGGGTCACCTTTCTGAACGAAACGGCGGCGGATCTCACGCTCTCCCTCGACGCCGAAGAATCACTTCGTCTTTCCCTCGGCGGCGAAACTACCCTCGAACTCGACGTGGGCGCGCACCTCGTGTCCGCGAGCGCCGAGGGCTTTCTTCCTCTCGAATCGATCGTTCGCGTCGGCGCAGGGAGCGAACAGCGCTTCGGCCTCCAGCTCGAGGCCGTGCCCGTTCTGACCGTTTCCGAACGAAAGCCGCTCCGCATCGCGCTCATTGTTCTCGCCGGGGTCGCACTCATCGCGACCGGGGTGACCCTCGCTGTGCTCCTGCCCGGTCGCACGGAAGATCCCACGCGGGATCCCGTTTTTCCGACTGCCCGCTTGCCCTGACGCCCGTTCACCCCCTTCGCCGCCGAATCCTCCCGCCACTGGCGTAAGCACACGATTTTTCGGCGCCGCTAGGGTGGTTTCCGGAGGTCGCAATGCGGTGGCGAAGCTCGTGGTTGTGTGTGCTCTGCGCCTGTCAGGGCGTGATCGGGGATCCGGCGACCCGCACCCCCGGCACCAACGTCGAAGCGCCCGCGCCAACGGTGACCGAGTTCGCCTGCGACGTGGACGCCCCGAGCGCAATCCCGCTTCGCCGTCTCACCACCCGAGAGTATCAGCGGACCCTCGCTGACCTTTTCACCCGCGTCAGCGGCGAAGACACCGCTTCCGAGGTTCTCGATGCAGCTGCGGAAGCGCTCGAGCGTACGCCGGATGAATCGCTCGCCGCGGAGGTCTCCTCGGACCAAGGCCTGGTGGAGGCACGCTACGCGCGGCTCAGCCAAAACCTCTCGCAAGTCCGTGTCGACAACTACCACGACATCTCGCTCGCGATCGGACACGCCATCGCGGCGTCGGACGGCTTGCTCGAGCGGATCGTCGGACGCTGCGCGGTCGATTCCGCGGGCGACAACAACTCCGGTTGCATTGACGACTTCATCGACGCCTTCGCGCCGCTTGCCTTTCGCGCGCCCCTCGACCCAGCCGAGCGCGCGTTCCTTCGAGACGAAGCCTACATCGACGGAGACGAGGTCTCGAAAGAAGGGCTCGGCGAGCTCATCGCCGTCATCCTACAGGCCCCGCGATTTCTCTATCACTTCGAGCTGGGAACGGGAGAAGGCTTACTCGAGGACCACGAGCTCGCGTCGCGGCTCTCCTACCACTTCACCGGCTCGATGCCGGACGAAACACTCTGGGCCGCCGCCGCCGCCGGAGAGCTTCAAACCGACGCCGGGTACGAAGCGCAGGTCGACCGCCTTCTCGCCGACCCACGCACCCAACGCGTCGTGGGATCGTTTTTCACCGAATGGCTTGGGGTCGCGGAGCTTGATGGTCTTAGCGAGGGTCGCGGGAGCCCGCAGTTCGATGCGTTCTTCGCCGAACACCCGCCGAGCGATTCGCTGCACGACGCGATGGTGACCGAGCTCGTCGACTTCACGCGACACACCGTCTTCGAGCAGGAGGGAACCGTGAGCGAGCTTCTCTCCTCGACCGCAAGCTTTCCGCGCACCGAAGAGCTCGCGGCGATCTATGGCGTGGAGCGCTGGAGCGAAGGCGACCCCCCGATCGAGCTCCCCGCGAGTGAACGCGCCGGGCTTCTCACGCGGGCGGCGGTTCTCGCGCGACCTTCCGTGCACCCGCACCCGATTCTTCGGGGCGTCTTTCTTCTCCGTCACGTCCTCTGCAACGAGCTCCCAGACCCGCCTGCGGACGTGAACATTCCTGAAACCGATCCCGCGATGAGCAGCCGCGAGTTCGCGGAGGTCGTCACCGAGGACGCGAGCTGCCAAACCTGTCACCAGAGCATCAACGCTCTCGGATTCGCATTCGGAAACTACGACGCGCTCGGTCGCTACATCACCGAGGAGCGGCTCTTCGACGAAGATGGGGTCCTCCTCGACACACCGCCCGTCGATGCGACCTCGGAGATCGCTCTCGGCGAACGAACGCGCGTCGAAGGAGGCGTTGAGCTCAGCCACCACCTCGCCGAGAACGACCGCGTGCAGGCGTGCTTTACCCGCCATGTGTTTCGCTTCACGCACCGGCGCGTTGAGAGTCTCGAACGAGACGGATGCGCGCTCGAGACCGTTCGCGAAACCATCCATGAAGGGGGATCCGTCCTCGATGCGCTACGCACCGCGGCGCTTGATCCCGCCTTTCGCAGTCGGCCGCAGCAGGGAGGCGAAGAATGAGAAAGATCGGCAAGCGCGGCAGCCACAGCCGTCGAATGTTCCTTCGCGGCGCGGGAGGATTCACCCTCGCCCTCCCCTTTCTTCCCTCGCTCCTTTCGTCGACCGAAACGCGCGCGCAGGTGCCGGTTCAAAAGCGCTTCATCGGCATCGGCACGGGACACGGTGGCGTCCCGGCGGCGGACATGTTCCCCGCGGACGGGGTGGCCGAGGCCCGCCACGAACTCATCGGCGAGCACCACGCGCATCACGGCGCGCTTCCCTATTCGGTTGACGGAGACACCGCGACGATCTCCCCGGTCCTTTCGGGGCCTTCCGCCGTGCTCACGCCGGAACTCGCAGCAAAGATCAACGTCGTGCGCGGCCTCGGGGTCACCCGCTACATGGGACATCACTACGGCGGCCAGCTCGGCAACTTCGCCTACAACGGCAGCGGTGCTGGCGCGACGATCGACCAGACCCTCGCGTGGTCCGACTCCTTCTACCCGGACCTCGCAGGAGTGGTTCAGCGTTCGATCCACGTCGACACCGACACTCGTCTTGGAAGAGGACTGCCCTGGGGATTCGCGGATCCGATCGCTCGCACCGGCGACCTCGCAAACATCCCGGTGGAGCGAAGCTCCATCGCGCTCTTTGACGCGCTCTTTGGCGGCCCGGAGCCAGCAGAGCCCGAGACGCCGCGAAGGCCGGTGGTTGACCGCGTTCTCGACCACTACCGGGGGATGACTTCCGGACGCTTTGCCGACGCAGCGCGCATGTCGGCCGACGACCGCCGGCGCCTCGATGAACACATGAACCGCATGTTCGAGCTTCAGCGTCGCCTCGAAACCCGCGGAAGCGTTTCCTGCGGTGCGCTGGAGCGACCGACCGGTTCCGCCGGACACACCCGCGATGATCTGCGACTTCGAAAGTCGCCGATCGACGAGGTGAACAACGCCACCTGGTACCAGCTCTTCAACGACGTGATCGTCGCGGCGTTCATGTGCAACGCGAGCAGCATCGCGACAGTCTACGCGCGGACGCCCTTCGTCGACGGATGGAACGGCAACGACTGGCACGAGCAGGTCGCGCACGCCGGCGACGGGGAAACCCTCGGTCGGCACGTCAACGCCATCTTTCGAAACATCTTCCTCGATCTTGCGCAAAAGCTCGACGTGGAAGAAGCCGACGGGCGCACCTTTCTCGACAACTCGCTCCTTCAAATGACGCAGGAACACGGGTTCCTCACGCACTTCGCCCTCGAGATGCCCCTCGTTACGGCCGGAAGCGCGGGCGGCCATTTCGAAACCGGCCGCTTCGTCGACTACCGGTTCCGCGAAAGCACGCTTCTACCGAAGCGACACTGGAGCGGCGCGAAGGCCGAGTTCCGCGAGGGTCTCACCTGGAATCAGTGGTTTGCGAATGTTGCGATGGCGATGGACCTCCGTCCGGATGAGTGGCGTCATCCCGACAACGCTGGCTACGGCTCCCTGATTGTGGGCGCGGACCACGCCGCGGCGTTTCACGACGGGATTCTGAACGCTGCAAGCGATCCCCTGCCACTGCTGGTCCGCGCGTGAGGTCGCTTGCGCTTCTTCTGCTGCTCGGCTGTCCCTCTACCGGAAGCGAGGTTGTCGACGCGGCCTTGAACGACGCCGCAGCGGCTGACACAGGACACGATGCTGGCGTCGTCGCGCGCATGGATGCCGCTCTCACCGAAGATGCGTCCCCCCGGGACGCAGCGATCTCCGACGTTGACGCAGCCCCGGAGGACGAGCGAATCGCGATCTTCGTCGCCTACGGGCACGCCGCACGAACGCTCACCTCCTGCGACGGTCGGTCCTGGAGCGCCGAGCACTCCTTTGAATCCGATGGACACGATCACTCCGCGTATTCTGGTCTTGGTCGAATGGCCTACGGCGACGCAGGGTTCGTGGCGTGCGCCGGCTGGGGCAATCCGACGCGCATCATCGTGAGCGCGGACGGCGTGAACTGGGACGAGATCCCCGACGGACCGGACGGGAACTTCACGACCGAAAGCGGCGCTCCTTTTGCGCACGAAAAGGGCTGCGGCGGCATCGCCTGGGACGGAACGCGCTACGCGTTTCTCTCTCGCCGACGGCTCTGGACCAGCGTCGATGCGCGAACCTGGGTCCGCCATCCGGTCGACGCCTTTGACGTGCGCGCGTTCGGCGGCGGCGACGGCCTTCTCGTTGGCGGCAACGAAAACTACATGAACCTCTCCGAGGACGGTGGCGAAACGTGGCGGCCCGCTGGCGAGGGCTACGACCTACGCTGCGGCGCAGGCGTTCAGCGCGGAGGAGGCATCCTCGTCGATGGAGATCAGGTGCTGATTACCGGGCGCGACGGACACGTCTGCGTCTCCCAAGATCGCGGGCAGACCTTTGACCACGTCTCGGTCGCTGGGGGAATGCGCTCGATGATCTGGACGGGCGACGAGTTTGTGGGAGTCGCCGGCGACCGCATCCATCGCTCGAACGACGGCCTCACCTGGCGCAGCGAAACCCACGACGCGCCGGACCTCGCCGCCCTCGCCTACCGCGACGACACAGGGTTCGTTGCCGTGGCGCGGGACGCACAGCGCTTCTTTCGGAGCGACGACGCCACCACCTGGCTCTCGGCAGCCTCCGACGGTGTCGACGACGACTACCTCTGGGTGATCGTTCCCGGGTTTGGCCCGTCCGAGGTCTGCGAGCGTTAGACCTACGCCGAAAGCGCGACGACGAGCGCGCACACCGCCGCGACGGTTAAGACTAACCATGTCAGTATCGCCCCCAGGGCGCGCCCGATCTTCTCGGGCATGGTGAGATCGGAGCGCGCGCGGAGCCAGAACGCGTGGGTGAGGCGAGCCGCGATCAACGCGCCCCCAAGCGCGTGAAGAGCCCACGGCTCAACACCGGACGTTTCGAGAAGGAAGAGAAGTAGAACGATCGCCGGGACGTATTCGATGAAATTTCCGAAGACACGAATCCGCACTGCAAGGGTTTCATCGCCCCCGTCTCCCCAGGGCACATCGAGGGCACCCCGGCGCATCGGGACGCGAATCGAGAGGATCGCCATCAACAGACCAAGGACACCGGCGTAGGCGAGTGTGATCGGGGCAGGCATGCCCCACCATCATCGACCCAGTGGCATCCGTCCAATGCATGATAGCAATGTGAATCATGCCGCCGGAGCATCTTCATACCATCGACCTCAACCTTCTCACCATTCTTCGAGAACTCCTCCGCGAGCGGCACATCACGCGGGCTGGCTCCCGCCTGGGGATGACGCAGAGCGGCACCAGTCGTGCGCTCGGACGCCTGCGCGCTCTCTTTGGTGATCCGCTGCTGGTTCGACAGGGGCGCTCGCTCCAGCTCACCCCCCGCGCGGAACGTCTGATGGTCCCCCTTGAAGAAGCTCTGGCGGCGCTCCGGGGCGTGTTGGAGGACGAACACTTCGAGCCCAGTAAGATCCGCGGACCGATCCACGTTGGAATGCCCGATCACCTCGCGCTGATCCTCGGCCCACGATTGCTCGGTGCACTGCATCAGCACGCGCCTGGCTGCGAGCTCGTTGCGCATGCGTTTTCAAAACACTGGCGCGAAGAGCTGATTGCGGGCCATGTCGAAATGGCCTTTGGCGTTCTCGGCGGCGACGAATCAGGACTCCGTCGTCGGACGGTCTTTCATGATCCGTGGGTCGTTCTCCTTCGCCACGATCATCCAGCTCTCCGGAAGCGATGGACCATCCGATCGTTTGTAGCGCTCGACCACGGGCTGATGGGAGTGCGCGGGGCGGGCCCGAGCCAGGTCGACCGCGCCCTCGCCGAGCGCGGCTATGAGCGTCGCGTGGTCTTTCGCGCGACGTCTCCCGTCGTCGTTGCGATGTTTGCCGCGGAAAGCGATATCGCCGTCACCACCACGCGTTCACTCGCGACTTATTTGGTCCGCCATCTTCCCCTGTCCCACGTCAGGCTTCCGGTTGACGCCGAACCATTGCAGCTTCCGCTTGTCTGGCACGAACGCGACCAGCACGACCCGCGGCACCGGTGGCTTCGAGAGCAGGTCGCCGCGACCACCCAAGCCCTCCTCGGACCCTAGCCACCCCCAGCCCAGACGAGCTCAGAGGCAGCCCAGCGATCCCAACCCAAGAACAGCCAACCTGATTTATTGACACGCAGCACTTCGGCAAGAGGGTGGTATGGCCCCACCTCCCTCGAAACGCAGACGGGACCGCTCATCGATCTCTTCTTCTAACGCGAAGGTCCCGCCAGCCCCGCGGCACGCCGAACAAGCTCGACAAACTCCGCTTGGGT
>JBCDAA010000067.1:0-28207 GCA_039186435.1 Myxococcota bacterium | reverse complement strand
TCCGGCGGAGCCAACCCGACGTGCGTTTGCTACTCGCACATTTCGACGCCCTCTCCGTTCCGATCGTCGTCGTCGACGAGCGTGGCCACGCCGCCAACGCCGCGGTCGATGACCTCGGGCTGCCGAGCCGTGAACGGGATCGCCTCCTCGCTGCGTGCCGCCGAGTCGGCCGCGCGCTTCTCGCCGCGGGATCACTCGCCGGAATGGCACACGCGTTTCGCTTTTGGGCGGGACCGATGGAACTTCATGTGTCCGCCCGCGTCGTCGAACGAGATCGCCCGCTCGCGCTCGTTCAGGTTGACCGAACCCGGGAGCTACCGCCCTACGCCGCCGTAAAGGCTGCTTTTGGACTCACCCCCACCGAGTACGCGGTCGCGGAGCTCGTGGTGCGGCGCCTCTCGGACAAAGAAGTCGCTGCACGAATCGGCGTCAGCTACCACACCGCGCGCCAGCACGTCGCAAAGGTGCTTCGTAAGGTCTCCGTCAGCAGGGATCGACTCGCAGCAATTCTGTGGCAGGCATTTCTCGCCCAGGATTGACTCCCTCGATTCGAGGGATGGGTCTGCCGCTTCTTCCTCCCTATGGTCTCGGCGCCACGGAGGACGGATGACCAAGCATCTGATTTGCGCGCTAAGTATGTTGTTGGCTTGTGGAGACGACGATGAGGGCGTCGCCGATGCCCCCCGAGACGACGGGAGCGCAGCTCCCCTCACCTGCGCTGAGGTCGACCGCCGCGCCGGGGGAGTCAGCGTTGGCAACATCGATAGCGACGTCACCCTTTCCGGCGTCATCCAGGCGCCAAGCAGCCGCGTCACGCACACGGGCGGGACGATCACCATCGAGGCGGGCACCGTCTTTCTCATGCCAACGGGCTCTCACATCAAGTTTGGTTTCGGAGGAGCCGCCGGTTCCGTGCAGATGAACGGCACTCCGACAGAACCGATCCTCTTCTGCGGAACCTCGGCAACCCCCGGCACCTACGGAAACATCGACTTCGGCCCGCAACTCGTAAACAGCTACCTGAGGCACGTCCGCTTCGAGGACGGGGGCGACGCCAACGGTCCTGGAAACCCGCTCACCAACGGACCCAGCGCCGCGCTTCGCTTTGCGGGGGACGCCCAGGTCGAACTGACCAACGTCGTTGTGCGGAACGGTCAGGGAATCGGCATCAACGCATCGAGTCTCAGCACAAGCAGCAGTGCCCTCACGATCACCGAGATGTCGGGAACCCCGCTTCATCTTCGAACCTCGGGTGCGGTCAACGCACTTCCGAGCGGCAGCTACACGGGTAACGGCGAAGACGTGATTGAAATCGCGGACGTTCACAACGGCGCAGCGACAATCAGGTTTCGGAACGTGGGCGTGCCCTTTCGACAGGTCACCCAGCGAGTGAACTTTGGCGTTGAAAACCACGTCGTGAACTTCGACGCGGGAGTGGAATACCAGTTCGCGCCGGGGGCGTTCATGGTGGTTGGCTTCGGCGGCTCCGCGGGGACCCTCAACGTAAACGGCACAGCCGCCGAACCGGTGATCTTTACGTCGGGCGCCCCCGTTCCTGCCGCCGGTGACTGGAACGGACTGCAGCTGGGTCCGCAGACTCAAACCGGTAGCCAGATCGAACACGCCGAGTTTCGTTTTGGGGGGAGTGCACCCTCCGGAGACTGCCGCGAAGGCAACGCAAACCTCAGTCTCTCTGGAGGCGCAGACACGAATCTCAACGTGACGAACGTTCGTTTTGCTGACAGCGCGGGTTTCGGGGTGTGCATCGTCAACGGAGTGCAGCAAGTCAACGGAAATCCCGATCCGGAGGCGGGGATCCGCGAGGGCAACGTCTTCGACGCAAACGCGAGCGGCGACGTGTCGATCGTGCGACCTCGCTGATGTTCAGTCCTCGTCCGGAAGGTCGACTTCCGGATCCGTCGGATCCAGACGCGCAACGACGCCGGACGCAGGGCCGTCGGGAAGCGGCACCTGCTCAGTGTCGGGGTCGGTGGGAAGCGCGTGCTCACCCGACGACGCCGCGAGATCCGGCAGCACAGGCTCCCCCTCAAAGGGCGATGGCGGCAACGGCGCCCCCGCGGGAAGCTGCCCCGGCGACGACACCTTCATCGGGTCGCGACCCGTCGTCGACGTACTTCCGACCCGCTCTGACACCTCGGGCGACTCCGACGTCTCGGCCGGCGCGTGATCGTCGTCGAAAAGAACGGGCTCCCCTTCAAAGCTTCGTGCCGAGTGCACCAGGAGCGTTGTCGGCAAGCGCTCCAGCATCGTGTTCATGCGCTCGAAGAACGCTTTCGCCGGCGTGCCTTCCGGCGGAAGTCGAAACCCGACGATCGCAAGGTCCGCGTGAGCGCTCTCGGTGCCCATCACCTGGGGAATCGTTCGCTTTCCACGAAGAATCACCCGCGCTTCGCCTTCAAGCCGCGCCGCTTCCAGGATCCGCTGGAGGTTACGCTCCGTTTCGACCCGCTCCGCCTCATCGGAAACGATCGTCAGCACGGTCACCTTCGCGTTGCGCCACCGTCGGTCGGCCATGATCAGGAACGCAAGCAGCAGCATGAGGCCGCCGTTGCCTTCAAAACCGCCCCACCAAACGTGAATCTCGTCGTGGTTGCCGAGCTCCTGCGCCTCGTCGAGTTTCACGAGCGTGAGCGAACGGTCGAGGTGCGTGAGCTCCCGAAGCATCTGAATGTACGCTTCGTTCCGGTCGCGATCGGCGTTCTGCGGCCAGCCCGCCATGACGGTGTTGCACTCGACGCTGCCGACTCCGTACGACTGCGCTACGTGCACCGCGCCCTCGTAAACGTCGTCCACGATGTCGACGCGGTAGAACATGCTCGGAAAGAGCTGCGACATTTCCGCGTCGTACTCCTGAAAGAGCTCCTTCCGCTGCGGCGCGAGCTTACCGACCTTGCCGGTGAGCAGATGAAAGTACGTCACAATGCCGCGGTCCTGCACGATCGTGTTGCCGAGCTCGAGAAGGTGCGGCCGCTCGCGAGGATCACCACCGAGGATCAAGAGGTTTGGCCGCCAGTTTCGAGGATGCCACTCGACCTTTCGCAAGCGATGAAGCGCGTAGCGGACCACCGCGGACCAAATGCCGTGGCGGGCGTCCCCGTAGGTGGTGTCGAGTGCCCGGCGGGAAACGAGAACGAAGATGATCGCCGAGAACACCAGCGCGGCGACCATCGCCGGCAGGTTCAGGATGCTCATCACGTAAAAGCACGCCGCGCCGCCACCGAGGCCGACGACCGAGGGCACCTTGAAGCTCGGGCGAAAGCTCGGGTTTCCAGACCACTGCTGAAGGCCAAACGCGAGGTTGGTCACACCGTAGGTAGCGAGAAAGAACATCGTCAGCACCGGCGCGATCGCGTCGAGGCTCCCGAGGAAGATCCCCGTCTGGGAGAGCACGAAGGTCAGCATGATGCCGATCCGCGGCTCGTTGTCCGGCCCGGAGCCACGGCCAAAAACGCGCGGGACCAAACCGTCGAAGGCGAGCGCTTGGAGCGTTCGCGGGGCCGTGAGAATGCTCCCGATCGCACTCGAGAGCGTCGCACCAAAGACACCCGCGAAGATGAGCGGCGACCACCAGGCGATGGTCCAAACGGCGTCGAGATCCGCGATCAGCCCGTCGTTCGAGTAGTTGAGGCTCAACCAGATGGGAAACGCGCAGTAGACGACGAAGCCAACGAGGATCGCGAGGAGTGTGCCGCGCGGAATGGACCGGCGCGGGTCGCGCAAATCCCCCGACATGCTGACGCCCGCCATGATGCCGGTGACCGCCGGAAAGAAGACCGCAAAGACTTCGCCGAAACCTGCCCCGGTTTCGTTCGTCCATTCGATCGTGCGCGGGAACTCGGGCGTCGTTCCCCCAAAGAACGACACCAGCGAGACCACGATGGCGGCCATGACCACGTACTGCGTCTTGATCGCAAGGTCCGCGCTTTTCAGCGAGATCATCGTCAAGAGGATGTTGACGGCGGTGCTGATGAAGATGGCGTCGAAGAAGTCTGCGTAGCGTTCCGGGATGAGCGGAAGGAGCGCTTCCGTAAACCCGACGATGTAGAAGGTGACGCTGAGCGCCTGCGCGAAGAAAAGCGGAATGCCGATCGCCGCACCCGCCGGCGCGCCGAGTGCGCGGCTGATCATGAAGTACGCGCCGCCAGCGCCCACCGTGCGGTCGGTCGCGATCGAGGCGATCGAAAGACCGGTCGCGAAACTGATCAAATGCGCGACGGTGACGATCAGTAACGTTCCGCCGAGACCCGCCTGGCCAGTCACCCAGCCAAGACGCAGGTACATCACGACGCCGAGGATCGTGAGAATGCTCGGCGTAAAGACCCCGGCAAAGGTGCCGAAGCGACCCACCACGCGCGGAACCCCTACCTGAGCTGAGGCGTTGCCGGGTTCTTCCGCCATCGCGCACGAACGTTCGCACGTTCGTACCCCCTCGCCAAGCGGAACGCTACGTCGATGCGTGCTGCGTGAATGTCGCTACGTACTCGCGAATCCAGCGATGCGCCGGGTCCTGCTGAAAGCGCTCATGCCAGTACATAAAGACGCGCGTCTGCGGCAGTTCAAAGGGGGCACGAAACACGCGGAGGGGAACGATCTCTGCGGCTGCCTCGGCGAGCCCAGTCGGGCAGGTCAGGAGCAGATCGGTACGTGCAACGAGAATGGGGGCTGCCGCGAAATGCGGCACGCGAAGAGCAACATGGCGCGCGTGCCCGAGACGCGAAAGAACGTGATCGGCAACGCCGGTGGGCCCGCCCCCGGGCGTCACTAGAACGTGCGCCGCGTCGAGGTAGCGTTTAAGGGTAAGACGCTTTCGCCCACCAAGAGCGGGATGGTCGGCACGCGCGACGACACGAAAGTCCTCGTCCGCAAGGTGGCGCCGCTGAATGCCGGCAGTCTCCTGAAGCTCGATGCCCGGAACACTCTGACTGCCCGGCTGAATGAGGAGATCGAGGTCACCGGTACGCAGGGCCGCGGAGGATGCCGGCGTGCGCTGCCGAAACGTGAGCCGCATACGAGGCGCGTCCACTCCCAGGGATGCCAGCAGGCGCGGGAGTATCGACAGCTCCAGGAGATCCGACGCAGCGACCGTGATCTCGCGCCGGGAAGTCAGCGGATCGAACCCTTCCTCCGTACGCAACGCGGCCGCAATGTCGTAGAGCGCACGACGAAGGGGGCGCTCCAGCGACTGGCTTCGGGGTGTCGGCAAGAGACCGTGGCGACCCGACGCGAAGAGCGGATCGCCAAGGGCATCCCTGAGTCGCTTTAGCTTGTGGCTCATCGCGCTTTGGGTGAGCCCCAGACGTCGCGCGGCACCCGTCACGCTTCGCTCCTCCAGCATCGCGTCGAGGGCCACCAAGAGGTTGAGGTCCAGGTCGCGGACCTCTCGGAGCATTTCATGACGATCCTTCATGCATACTATTATTATCATTCGTTAGCCGAATGAAAGAGGTGGGCTCATCGTCAGGGCATGATTCGTTTCGCGCTCGTCGCATCGCTCGCACTTCTTGCCGCCAACTCGGCCTTGGCCGACGTCTCCCTTGGGGCGGGGGGTCAGATCACCAACTTCGGCGGTCTCGGCCTCGTCGATGTGCGCGGGCGATGGGGCAACACGCAGCTCATCGGAGAGGTTGGCTTCGGCCGTGAGCGCGAAGCCTTTGTGAGCGGCTTTGTGGTCGACGACGCGCTCCGCATCGACGCACGCGCGGGAATCCTCTCGAGGGTGTGGTCCCAGGATCGAACGTCGTTTTCGATCCTCGCCCTCGCGGGTGTTCGGGGATTCTTCTCCGGTGAAGGCAACGCCCCGGACACCGACAGCTGGGCGATTCAAGCCGAACTTGGCGCCCTGGTGCATCGCGACGTTCACGACCGCGCCACCCTACGCGTCGGCATCCTCGTTCCGCTCGTTTTTCAGGTCGACCCGGAGTTCAGCAACGACATGAACGGGACGCTTCTTTCGGGCGGCCTCGCGCTTCACTTCGGCGAGGTACACGTGGTGGCCAACCTCGATCTCGGCGGCATCTTTGGCGCCGACGGAGACGCCGGGAAGTTCCTCGCGCGCGGCACCCTCAATCTGCGCTGGGCACCCAGCAACTGGAGGCATTTCTAATGAAAGCGCTCGTCTTGATCCTCGCCATGCTCTCCACGTCGGTCGCCTTCGCGGATGCGGAGGAGGACTCCACTCCGGTCGCCACGCCTTTTGTGGGACTCGACTGGCGCGTGATGGGACTCTCCGACCACGTCAGCCATGGTCCTGGTTTTCAGGTGGGCGCCCTCCTCTTTGGGCACTTCAAGGTGGGCATCGCGGGCTTCATGCGCCCCGGCCCCATCAACCCACGCACGTTTGAGCTCGACCTCGAGGGCGGTTCCTACCGCGGCCAGGAACGCCTCGACCTGCGAAGCGACGGCTCGGTCGTCGGCCTTCTTCTCGCGCCGCGTTTCGGCCTTGGTGAATGGCTCGATCTCGAAATCCCGGTGCTCCTCGGCTTCGGCGCGTTCGGTTTCTATCTCACAGACGACGACCGAGATACGCCGGATGGCCGCCGAGTCAGCGAGTGGGAAGACGAGCTCCTCGACGGCGCCGATGCAAGCGAGGGGTTCGCGATCGATGTCGGTCTTCGTGTGAGTTTCAAGACGCGGCAGTCGTGGCTCCGTCCCTACCTCGGCGTTCACTACAGCTGGATCGTCGGTTACGACGCGACGCTCCGCGGAAACTACGATGGCATCAGCGGCGTCTTCGGCATCGAGGTTGGTGGTTTTTGATCGCCCGTTCTATGGTCGCGCATGCGCAAGTCAGCCTTCGTGTTGCTCCTCGTCGCTTGTGGCGGCTCACCGCCTGCCGAGGAGACCACACCGGACGATCCCGAGGGAACACAGGCCGAGCCTGCGGACCCTGCCGCGCAGCAGCTGGAAGACGACCTCAACGTTGTCTGTGATGCGGCAACGCGCGCGATGCAGGATCGCTCACAACCCGTTCGCCAGCGCATCCGGCAAATGGAAGCATCCCTCGACGCGAACGACCCCGGCCTCAAAGAGCGCCTCCAAGCCTTCATGCGGGACGTTCCCCGCGAGGACGGCCAGCTTCACGCCAGCATCGCATCGGCCGCGGCTCGTCACGGCGTGACGTTTTCGTGCCCGCCCCTCGACCGAATGGACCAGCTTCAAGCCGCCGGCGACGACGACCTCGACCCGAATTCGATTCCTCCTTTCGAGGAAGACCTCGCGCGCTTCTGCCAGGTGTTCGTCGAGTTCGAGGGTAGCGCGATCGACTCCGCCGAACGCGCGATGCAGATGGCGCAGGCACTCGAAGACTCCATCCGGCATCCGGCGCTAGTAACCGCCTTTCAGGCGATGGCGTCGATGGACCCGAGCGGCCGGCATGAGGCGCTGCAAAACGTCGCGGCCGAACATGGCGTCGAGAACTGGTCCTGCCCCGCGATGCAGCGCTTCCTCGCCCAGTAGGCGTTTGCTAGCCGTTCGAAAAGGTCAGCGGCGCGTCGGTCGCGTTACGCACTTCGTCTTCAGACACGTCCGGCGCGAGCTCGATCACGCGAAAGTGATCGCCGGCAGGATCGAAGACGCCCAGGTCGGTGATGATGCGATTCACGACGCCGCGCGCGGTGAGGGGAAAAGTGCATTCCCGAAGGAGCTTCGGCGCGCCCTTCTTGGTGAGATGCGAGGTGAGTACGATGATACGCTTGCTACCGGCCGCGAGATCCATCGCGCCCCCGATACCCATCGTGCGTCCTCCGGGAATCGACCAGTTCGCGAGGTCGCCGCTGGCCGCAACCTGCATCGTGCCGAGGATCGAGAGATCGACGTGCCCGCCGCGAATCATCGCGAAGCTCGTGGCGGAATCGAAGCAGCTGCCCCCGGTAACGACCGTAACGGTCTGCTTGCCCGCGTTGATCAGCTGCGGGTCCTCGTCGCCCTCGAGCGGAAAGGGACCCATGCCGAGCAAACCGTTCTCGCTCTGCAGCCAAACGCCGCTGTCCTCCGGGAGATGATCGGCGACGAGGGTCGGCAGTCCGATCCCGAGGTTCACGATGCTGCCGGGCGCGATCTCGTTTGCCGCGCGCTGGGCGATCGCTTCTTTGCTAAAGGGCATCGCTCGCCTCCCGCGGTCGGACGGTTCGATACTCGATCACGTCCTCGTGCTCTGGAACGTGAACCACGCGCTGCACGAACGCACCGGGAAGATGTACGTCGTCCGGATCGATGGCCCCAAGGGGAACAAACTCATCGCATTCCACGAGAGTGAGGGTCGCCGCCGTCGCCATGATCGGCTGAAAGTTCCGGGCCGTTCGGTAGAATCGAAGGTTGCCGAACGGGTCCGCCTGACGCGCGCGAATCAGCGCCACGTCCGCCGCCAGGGCACGCTCCATCACGTAGGTTCGACCGTCGAACTCGCGGGTTTCTTTTCCTTCCGCGACGACCGTCCCGACGCCCGTCGGCGTGTAGAACGCGGGGATTCCAGCGCCCGCTGCACGCATGCGTTCCACGAAGGTTCCCTGCGGCATGATGGTCACGTCGATCGTCCCGTCCGCCATCGCTTGATGGAGGTCTTGGTTGTTGCCCACGTAGGTGCAGAAGATCTTCGACACGATGCCAGCGTGCAGCCACTGCGCGAGCCCCTTGCCGAGGTTGCCCGCGTTGTTGCTGATGAGCGTGAGGTCGCCGATGCCCGCATCGACGACCCCTTTGATCAGCGCTTCCGGATTGCCACAGAGGCCGAAGCCTCCAACCATGATTCGTGCGCCGTCGCCGACTCCTTGCAGGGCTTCGGCAACGCTTTCGACCTGTTTCACGCCGCTACTGTGGCATCAACCTCCGTCGAGATCGACCACAACGCGCGCGCCGAATCCGAGGGTCCAGATGTCGGTGAAGACCACGTCGTCACGCGCCGGCCCAAGGAAGAGCGGAAAGTTGAACTCCGTGAAGATCTCGATCTGCATCGGATTGAGCTCGAGGGTGTATCCCGCAGAAAACCCGAGCGGGATGGCAAAGAACTCGCCCTCGAAATCGTCCAGGAAGGGAAAGAGGAATCCGGTGTCCACCCCAATCCAGAGGGGATCGATCGGCGCGATGCGCGCCTTGAGCGGAATCGAGAGAAAGAGGTCGGTGGGATCGGTGAGAATCAGAAACTCGACGCCCGTGTCGAGGCTGAAGATATTCCCCGCGCGAATGCGCACCGGAACCCCGAGCTGAATTCCAAAGTCCGTGTCGACCGGAATGTTCAGGCCGAGCTCGACGCCGAGTTCGACCGAGTCGAGGTTCAGCAGGCGGTAGCGACCGTAGAGATAGATATCGTTGTAGTCGGCGTCCGGCGAAAGCGTGAGCGGCACGAGGCCCCCCTGGCGAAGACTGCCGGGACGATCACCAAAGCCCACCTCGAGGTCGTCGAGAATTCCAAAGGACGCGGAGAGATCGAGAAAGGTCGCCGTGTCATCGCCGAGCGGCCCAAGGTCGATCCTCGAAATCGAAAAGAAGAGCGACCCGCGAAGATGCATCTGCGGGAGCGTGATCGGACGGAGGGTGCGGTTGACCGGATAGCTTCCTGTTCCCGCACCATCGACCACCACGGAGTCATCCGTCGTCTCCCAGCTCTGGGTCGCACCCCCTTCGGTCCCACCGCCGCTCGAGCCGCCCGAGCCATCGTCGTAGCCGCCCGAGCCGCCCGAGCCGTCATCGTAGCCGCCCGAACCATCGTCGTAGCCGCCCGAGCCATCGTCATAGCCCTGCGCAGAAACCGCCGAGGTCCCCAAAAGCAGCGCTCCACAAACCAGCCAATTCAGCTTCATATCCCCTCCTCGAAAATGTCGCTCTCGCCGGACTATCGCGCCGGATCGAAGGGGTCAACTTGTCGAACCGTACAGCGCTCGAAAACGCGGCCTACATCACGTCATCCAGCGCCGCGTGGATTCGGCGAAAGCCTTCTTCAAGCTCCGCCTGCGAAATGCACAGGGGTGGCGAGAGAATGAGCATCCCGCCAGGACCCCGGATCTGCTGGCTGCCTTTGACGTGCACGAAAACCTCGCGTGCAGTGAGCGCGTTTCGAAGCCGCGCAAGCTGCTCGGCGTCGAAATCCACGTGAGCCCCGCCGAGCAGTCCAAGGCAACGGACCCGCGAGTTGGCAACGCGCGCGGCAACCTCCTCGAGACCTGCGCGGAGCGCCGGCTCCAAGGCAGCGGCGTTTTCAACAAGCCCTTCGTCGTCGTACACGCGCAGTGCTTCTCGCGCCGCAGCGACGCCAAGGGGATGGGCGTAGTGAGTGAGACCGCACGCTAGGACGCGCTCATCAAAAGTCGCTGCGACGCGGTCGTGCACGAGGACCGCCCCGAGGACGCCGTACCCCGCGGTGAGCGCTTTGCCGACGGTGATCATGTCGGGGACGACACCAAAATGATCGAGGGCAAAGAAACGCCCGGTGCGACCAAAGCCGACCAGCACCTCGTCGAGGATCAGGAGCGCCCCGTGCGCGTCGCATGCCGATCGAACTGCCTCGAGGTAACCGGGCGGCGGAATCAACACACCGTTCGCGCCCACCACCGATTCGAGCACCACCGCGCCCACGTTCTCTTCGAGCGCGAGAGTCCGCGGGATCTGCGTTTCAGCAACCCCCTCGTCGAGATCGAGAACGTGGATCACGCCGGGAATGCCAGGCTCGATGGGCGCTCGCCGCCAGTCGCCCGTAAGGCTCACCGCGCCGAGGGACGCACCGTGGTACGAGCGATAGCGCGCGATGGATTTGTAGCGACCCGTGTGAAGGCGCGCGATCTTCAGGGCGTTCTCGTTGGCGTCGGATCCGCCGAGACAGAAGAAGACCTTGCTGAATCCGGGAGGGGCTTTTGCGAGGAGCATTTCCGCGAGTTCGCGCTTCGCCGGAAAGTCCGTGGACGGAGTCGCCAGGCAAAGCGAATCGGCCTGCGCCTTGACCGCGTCGATGATGCGCCGATGCCCGTGCCCCGCGTTCGCCTGATACACCAGCGCACCGAGATCGAGTACACGCCCCGCATCGGTTTCAAACCAGGCGCCTTCGCCGCCGGTGATCTGCACGGGAGTCGCACCGCGCTGCGCTTGCCACGTGAAGAAGTAGGGATGGGTCATGCTTCGCTCCAGGCCATGGCAACCACCGAAGCCCATCTTCGGAGGGTCGCCGGATCGAGATCGAGGGGAGGCGCGACTCGCATGCGGCCCTCCTCGGTGGTGACGCGAACGCCTTCGTCCGCGAGACGCGCCGCGAACGCTCCTCCCCGCGGTCCCGTCGAGGCAACCCGATAGGCCGCAGGACCACGGACCGGCACGCCGGCAGCAACAAGGGGCGCAACGAACGCGTCGAGGCTTTCCGCAAGCGGACGAAGATCCAGATGAGCCAGCGCACGAACGCGGTGCTGGGCTCGAAGGAGCGAAAGCACGTGAACGTTCCGCGACTCCACGGCTTCCCGCGCGTGCACGATCGCAATCCCCTCGTCGCGCCAGAGAACATACGCGGGCGTCGCGCTCCCAGTGCCCGCGAACGCTCCCTTCGCTGTGCGAAAGAGTGCGGCGCTTTCCACCGCGAGGATCCGGAGCCCGGAGGCCGCCTCCCAAAACGCCGCAGGAACCTCGTAGCCGGTGCGCTCCTGTACGGTCTCTACGCAGAGCGTTTCGATCCCGCTTTCGACGGCGGCGCGGAGGGCGTCGAGCGACCCCTTCAGGTCATCGGCCGGGTGCGGCAGCAGCACGTCGACCTCGGGTCCTTCGACAAAGCCCGCGACCTTGGCGTCGCCGATCACGCGCGCAAGAAGTGCTGCCTCGTTCGCATCGAAGGCCACGTGAGGAAGCGTCGTCAGACTTCGAAGGCGATCTACCGCGCGCAGAAGCGCCGCGGTGGGACGATGAAGCGAAAGGGGATGAACGCTCGCACCATAGAGACCGCCCCCCTCGGCGAGGACGCGAAGATCCGCGGGAAGATCACTCGTACGTCGCGCGACATCCCCAAGGGCCGTCGGCGCCGTCACCACCCGAAGGGGCCCCGGACCCCGCAGCGGCATGCGGTAGTAGATCGCTTCGCCCTCTCCGTCGTACTGACCCGTGTAGCGGGCGACCACCGTCGCCCCGAGTTTCTCGTTGATGCGGCGCATGGCCGCGGTCGCCCCAACGCGCATGCGGCCGCTGAAGTAGCGGTAGCGCAGCGCGCCATCGTCCCCCCGAAGATCTGCCGCCGCTTCCACCAGAGCCCGCTTCATGCGCTCGCCCAAACGGTGTCCACGAAACGCGGGGTCGAGCGTTGTCGACAGCGCGTAGATCGTGTTGTTCGCCCCACGAAAGCAATCCTGCGCAGGGCCGTCGACACCGTGGACCTGCTCGAGGGGCGCCCCTAGCGCACCACCGACGACCTGCCATTTCCCGTCGACCTCGGCCTCCGCGATCACCGCAAGTCCAGGAAGCACGAAGGCGATCGCGAGTTTTTCCCGCGGATCACGACGCGCTGGTTCGTACACGCGCGCCTCGAGCTCGACGAACGCATCGAGGTGCGCTTCATCCCGGACGACACGAACGCGCGTCGGAACCTCCGAACGAACGCGCACGGCCTCTCGCGGCGGCACCGGCATCGCGCGCCACTCCGGAACCTCAAGACCATGCGCCTCGATCCACTTCAACGTCGTTCGCGCTCCTTCGAAGGCGCGATCGAGATGCGCAGTTTGGAACGCAGGACCAAAGCGATACACCACCGCGCGCCCGACAATATCCATCAGCACTCCCTGCCATACGTGCTGACGAAACGCGTTCGCGTGCGCTTGCGAGGGCAGGTCAAACGCCGCGACGTAACCGTACGCTCGCGGGTCCCCGAGCAGGTCTGGAAAGCGGCCCGCAAGTCGCGTGAGATGGTCACGACTGTGGTGCTCCATCGCCGCCGCATGGGCGGGATCAAGAGCCGCAACCTCGTTTGTCGCCCGAGCCACAAGATCGATCGGCAGCATCTGCGCAGGAGGTTCCTCACCCTCCGTAAACGCGAGCGCAACGAGCGCTCCCTCCGCGATCATTGCGTCCACCGGCGCCTGGATCCGCGAGAGGGAACCGAAACGCATGCCCTGCCATCCAATGCCGTGAGGCTCGACAAGAACGACGCCCTTCCCCTCCGCTCGGGCCTTCGCGATCGCCTCCCCCACGTTATGAACTCGCGCGTCGGAAGAAAACGCCGTCACGATCACGATGCTCCCAAGGCGATCCTCCGCCGCCGCGAGCGCCTCTTCGCGGGTTCGAAACCAGCCACGTATCTCTTGCACCCCAAACGCGATCTCTGATTCGGCGTATCCGCGGACGACCGGCGGACTCGCATACCCCGCACCCAGACCCGACCGCGCATCCAGAACAGAGATCTCTCCCGCGACTGCGTACGGGCCTGCGCAACCCAGGGGATCGAGCACCAAATCGAGGTCGCTCAAGGCGGGCGGGCGCTCGGAGGGCACCCGAACGCGAAGGGGCCGCGGCGCATTCGGGACGCGACGCTCGAGTTCCTCCTGCTCCCGCGATCGATGTACTTCATCCACCCACATAGTCTCCGCGGGAAACGCACAAAAAGGTCAAAAACCGTTCATTCGACCCATGGGTCGGCAGAGCGCGCGTCGAGGTTTTGAGATGCGCTCGAGCCCTTTCAGTCGCTATGCTGGGATGGTGGCAACGGCCACCTTGGGAATCGACGGTCCGCCCCGAATTATGGGGAGATACGAGCTGCTCTTTCGCATCGCCGCGGGTGGCATGGCGGAAGTCTATGCTGCGCGTGTTCAAGGCGAAGCCGGCTTTCAAAAACTCGTCGCAGTGAAGCGGATGCTTCCGACCCTCGCAGACGATCCCGAGTTCGTCACGATGTTCTTGGACGAAGCGCGCGTCGCCGCAAACATCAACAGCCCCAACGTCGTGCAAACCCTCGATCTAGGCCGCGATGCGGAGGGTGCGCTCTACATCGCGATGGAGCTCGTCGTGGGCGTTCCGATCAGCAAGTTGATGCGCGAGGCGGCCAAGGTGCGACGCGCCGTCCCGGTCGGCGTCGCCGTGGAATTGATCGCCCAGACCGCCGCAGGCCTCGACGCCGCACACGAAGCGACGACGCCTCTCGGCGAACCGCTGCACATCGTTCACCGCGACGTCTCCCCGCAGAACATTCTGGTGGGTGTGGATGGCCGCGCGCGCATTACGGACTTCGGCGTCGCTCGCGCCGTCATGCGCATGAGCCGCACCGAAGCCGGCAAAATCAAAGGAAAGTTCGCCTACTGCGCGCCGGAGCAGCTTCGTTCCGAGCACATCGACCGGCGCGCGGACCTCTTCGCGCTAGGTGTCGTCGCCTGGGAGGTCTTCGCTGGGCAGCGCCTCTTCGTCGCCGACCATCCGCTCGCCACGATGGAGCGAGTGACGTCGATGCCTATAGTTCCGCTCCATACCCTCCGATCCAAGGTACCGAAGCAGGTATCGGACGTGATTGACTGGATGCTCCAGCGAAACCCGGACGACCGTCCGGCCACGGGGAACGACGTTGCCGCCGCCCTACGAAAAGCGGCCCGGCAGGCGGAGATCGAGCTTCCCACCGTGTCGGAGATCAGTCGTTTCGTAAAGGCTGCGGGAGGCGAGGCGCTCGCCAAGATTCGTCACAACATCGAGACCACCCTGAACCCCGGCGCTGCACGCGACTCGGAAGAGCTGTCCCTCGTTGAGGAAGCGAGCGGCATTTCGAGCGCGCCCCGCAGCATCACGATGGAAGCCGCGGTCTTTCAGGGCGAGGAATCGAGCATTCCCTCCGAGGTCGACTCGTCCGGGGTCTCGCGAACGCCCGGCTCGCTGATCACCGCGGCGCCCGCCCCTCAGAAAAAGCAGCCGAGTTTTGCGCTGGTGTTGATGGTCGTCGGTGCCCTTGCTGCCGTCGGCGGAGGCGTTGCCGGCTACATGATGTTGTCAAATGACGGCCCGTGTCGACGCCGCTTCCCCCCGTCGAGGTCGCCCAGCCACCCGCGGTGCAAGCTGTCGAACCAGTGGCTGAACCTGAACCGGTTGCTGAACCTGAACCGGTTGCTGACCCCGTTGTCGAGCCAGAGGCAGTCGCGGTCGAAGTGCCCGCCGAACCCGTCGAAGCAACGCCGGAAGTCGACCCCGCAGCGCCAGAGCCTGCAACCGGACCGGGGATTCGCCGTACCAATGGACGTCGAAACTCCATGTCCGCGATGGCAACACGAATGACCGCAATGAGCGCGACAGTGGCGAGCGCGTCGGAGATGGCTACCGTGATGGAACCCCCCGCGATGCAACCCGCGGTGATGGAACGACCTCCACAAACGATGACGACCGGCGGTTTGGTCGGCGTCGGAGCATTTGACCAAGGACGCAACTGACGATGAGGCAACAGACGCGACAACAATCACCTCGATTCTTGGCGCGTCTGCTCTCGCTCGCTGCGCTTTGGACCTTCGCGCTTCCCGCGCAGGCCGACAGCATTCGCGTCGTCAGCTGGAACGTGTGGGGCGTTCCCATCGTGAGTCCTTCGATCGACGCGCGCATGGCGGCGGTTGTCCCCGCACTGCAGGAGCTCGATCCCGACGTGGTCGCGCTGCAGGAGGTCTGGCAGGAGGAGCACGGGGACTTTCTTACCGAGCGTCTTCGCGAGGCGGGCTATCCCCACGTGCAACACATTCGCGGTGAAGGTCGCGAGGGCGGACTTCTCGTCGCGTCCCGCTGGCCGATGGAGGAGCTCGAGTACCTTCCCTACAGCATGGGCCAGGTGGGGATTGTCCCCTGGCACGTCGACTTCATGGCCAACAAGGGCGCCGTCCAGATGCGCATTCGCGCGCCCGGCGGCGACTTCACCTTCGTAAACACACACCTTCAGGCGTCCTACGGCGGGCGTTACACCGCGGTCCGCCTCAGCCAGTCCCTACAGCTTGCGAACGCGGTCGACCGACTCGCCGGTCCGTTGATCCTCGCGGGCGACGTGAATAGCCGGCAGTGGGAGCTTCCCTTTCGAACGCTTCGCGCGCGCGCCGGGCTCGAAGACGCCTTTCCTGGCTTCGGCATCGACGCGGTCCTGCACCGGGGCGGCTTTCGGGTCGTCGATCGCCGCGAAGCCCTCGCCGAGGAGCGAATCCTTCCCAACGGGGAACGCCGACGGATCAGCGACCACCGCGCACTTTACGTCGAGCTCGAACGAGTCGCGGCCGCAGCGGTTAGCCCGCTCGACTGGAACCGTGTTCGGCGAGAGGCCCGGCGCTTTGCTGCCGCGACACAGTCGACCTGGGAAACCACCGGCTGGGGCGCGCGCATGCTCGGCCTGCTGCTCGCGAGCGGGCTCTTCATCCTTCTCCGAAAGCGCGCGAAGCGCTCGCCCCGGTTGCGGCGACGACGGCGGCGCATGGCCGTCGCCCTAAGTTTCGTTGCGCTGCTCTTGCTCTACATCGGATTCGTGTACGGACCCGCGTCGAGTCAGGGCATGGGTGACACGCTGCGTTCGCTCTCGCAGGACTCCGGACCTGTCGCGTCCCGCGAAGACGCCCGGTTCTAGATCGCTCTCTGCTTAAACTGACCCCGCGCTCGCTTGTTCTCGCCGCCCCTCGCGGCGTTGCTCGTCTTGAAATACCACTGGCCTCAGCGTCCCTTCTTGGGACCGACCAGCGTCTTCAGGGTCGCAACGGCAACCTCTTCGCCGCTTGGGTTGCGGAGGCTGACCTTCACGTCGTACTCACGACGCTCGTTCGAGGTCACCACCGGGCACTCGCAATGGCCAGTGATCGTGCCTCGCGCCTTCTTGAGGTAATCGATCGAGAGACCCGCGACGATGAAGCGCGCGTCGTCGGGCATCGAGTACGCGAGCGCCACGTTGCCGGTCAGCTCGGCGAGGTTAACCAGCGCCACGGCGTGAACGCAGCGAAGATGGTTTCGAACCGCCGGGCGATCGCGAAGAGTGACCTTCGAGCGCCCCACCTCGAGCTCTTCGACGCGCGCGCCAATGGTCGCCGTGTAGGGTGCGGCCCGGCCGACCAGCTCGGAAAAGACGCGCTTGCCGCCCGGCAACGACGAGAGGCGATTCCACGCGTCCCGCACGAAGTTTCGGTCGCTCGCTTCCACTGAGAGAGCCGGAATCCACTTTCCAAGAGCTGTCGCCATACCCATCTGCAGATCGTGGCAAGAGCCCGATGGGGGCGCAACCAGGCGTCAGGTCTCGTCGGGGTTCTCCGGAACTTCCGCCTCTTCCGGCGCCAGCGGCTCCGTTGGCGCGCCGACCTTCACCTTCGTCGGTCGATTGCGGACGGGACGCACGATGAAGGGCCGCTCCGCGCGCGCTCGGGCCATCGCCGCGACCTCGGCGGCTTTCGCGAGCTCCAGGAAGCGCGCCTGGCTGCGCACGCGATCCCCTTCGCCGTCCTCGGGCGTCTCAACCCGCGCGTAGCTCCCGTCCGAGTGGAGAACGCTCGCTTTGACGTTGTCGTCGAGGGCGATCCCGAGCACCTGGTCGACCACCCGGCGCCGAATCGCGTCGTCCTCGATCGGAAACATCACCTCGATCCGGCGATGAAAGTTGCGCGGCATCCAGTCGGCGCTCGACCCGAAGAGCAGCTGCCGGCCGCCGGACTCAAAGTAGAAGAGCCGGTGATGCTCGAGAAAGCGGTCCACGATGCTGCGAACACGGATGTTGTCACTGATGCCGGCAATGCCCGGACGAAGGCAGCAAATCCCGCGCACGATGAGATCGATCTGCACCCCTGCCTGCGATGCTCGATAGAGCGCGCGAATCACGTCGGGATCCTGCAGCGAGTTCATCTTCCCAAGAATGCGTGCCGGTTTGCCCGCGCGCGCAAAGGCCGCCTCTCGCTCGATCATGCCGAGCACGGTCTCGTGGAGTCCGAGCGGTGCCGCGATCAGCTTTTGCCATTCGCGAGGCGCCGTGCAGGACGTCAACAGGTTGAAGAGCGCCGTCGCGTCCCGGCCAAATGCCGGGCGCGCCGTGAAGAGACTGATGTCGGTGTAGAGCTTGGCCGTCTTCGGGTTGTAGTTGCCGGTGCCGAGGTGCACGTAGCGGCGAAGCTGACCCGCCTCTCGGCGCACAATGAGCATGACCTTGCAGTGCGTCTTGAGTCCGACGAGCCCGTAGACCACGTGAACGCCGGACTCCTCGAGACGCCGCGCCCACAGGATGTTGTTCTCTTCGTCGAAGCGCGCCTTGATCTCGATCAGGGCGGCGACCTGCTTGCCGTTTTCCGCCGCGCGCATGAGCGCTTTCACAACCGGGCTGTCGCCGCTCGTTCGATAGAGCGTCTGCTTGATCGCCAACACATTCGGGTCGTTCGCGGCCGCCTCCAGCAGCTCAACCACCGGATCGAAGCTCTCGTAGGGGTGGTGGAGCAGCACGTCCCGCTCGCGAATCGCCGCAAAGAGGTCGTCCTCGCCCGCAAACGCCGGCGCTCGTCGAGGCACGAAGTTCGAATCGTGCAGGTCCACGCGTTCCCGAAGGGACGCGCCAAGCTCGCTCAGGTCGGGAAACGAGAGGGGCGCGTCGACGTGGAGCACGAACTGCGAATCCACCTTGAGCGCCTGCTGGAGCATCGCCACCGCTTCGGGCGCGCAGGACGTACTCACCTCGAGAGTGACCGCGTTGCCGCGGTCCCGTCGCCGAACTTCCTCACCGATCGTCTCGAGTAGATCTTCGGCTTCCTCCTCGTCGATGGTGAGGTCGTAGTTTCGAACGACGCGAAAGGGCCACGCGCCGCGCCGCTGGAATCCGCGGAAGAGCTCGCCGGCGTTTTCCGCGATGACGTCGTCGAGAAGTACGTAGCTCGCGCCCTTCTCGGTTTTGTTCACCGGAATCAGACGCGGAAGCACGGCGGGGACCTGAACGACCGCGAATGCAGGCTCACCCTCTTCTTCGCCCGCAAGCATCACGATGAGGTGAAGACGTTTGTTGGGAACGTGCGGAAAGGGATGTCCCGGGTCGATCGCCAGCGGCGTCAGAATCGGAAAGATCTGTTCCTGAAAGAGCCGCCGCAATCGCTTCCGCTCATCGGGATCCAAATCCGCGGGCTTTCGCAGATAGACGCCCTCGTGCTCGAGGAGCGGAATGAGCTGGCCGACAAACGTGCCGCTCATCTCGTCCACCATGCGCTCGACGCGCGACGAGATCGCCTTGAGCACTTCGGCCGGCGTGTGGCCGTCCGCAGGGAGCTCGCGAACGCCTTCGGCGCGCTGCTCGAGCAGGCCCGCAACCCGCACCATGAAAAACTCGTCCAAGTTCGACTGAACGATGGTGAGGAACTTCAGTCGCTCCAGGAGCGGGACCGTCGGATCGCGCGCCTCATCCAGCACACGCTGGTTGAACTCGAGCCACGAAAGCTCGCGGTTGATGAAGAGCTCCGGCCGATCGAGGGACTGCGGCTCGTCTGCGGTCTCTTCGGGGGCGGCGCCGTCCATACGCTTCTTGTCGCTGTCCCCTGGCCGCACGTCAAGCGCGTGCAAATCCTGCGAGCTCGGCGAATCGCCGGAGGAGCGTCCTCCCGTGGTCGGTGTCGGTCGCTGCCGCTGCAGCTTCCTCGGGATCAATCCCCTCCGCCCGCAGTTCTTCCGCGCGGACCCGGATGCAGGAACGAATTATCGACGCATCCATTTCGGGATGAAACTGGACGCCCCAAGCGCGCTCACCGACCCGAAACGCGTGATGGTCATCGCGCGGAGACGTCGCAGCACTCGCCACGCCCGGTGGAAGCTCGACAACCGATTCGACGTGCGTCGCCTGCACCTGAAACACCTCGGGCACCGACGAAAGCAGCGGATCGTCGCTGCTACACGTCGTCACTTCGATCGTTCCGATCTGTCGCCCACGCGGGTTGGGCGCGACGGTTCCGCCGAGGGCGTCCGCGATGAGCTGGTGGCCGTAGCAGACCCCGAGGAGGGGAACCTCGGCGGCGAGCACGCTTGGAATCCATTCCGCGGTGCGAACACTCCAGGGCGCGCGGGCGGTCACCATCGAGGCCGACCCTGTGATGAGAACACCACCGAGCGTCTCTGCCTCGGGAAGCGCGCTGCCGTCCCTCACATCGACAACTCGCGCCTCCGGGATCCCAAGACCGTTGCGAAACCACTCTTCGAAATCACCCAACGTCGCCGCGACCTCCGGCAACGCGCCACCAACCTTCACGATCAAAAAGGGCGCCATGGGTCCAAGGTAGGACAAAGGGACGTCGCCTGCGGCATTTTCGCGGCGGCACGCAACAGGCCCTAAACTTGAGCGCAGTGGAGGACCCCCGGTTTGCTGTCGCGACGTTCAAGCGAGTGTTTGAAGTTATCCCGCGCCGGGACGTACTGACCCTCGATCAGCTGACTGCAGGGCTGACGAAGTTCATCTACAAGCCGAAGCTCCGCAAACAGATCGACCGGGACGTCGCGCGGATCGAGGAAGCGTGGAAGGCCTACCGAGAAGGCAAACGTCTTGGCGGCCGTCGCTGGTCCAACATTCGAAAGGGCGAGCGCCGGGGTGGTGAGGCCGGCGCGCGAGCCGCCTACGAGAAGCTTCGTTCGCGCGCGTTTGGCCGAACGAAAACGGACCTTCGAATCTGGTCCCCGGCGCTCTACGGAGAGAATGGACGCCGCGATACCGAACACGTGATCCACGTGTCGTGTCTCGTCCTCGACTTCGACGAAGGGGCAACGATGGACAAGGCGTCGTCGCGCTGGTCGGACGTCTACCACGTCGTGCACACGACCTGGTCGCACACCCCGGAGGCGCCGAAGTTTCGTCTGGTCATCCCGCTCGCGCATCCGGTCTATGCGGAAGACTGGCGGGCGTTTTGGACGTGGGGCGCATCCCACGGCGGAATGCTCAACGACCCGGCCCTCAAATCACCGGCGAGCACGTTTGCGTTGCCCGTCACCCAGGGGCTCGACCGCGAGCGCATCGCGTTCGTCAAGCGCGGACCGCTCCTTCATCCGATGCGGTGGGGACTCGTTCGCCGAGCTGCGCCACCGCCTCCGGCCATCGATCCTCCCGCGGCGTCGCACTTTCGCGGCGATCCCGACCTCCGCTTCGTGACCGGAAACAGCTCCGGCCGGGTTGTCGATCAGCCCAGCCCGGATGACTTCGATCTCTTTCGAACAGCGGAAGATCTCGAAGATGAGTTCGATCTCTTTGGGAGTTCGTCGGACGAGAGCGCGAGCGATCCAACCGACGAGAGCGACGCGCCCGCAGCCGACGCAAAAGAGACGGAGACCAAAGAGCCGGACGAGCTCGACGACTTCGACCTCTTCTAACGCCTACTCGGGCGTGCAGAGACCGGTGCCCTCCGGCGACTGCGCATAGCCGATGCAGACCCCCTCACCCGCGGGGCAGCTGCCCGTCGCGCCCAGCTCGCAGACCCGAACGCAGGTCATCGAAAAGAGCCCGGTGCAGCTGAGGCCCACCGCGCAGTCGTTCGGACCGCGGCAGTCTTCACCAACCTCGCGTTCCCCGGCGGCGCGGCAGTCGGTGCGGCCCTCCGCGTCGACGATGTAGCAGCCTTCCATCGGTTCGCATTCGTCGCCGAGGACGTCGCAGCTTCGAGGACGCAGGCACTCGTTGAAGCGCGTGGACGTGCCGTCCACAAGCACGCCAGGACCACCGCAGCGTTCGCCGGGATCGCAGGTCGATTCATCGCCAATGCAGCAAACGCGGCCACACACACCGAGGTCACGCTTCAAGAAACAAGCGAGGCCCGGCGCACACTCGTCCGGCCGCTCGCAACGATCGCCTTCCTCGGCGGTCCCGGGAGCCTCGACGCACATGGGGACTTCCCCCCGAAGCACGCAAGCATCCACGCAGCCGGTGTTGGTCACCGGATCGCAGAGCTCGCTGCACGAAACGCTGGCGTCCATGCCCGCCGCGGCGTCTGCTGCACCACTATCGCTCGCCGCATCGTTCCCGGCCGCATCGCTGATCGGACCACCGTCCACGAAGGTGGCATCGCGCCCACCACCGTCGGACCCCGCGTCGCGTAACGACCCATCGTCGTCGCCGCATGCGAACGCAAGGGCGACGACGAAAGCAATGTGCCTCGCGGACATTAGGGGTCAGGTGGCGGGCGGAACGCAGCCGCCCAACGTGGGCGGGAAGCCGGTGATTCCACCGCAGGTCGTCCCGTCGGGACAACCCGGCTCAGCGGCCATCGGATTGCACGCCTGGCGGCAGAACGAGGGGCCGTCCATCGGGCCAAGGCAGAAGAAGCGTGGGGCACACGGTGAACCCATTCCGCACGAAGCATCCTGCATACCGCCGCCGGCCGGAGTCGGAACGCAGGTGGAGCTCCCGTCATTGGACGCGAGGACGCAGCTCTCGCCTGCCTCGCAGCCCGTCTGCGCGATGATGTCGCAGCCATCCGGAAGGAAGCAGAACCCGTAGTTGTCCTGGTCGGCAAAGTTCTGGCAAACCGCCCCGGGCGCGCAGGACGCCGACGAGCCGCCACAGCACGTCTGTCGACAGGCGCCCGGCATGTCCGGACCGTTCTCGAGCACGCAGGCAAAGCCTTCCTGGCAATCCGTCGCCGCGCCGCAGGTCGTGCCCTCTCCGGCCGTTCCCGCGGTGAGGCACATCGGGCTCGCCGGCACGCCTTCCATGGTCGTCACAAGGTAGCAGGCTTGACCTGCCTCGCAGCCGGCGTTCGTCAGCAGATCACAAGGACCGGGAGGGCACATCGAAGGCCCACCGCCGCTGTCGGTTCCACCACCGGAGTCGGTGCCACCGCCGCCGTCCGCGACCGCCGAGTCGACTCCGCCGCCACCGTCGGTTCCGCCGCCGCCGGAGTCACGTCCGCCGCGACCGTCGTCATCACCACATCCGCCCGCGAGCGCGCAGGCGAGGACCGTAAAGATAAGCTTCCGCATCAGGCCTCCATCCAATCCTTATCCCTAGCAGGCCGACCAACGGCCGGGCAACTACTGGACAGTTCGCGCTGGCGCCCGGCTTGCGGCCAAATCGGGCTCTGACGGTGTTCATCCCGTGGCTCCGACCGCAAACAACAGTTCTCAGCGTGCCATGCCGGAGGCCCCTTCGGCGGCGAAGAACTCAAACGTCGGTGAGGCGCAGGCGAGGACGAGCGAAAAGGCGCAGAGAACTCTCGCAACGACATCGACGCGTCGATCCCTACGGAAGACCGCCCTGCTCGCGGAGCGTGGCGACGTCATTGAGGCGCTCGAGACGCCGAAATTGTGCCGGCCGCAGAAACGATCGGCACTCTTCCACCAACTCCTGGCGGAGCTCCGCTCGCCGAGGGGCGCTCTCCGCCACCAACGCTTCGAAGGCGGGTCGCTGCGCCTCCAGCGCCTCTTTCAGACGTTCCCGCTGCGTGTCATCGAGATCGAGCCGGCGGTCCAGCACGTGCGCGAGCAGCGCGTTCCGCTTGTCGACCGGCGCGCGCTGCATCCACTCCTTTGCGAGATGAAAATCGTAGATGCGCATTCCCACCGCACCGGCGGCGCCACCGGCAGCGAGCAACACCAACCCCAGAAGGACTCCCTTGACGCGTGGGCTCACGGCGATTCTCCCAACAACGCTTCCGCGGTCGCTTGCTGCAGGTCCACGGTCGTCGAGCGCAGCATTCCCGCGAGCATCCCCAAGAGGAGAAGGCCAACCCCGAGAGAAAGCGTCAGCCCGCGTCGCACCTCCCGCCTGCGATACCGAACACGGGCCTTCGCCATCACATCCCGCGTGAGCTCTTGGGAACTCTTCGTCATCCTGTCCTTCGCACCTTTAAGCTCGGCGAGGCTGTGTTCCCGCTCTTCGTTGGGGCTATTCGTCATCACCGAGCTCCTTTCGTAGCGCAGCGCGACCACGAACCAGACGCTGCTCTACCGCACCTTCCGAACAGTCGAGCGCGAGGGAGATCTCCTTCGCGGTCCAACCGACAACATCTTTCAACACCACCGCCGCACGCTGGCCCGCCGGCAATCGCTCCAGGGCCGTTCGCACCTCGCCCGTTCGCGGAAGTTCCGCGCGCACCCACGGAAGTCTCGCGACGAGCGCCTCACGCCGGCGGCGTCGCGACTCCGCGCGTAGCAGATCGATCGCCACGCGCGTCACGATCCGTCGAAGCCAGGGTTGTACGCCCCGCCCCGCGCGAAACCGGCCTTCCAGGAGGGCCACGTAGGCGCGAATGTACGTCTCCTGGACAGCGTCCTCGCCCGCTGCACCCACCAGCCCGACTGCAGCGCGCGTGAGGGCAGGACGAGTGCGCGCCACGAGAACCTCAAAGGCTTCTTCGTCGCCTTCCGACGCGCGGAGGGCCAGGGCTGTGAGCTCGTCGTCACGGGAGGCCAAATCAGACTCGGAGAGAGGGGATCGGAATGGAAACGGCGCGGGATGGTGAATCCCTACGGCGAAATGTCTCAGGGCAGCGGTACGCTCCCTCCATGGAGCGACATCATCGCATCGATTATCTCGAGTTTTCCGTTACCGACCTCGACCGGGCGAAGGCGTTCTACGGTGCAGCCTTCGGCTGGAGCTTCACGGACTACGGCCCGGGCTACGTCGGAATTCAGGGCGGCAAACGCGAACAAGGCGGCTTCGCCAAGGTGGACTCCGTGCGCACTGGAGGGCCTCTCGTCGTTCTCTATTCGGACGACCTCGAAACGACGCAAGACGCGGTCACCGAGGCGGGCGGAACGATCACCAAAGGCATCTTCGAGTTTCCCGGGGGGCGCCGCTTTGAGTTTCACGATCCCGACGGGAACGCACTCGCGGTTTGGACCACCACCGGCGGTTGAGATGGCCTCCAAGAAGATCGGCAAGGCACGGGCGATGCTGGAAGCGCACGGCCTGTCGTTGCCCGAAGCGTGGCTCGACCACCCATGGGGCGAAAAGGCGTTGAAGGTGAAGAAGAAGGTATTCGTCTTTCTCGGTCCCGAAGACGCGAAGGAGCTCCGCTTCTCGGTGAAGCTTCCGGCGTCTTGCACCGAAGCGCTCGCTCGGGACGACGCCGAGCCAACCGGGTACGGTCTCGGGCGGAGCGGGTGGGTGTCCTTCGCGATTTCAGCGTCGAACCTTCCGAAGGACGATGTGCTTATCGATTGGCTCGAGGAGAGCTATCAGGCCGTTGCGCCGAAGAAGCTCGCAAAGCTATTAGAGCCGGAGTGAACATCCCTGATCTTCAACCGGCGAGCGCCGACGACGAAGCGTTCTTTCCGGATGGACCCGGGCGGCCCGGTCTCCTCGTCCACGACGGGGACCTCCACTTGTCCCAACACCTTACGGGACAGGTCCAGCTCCTCGTTCGCGGAAGCCTCCACGTGGAGGGGACGGTCGCGGTCGACGACGCCAACGTTCTTGGCGTCGAGGGCGATCTGCGCTGCCCGCATTTGATCTGTGGTGGCGAACTTCTGATCGATGGTGCTGTTCACGTCGAGGGTTTGATCCTTGGCTACAACCCGGGCGGGCGCTCGACCTTCGATCTCGCTGCGGCACGGGTGTTTCTCAAAGGGTCGAATCACGACTGGGAAGTGACCGCGGCCGAGCGAGCGGAGTTGCTCGTCGAGTTCGACGACTTCTGCCCGGCTCCGGAAGGACGCGCTGACGTGCTTGGCAACGTGCTGACCTCCGATGCGCTCGAAGTGCTCGGCGACCTCCTCGGAATTGCAGATGACGGCGACGAGGAAGCGATCGAAGCGCTGATGAAAGCCGGCCAGGTGCTCCGAGGATAGGGCGGTTTCCCGCTCGCAAGGCGTACTTCGGCTCGCGATTCCAGCCGGTTCGATGCGATGTCAATAAAATCAGGTTGGCTGGTATTTGCCACGACGGTCTGATTCTGACTACCGCAGTCGCTACGGGAAGGCACCGAGGACTCGCGACTGCTGGAACCCGGCTGAACTTCTCGGGAGATTTGCGCGCGACCCCAAGACGAGTGAGCGAAGTCGCACGATTTCTTCGCGCAGGCGGGTTTGCCTCGCCAGCGGGACCGATTGCCCTCAGCCTCTCTCCTATGAAACCTCACGTCGCCAGCCTCTTGCATGCGGTGGTCCTCATCGCGATTTCCGCGTGGGGATACCTTTCCTCGGACACCCCTTCGTTCACCGCATTGATTCCCGCAGCGTTCGGCGTCCTCCTCCTGCTGTGCGTTCCGGGAGTAAAAAAAGAAAACAAAGTCGTCGCGCACATCGCGGTCGGACTGACCGCCGTTCTCGCGTTCGCGCTCGTGATGCCGCTTCGCGGTGCCATCGGCCGAAGCGACTCGCTCGCGATCGCGCGGGTGAGCGTGATGCTCGCGGCGACCGCGATCACGCTCGTGGTCTTCGTCCGCTCCTTCATCAACGCGCGAAAGATGCGGACCGAATCAGAGCAAACGTAGCCGCATGTTTGGCCGAGACGCTTGCGTGAACACGGGAGGACCTACGGGTAGCCCACCATCGTTTCGGCGTCGGGATCCCACAGCTTGCAGCGGAAGCACTTCGCGATGTCCCAGGGCCAAAGCGTCGTCTTCCCAGGATTCTGCAGCGCTGGAATCGCTGCCATCGCCTCGGGAAGTCGATAGAACGGAATCCGCGGATTCAGGTGGTGCACGTGGTGGTAGCCGATGTTGCCGGTGAACCAGCGCATCACCGGGCCCAGTTCCATGTAGCTCGAGCACTCGAGCGCCGCGCGCGAAAACGTCCACGTATGCCGGGGCTGCACCTGCATGTGCTCGAAGTTGTGCTGCGCGTAAAACAGGTACCCACCGAGCATGCACGCAACCATCAAGGGCAGGATCAATCCGTAAAAGGCAACGCCCCACCCCCAAACGAGCACCAGCGTCACAACGAGCGCGACGTGAAAGATGAGCGCGAAGATGGAGTCCCAGTTTCCCTTCGGACGGCGCAGAAAGGGAGAGACGCACATGCCGAAGCCGAAGACGGTCACGTACCCGATCGCAATGTTCAGCGGGTGGCGCGTGAATCGATACATCGCACGCTGCAACGGCGTCGCCTTCAGATACATCTCCACCGTCAGGATCGGATACGAACCGACGTGCGAGCCGACGACCTTCGAGTTGTGCGCATGATGGTAGTTGTGGGTCTGTCGCCACACCTTCGGCGGCGTCAGCACGAGCACGCCGTACCACCAGAAGATCGCTTTCGCGACCTTGGAATGGCGCAGAAGCGCGTTGTGCATGTGGTCGTGGTAGAGGATGAAGCCGCGGACGATCGTCAGACCCGCGAACACGCTAAACGCAGCGCGCGCCCACCACGGCTCCACGAGCAAGGCGCCCGCGATCAACCCGCCGATCACCGAGAGGGTGAAGACGGTCTCAAACCAGCTTCGGACGGTGCTTTCCTGCGTAAACGGGCGCGTCGAGTCGATGAGCGCCTTCTCTGCCGCCCTCGCCGCCTTTCGTGCCTCGCGCGCGGCCGACTTCGGCGTTGCCTTCACCGCCGCGGGCACTGCCGCCGGCATCGGACCCTCAATTACTGCCTCGGTCACGGGAGAGGTTGTGCCACCGTCCCCCAATTGCGTCCAGCCCGCGACGTGCGTGTACTCCGTGACTTCTCGCTCACCAACGACGCCGGCCTCAGCGACAACTCTACAAAACACGACGCGTTGCTCCCGGCCGCTTGGCCGAAAAGCACGCACGCAAAGAGGCAACGCGCGACGTTTTCTGCCATCATCGCTCCCCCACAAAGGACGGCCATGAGCGGACACGCCTTCGAACGAAACCCTGGGACCCCCCTCGACTTTGAATGGGTCGACTCGGTGCAGGTCAATCGCAGCGCAGTCGAGCGACGCGCAGCGACTCTCTTCAAACGCCGCAGCGTAAAAAAGGAGTGGCAGGCCGCGTGGCTTCTCCGCGCCGTCACACTCATCGACCTCACAACCCTCTCGGGCGACGACACCCCCGGAAACGTCCGACGACTTTGTGCCAAAGCGCGGCGCCCGATCCGTCAGGACCTGCTGCAGCAGCTTGGTGTCGCAGACAAAGGGATTACGACCGGTGCCGTCTGCGTCTATCACACCCTCGTCAAAGAGGCGGTGCAGGCCCTCGAAGGAACCGACATTCCGGTCGCGGCCGTGTCCACGGGGTTTCCCGCGGGACTCACCCCGTTGCCCCAGCGCCTCGAGGAGATTCGCGCATCGGTGGCTGACGGGGCAAAAGAGATCGACATCGTCATTCATCGACAGCTCGCCCTCACCCACGATTGGCGCGCGCTCTACGACGAGATCAAAGCGATGCGCGAAGCCTGCGGCGAG